>NZ_JBHLWK010000015.1:0-310199 GCF_042432915.1 Novosphingobium soli
CACATGGAGCGCCAGGCGACCTGCATCTACTCGCAGCTCAAACGCTGTTCTTCCTCCGAGGTCAGCGCGATGATCGAAGGCGTGCTGCGCCATTGCACCGACCAGGAGATCCAGCGTCATTATGTCGACAGTCATGGCCAGAGCGAGGTGGGGTTCGCCTTTTGCCACCTGCTCGGGTTCGAGCTGGCGCCGCGCCTGAAGGCGATCGCCCGCCAGAAGCTTTATGTGCCGGAAACCGCGATGCGCGAAACGCTCGGCAATCTCACGCCGATCCTGGCGCGTGAGATCAACTGGCCACTGATCGAGCGGCAGTATGACGAGATGATCAAATATACCGCGGCGCTCAAACACCGCACCGCCGACCCCGAGGCGATTCTGCGCCGCTTTGCCAGCGCGGCTGTCCAGCACCCGACCTATGCGGCGCTTGCCGAACTCGGCAAGGTCATCAAGACGATCTTCCTGTGCGGCTATATCGGTTCGGAGGATCTGCGCCGCGACATCCATGCCGGGCTCAACGTCGTCGAAAACTGGAACGGCGCGCACAGCTTCATCTTCTTCGGCAAGGGCGGTGAGATTGCCGCCAATCGCCTGGAGGATCAGGAACTGGCGGTGCTGGCGCTCCATCTGTTACAGAACTGCCTGGTCTACGTGAACACGCGGATGCTGCAGCGGGTTCTGACCGAGCCCGCCTGGATGAAGCGGATGACCGCCGAAGACCATCGCGGTCTGACGCCGGCCATCCACGCCCATATCAATCCTTATGGCCGTTTCGAGGCCAATCTGGATCGGCGCATCGACTTCGATCTGCCGCTGACAGCATAATTCGCAAAGGCCTCTGCGATGAAAAAAAGCATCTCCACCTCCCCGGCGTCCAAAGACCAGGAAGACACGGAACAGGCCCATATCGACCCCGGCCAAGCGAGCTTCCGAAGTGTTCCCCGACCGCCGTGCCATGGAAGGTTTCATGGCCGGGCTGTTCGGCCGCGTGGAGGCCGATACGAACGGCGCCGTCGATGATGCGCAGGAAATGATGTACGATGCGTGGGAAGCGAGCGGTGCCGCGCGTGTCGCTCTCGCCAGGGCCGCACTCGACATCTCTCCGCTATGCGCGGACGCCTATGTCCTGCTTGCGGAGGAAGACGCGCGATCCCAACCGGACGCACTAGCCCTTTACCGTCAAGGCGTGGAGGCAGGCGAGCGCGCGCTCGGCAATGAATTCGAGGAACTGTCTGGCCACTTCTGGGGGTTCCTGCAGACCAGACCCTATATGCGGGCGCGAGCAGGACTGGCGATGACATTATGGCGCACGGGCGAGCAGCAGGCGGCGATCGACCATTATCGCGCGATGCTGATCCTCAATCCCAATGACAATCAGGGCATCCGCTACCTGCTGGCAAGCGCCTTGCTCCAGCGCGACGATCTCGCTGGGCTGAAGGTGCTACTGCGCCAGTATGAAGGAGATGGAAGTGCCGCCTGGGCCTACACGCTGGCGCTGATAGCCTATCGCGAACAGGACCCGCGCGGTCCGGCGATTGTCCGGGAAGCCTGGGAGAGCAACTCGCATGTGCCTGCCATGTTGGCCGGCCTCAAACGCCTCGTTCCTTCTCGCGACGGCTACATCAGTATGGGCGGAGAGGATGAGGCGACCGCTTATGTCGAGGAAAACGGCGCCGCCTGGCGTGCCATCCCGGGCGCCATCGACTGGCTGGCCGAAAGAAGCACGGGGCTGAAGCCGCGACATCGCGGATGCCAGTCATGAGGAACGAACGCGCGCAAACGGTCGTTTGCGCAGCATCCAGACCGGTCCAGCAAAAACAACGCGCTATTCGTCGCACAAAGCTGTTGCCAAACGACATGCAAAAGCAACAGATAAATGCAGCATCACCCAAGCTGCTCGGCTATGCTCGCGTGTCCAAGGCCGAAGACCAGGATACCGCCCCGCAGATCGAAGCACTCGAAGCCGCGGGCTGCACCCGGTTCTACGAAGAACATGCCTCGGGCGGCCGCTGGGATCGACCGGAACTCCACCGACTGCTCGACCGTCTCGAGCCCGGTGATGTTCTCGCAGCCTGGAAACTTGACCGGCTGTCGCGGTCGCTGAAAGATCTGCTGCTTATCCTCGACCGCGTCGAAAAGGCCGGCGCCGGATTCCGCTCGCTGACCGAAAATATCGACAGCACAACGGCATCCGGTCGCATGATGATGCAAATGCTGGGCTCGTTCGCCGAGTTCGAGCGCGCCATGGTGCGCGAACGAACGCAGGCTGGCCTGCGCTCGGCGCGTGCCCAGGGGCGCAGTGGCGGCCGACAACCCAAGCTCTCGCCCCACCAACAGACCGAGGTCATCACCATGCTCACCGCTGGCAGATCGACAGCCGATATCGCCCGCCTCTTCCGCGTCCATCGCGCCACCATCAGTCGCATCGTCAACAACTTCGCCGTCAAAGACGCCGCGCGAACTCCATAACGTTCCGCGTCCGTTCTTCGCCTTGGCCGTTTTTCAATCTATGAGGTCACTGCGCCTTGTTGCGCCTTTTCCCGGTGCGCCGCAGTCCAGGTGTACCAGGCTCCGAGTACGATCACAGCATGAGCCGCCAGCGTTGTGAAGACGACCCATTCCGCCTCGCCGCTGCACAACAGGCTGTAGATGTCCCATGCCGCGCCGACCGCTTCGGTTAGCACGATCACCGGGACCAGCGCGATGTATTTCCACGGCTGCCGCGCGCCCCACAGGGCGACGATACCGATCGCGGCCAGCTGTATCCCGACGATCAGCCAGGCATCGAGCAGCAGATCGAACACCGGCTGGCCCTGGCCCAGATCGATTCCCGGATAGATCAGGGACAGGGCCCCTGCATAGACCGGCGGCCAGAGCAGGACCAGATTGCACAGGTACCAGATTCCGCTGGCGATGAAGAAGATGCGCAGGCTTTGCATGGTTCGATCTCCAAAGGCTGCGCCGGTCAGTCGGCGACCGCGAAAATGTCGGACGTTGCGCCGGCGATCCGTGCAACCTTGAACGGCGCATAGTCGGGGCAGGCCATGAACGCTTGGACATCCGCCATCGCAGGGAAGCGGATGATCACCGTATAGTGCGGCGCCGCGCCTTCGCCTTCGAAGCGTTCGAACTGGTTGGAGCGGCAGATCAGTTCGCCGCCGAACCGCGCAACCATCGGCGGAACATTGGCTTGGTAGTCCGCAACCCAGCCATCGTCGTGCGAGGTGACGGAAGCGATGAAATAGGCGGCCATGGTTGTTCCCTCCGTGTCGTTAGCGGTCTGGTCTGCGGCTTTCGGTTCGCCGCGTCAAAAGAATCGATTGCCGGGGCGCGGCAACCCGAAATGATCGCGCAGGGTCGTGCCTTGGTAGTCCTTGCGGAAAATGCCCCGGCGCTGCAATTCGGGCACGACCCGATCGACGAAATCGTCGAGCCCCTCCGGCAGATAGGGGAACATCACGACGAACCCGTCCGAACCGCGCTCCTCCAGCCATTGCTCCATCTCGTCGGCGATCGAAGCCGGAGTGCCGACGAAGGCGAGCCCGGCATAGCTGCCGGCTTTCGCGGCGAGCTGGCGGATGGTGAGGTTGTACTGTCGGGCTTGCGTGACCAGCATTTCACGAGAGGTCTTGCTGGCGTTGGTATCGGGTATTTCGGGGAGGGGGCCATCGGGGTCGAACCCCGAAACATCATGATCGAGCATGCCGCACAGCGAGTGAATCCCGCTTTCATAGTGAACCAGGCTGTCCAGGTGAGCGCGCTTGGCCTTGGCCTGCTCGACCGTGTCACCGACAACGACGAGCGCGGCGGGCAGGATCTTGAGATGATCGGGATTGCGTCCGATCGGGATCATCCGCCCTTTCACATCAGAATAAAAGCTCTTGGCGGCGGCAAGATTCGATCCAGCGGCAAAGACGACTTCGGCGGTTTCGGCGGCAAGCTGGCGTCCAGGGTCCGAGGCCCCCGCCTGGAAGATGACCGGCCAGCCCTGCGGGGGGCGGGCGATGTTGAGCGGCCCGAGGACCGAGAAATGCAGCCCTCTGTGATCGAGGACGTGCATCCGCGCGGGATTGAAATAGATGCCGCTTTCCGCATCGCAGACGAAGGCGTCTTCCGCGAAGCTGTCCCACAGGCCAGTCACGACGTCGTAGAATTCGCGGGCGCGCCCGTAGCGGCCGGAATGATCGGGCTGCACCTCGAACCCGAAATTCTTGGCGCTCTCGGGGTTGGACGTGGTGACGACGTTCCAGCCGGCCCGCCCGCCGCTGAGGTGATCGAGCGAGGCAAAGCGGCGCGCGACGTGAAAGGGTTCGTCGAAGGTGGTGGAGGCAGTGGCGACCAGCCCGATCCGTTCGGTGGCGCCAGCCAGCGCCGACAGCAGGGTGAAGGGTTCGAACGAGGTGACGGTGTGGCTGCGCCGCAGCGCCTCGACCGGCATGTTCAGGACCCCGAGATGATCAGCCATGAAAAAGGCGTCGAACTTGCCTGCTTCCAGCTTGCGCGCGAATTGCCGGATCGCGGCGAAGTTGAAATTCGCATCCGGGATTGCCCCGGGGTAGCGCCAGGCGCCGGTATGGATGCTGACCGGCCGCATGAACGCGCCGAGGTGAAGCTGACGTTGCAGGCTCATGCGTTTCGTTCCTTCAGGCTCGCGAAGACTGCCGGGGATCACCTTCCCTGCAGCTTTTCCAATATTTGGCGGGTCAGGACCGCTGTACTGCCGTTGCCGCCCAGATCGGGGGTCAGGACTGCTTGCGGATCGCGCAGGACCGCTTCGATCGCGGCCAGCACCATCGCTGCGGCTTCCGCTTCTCCCAGATGGTCGAGCATCATCGCCCCCGACCAGATCTGTCCGATCGGATTGGCAATGCCCTGGCCGGCAATGTCCGGAGCCGATCCGTGCACCGGTTCGAACATCGACGGATAGCGCCGCGACGGATTGAGATTGGCCGACGGCGCGACCGCTATCGTCCCGGTTACGCCGGGACCGAGATCGGACAGGATGTCGCCGAACAGATTGGATCCGACCACCACGTCGAACCGTTCGGGTGACATCACGAAGCGGGCGGCCAGAATGTCGATATGGTACTGGTCGGTGGCGATCCCGGGATATTCCGCGCCGATCGCCGCGAAACGCTCGTCCCAGAACGGCATCGAATGGTAGAGCCCGTTCGACTTGGTGGCCGAGGTGACATGCGGCCGGCCAAGCTTGCGCGCGAAATCGAAGGCGTAACGCAGGATCCGGTCGGTGCCGCGGCGGGTGAATACTGCCTGCTGGATGACGATTTCATCCTCGCCGGTGCCGGTGCGGCCGCCGATCTGGGAATATTCGCCTTCCGAATTTTCCCGCACCACCCAGAAGTCGATATCGCCGGTGCTCTTTTCGCGCAGCGGCGAGCGAATGCCGGGCAGCAACCGCACCGGCCGGAGATTGACATATTGATCGAATTCGCGCCGGATCGGCAGCAGCAGGCCCCACAGCGAGACGTGATCGGGCACCCCCGGGTAACCGACCGCGCCAAGGAAGATTGCGTCATGATCGGCAAGCCGGGTGAGCCCGTCATCGGGCATCATTTTCCCGGTGGCGAGATAGGTTTCGCAGCTCCAGTCGAAGTCGCGAAACTCGAGCGCAAAGCCACATCGCTGCGCTACCGCCGACAAGACCTGCACCCCGGCGGGCAGAACCTCGCGGCCGGTGCCGTCGCCGGGAATATTGGCTATGGTATAGCGGTTCAAAAGGGTTTCCCGTGCCGAAAGGTCAAAGGTAGGTGTTCAGGGTCTTGAGGATCCGGTAAGCCCCCAGGAATGTCGGTGCATCGACGCCGAGGCGTTCGGCGGCCTCGGCGAGCGGTCCCAGTATTTCGTCAACCTCCATGCGCCGTCCTGCCACCAGGTCATCGTGCATCGAGGTCCGGACCGGGCGATTCTCCGGCTTGAACCGGCCGACCATGGCCATCACCCCGGCGAGCGCGAAGCTTTCTCCGTTGATCTCGACGAGCCGTGAGACGGGCGCGAAGAAATTTTGCGGTTCGTACCCCAGCGCCTTGTAGATCGCCAGCAGGTCCTTGACGATCAGGATATACTGGGCCGCGCCTTCGCGTACCGCCACACCGTCGATGAAATCGAGCTCTTTGATGCCGCCCAGGGTGCTGGCGCTCCACGATGAAGCACTTCCGACCTGGACCAGTTTTTCCCAATGGACATGGGTGATGTCGGCAGTCGAGCGGGACCCCATCCCGGCTGAGTCCAGCGCCTCGGCCATGGTCCGGGTGCGATCGCTTTCTCCGCCTCCTAGTTCGCCGAAATAGGCGGTTACCGGGACGGCCATGTGGTTGAGCGCCCGGCCGGGTTCGAGCAGGGTTGCGCCGTCCATGATCGACCCGCCAATCACCTCGTCCTTGCCGAACGCGGCCTGCAGCCGGCCTTCCTTGCCAACCCCGTTCTGCAAGGTGAGGGCGCAGGCTGTCCGGTCAACCAGCACCGCCGCATCGGCCAGCGCCTGATCGGTGCCCTTCGCCTTGGTCAGCAGGATGTAATAGTCGATCGCGCCCTCGACCTCGGCCGGGGTCTCGACCGCGAACAGGTTGGCGCGCTGCACGAACTGCGCCCGCACCCCTTCGATTTGCAGACCACCCTGGCGGATGGCCTCGACATGGGGTTTGCGCGCAATCAGCGTTACCTTGTGTCCGCCGCGGGCCAGGAAGCCGCCGATAACGGAACCAAGTCCGCCTGCGCCGTGGATGCAGAAGTGCAGTTGCCTGGTCATTGCCGATGTCCCGCGTCCGATCAGGCGATGCCGAGCTCGATGAGCTTGGCCCTGATCTCTTCCTTCTTCTGCGGGGTCACGTCCGCGACCGGCGGCAGGATCGGGCCGGCCTTGAGGCCGATCGCCTCATACCACGCCTTGATGTTCGCCAGCGCCGAAGCATAGGTCGCGGTGCGCGCGATATCCCAGACAAACTGGTCATGGTAATATTCGCGGACGTCGTGCAGGCCTTCCCACTTGGTGCGGGCCTCTTCCCATTTGCCCTGGTGGGCGAGGTTGATGTAGTCGCGCGCGAGGTGGCGCTTCTTGCCATAGAGCATGAACGACAGTTCGCCCCAGCACACCGTCCCGCCCAGCCGGAGGTCTTCGAGGAAGAAATACTCAAACGGCTCCATGGTGTTGAAGCCTTCGGGCATCAGGCTGCGGATCTTGATCGTCTCGGCGCGATTGAGCGCACCCTGCTTGACCC
Organism: Novosphingobium soli; assembly: GCF_042432915.1. Taxonomy (NCBI): domain Bacteria; kingdom Pseudomonadati; phylum Pseudomonadota; class Alphaproteobacteria; order Sphingomonadales; family Sphingomonadaceae; genus Novosphingobium; species Novosphingobium soli. The sequence goes on from NZ_JBHLWK010000015.1 coordinate 7,233, forward strand.
CGATCACGGTCTCGAGATCGGCCAGGCGGCGCATCAGGTTCCAGCTCAGCACCGTGCCCGAAACCGGCGTGCGGTAGAGGCAGACCGCCATGTTGCTGCGATCGGTCAGATACTTGAACCAGGCGAAAATCTCGTCGTCGGTGCGAAGCTGGACGACGGGATTGATGACCTCGGCGCCGTTGAAACCCAGCTCCTCGACGAACTGCATCTTTTCGAGCGCGAGGTGGACCGACGGGTCGAGGATGATCGTCCAAAGATCGAGCCGCCCGGCGTTGGCCTCGGCGACGATCTCGTGATAGCGCATCCATTCGGACGGAGTGACGTTCCAGCATTCGGCAATGAAGCCGCCGACAACCAGGCCATCAAGGCCCATTTCGACATATTTGTCGATGTTGTAGCGGATCCCGTCGATGTCGAACTTGTGGTCCGCGGTCATCGGGGTGATCGGACACTGGTAAAACCCCCGGACTGTCTCGGTGGCCCATTTCTTGGCGTCCTTGCGATCATAGTCCATGGTTCTTCTCCTCCACCCTTTGACTTGTTAAGCTCTTGGCCGGGTTCCGCGCTAGGTAGCGGCCAGTGCCGATTGGGCAGCGGCGAGGCGCGCTATGGGAACTCGGAACGGGGAAGCGCTGACATAATCGAGGCCGACCCTGTCGCAGAACGCGATCGAGGCCGGATCGCCGCCGTGTTCGCCGCAGATCCCCAGCTTGATGTCGGGGCGGGCCTCGCGGCCCAGACGGGCGGCCATCGCAATCAGCTTGCCGACCCCTTCTACATCGATGCTGACGAATGGGTCGGTGGCAAAGATGCCCTTGTCTATGTAGCTGCCAAGAAACCGTCCGGCATCGTCCCGGCTGATGCCCAGCGTGGTCTGGGTAAGATCGTTGGTGCCGAACGAGAAGAACTCGCCAACCTTGGCGATCTCGTCCGCCACCAGCGCGGCGCGGGGCAATTCGATCATGGTCCCGACGGTGAATTCAACCGTCAATCCCTGCTCCGCGAAGACCGCTTCCGACACCCCGATCACAATCCGCTTGAGCATGTCGAGTTCGCGGGCCGTGCCGACGAGGGGGATCATGATTTCCGGCACGACCGGTTGGCCGGTCTCCCGGCTCACCGCGCAGGCCGCTTCGAAGATTGCGCGGGCCTGCATCTCGTAGATTTCCGGATAGACCACGCCCAGGCGGCAGCCGCGGTGGCCGAGCATCGGATTGGACTCGGCTAATTCCTCGGCCCGGCGTCTGAGCTGATCCACGCCGATGCCGACGGCGGCGGACAGCTCGGTGAATTCCGATTCGGAATGGGGAAGAAACTCATGGAGTGGGGGATCGAGCAGCCGCACCGTGACGGGAAGCCCCTGCATGATCTCGAAAATCCGGGCGAAATCGCTACGCTGTTCGGGCAACAACCGATCGAGCGCGACGAGCCGCTCAGCCACATTCGCGGCCAGGATCATCTGGCGCATGAAGTTGATGCGTTCGCCGTCGAAAAACATGTGTTCGGTGCGGCACAGACCGATGCCTTCCGCTCCGAACTGGCGGGCGACTTCGCAATCGGCCGGGGTTTCGGCATTGGTGCGCACATTCATGCGGCGATGCCGATCGGCCCAGGCCATCACCGTCGCAAATTCGCGGTCAAGCTCAGGCATCACGGTTGGCAGGGCGCCCTGGAAAATCTCGCCGGTGCTGCCATCGATAGTGATCAGGTCACCTTCGGCGATGTGCACGCCACCAATCTCCGCTGATCGCGCCTGGTAATCGATCGACAGGCTGGACGCCCCCGAGACGCAAGGGCGCCCCATGCCCCGCGCGACGACCGCCGCATGGCTGGTCATGCCGCCCTTGGCAGTCAGAATTCCGCGAGCGACATGCATGCCATGGATGTCGTCCGGCGAAGTTTCCTGCCGGACCAGGATGACGTTTTCCCCCAGTTCGGCGCGCACCGCAGCCGTATCGGCGTCGAACACGACCGCGCCCGATGCAGCCCCCGGCGAAGCCGGAAGCCCCGATCCCAGCAGGGTCCGTGGCGCGTCGGGATCGAGCGTGGGATGCAGAAGCTGATCGAGCGAGGCCGGATCGATCCGCCTGATCGCCGCTTCCTCGGCGATCAGGCCTTCCTCGACCATATCGACGGCGATCTTCAGCGCGGCTTTGGCCGTGCGCTTTCCGGAGCGGGTCTGCAGGATATAGAGCTTGCCGCGCTCGACCGTGAATTCGATGTCCTGCATGTCCTGATAGTGCAGCTCGAGCAGCTCGAACAGGCGGGCGAGCTCCGTGAAGACCGCGGGCAGCGCCTCTTCCATCGACGGCAGCTTGGCGCCGGCGGCCGTGCGGGCTGCGAGCGTCAGATATTGCGGCGTCCGGATCCCGGCGACCACATCCTCGCCCTGGGCGTTGACCAGCCATTCTCCGTAATAGGCCTTGTCCCCGGTTGCCGGATTGCGGGTGAAGGCGACGCCCGTCGCGCTGGTTTCGCCGAGATTGCCGAATACCATCGCCTGGACGTTGACCGCCGTTCCCCATTCGCCAGGGATGCCGTTGAGGCGGCGATAGACCTTGGCGCGATCGGATTCCCAGGATTCGAATACAGCAGCGATTGCGGAAGCAAGCTGCTCGTCGACGTCCTGCGGAAAGGGAGCGCCGCGTTCGGCCTCGACGATGCCGAAGAACTCGCCGATCAAGTCACGAAGATCGGTGGCGCTCAGGTCCACGTCCTGCGAGACGCCGCGATCTTCCTTGGCCTTTTCCAGCGCGTCCTCGAACCGCGCGTGATCGATCCCGAGCACAACGCTTGCGTACATCTGGACGAAGCGGCGATAGCTGTCCCAGGCAAACCGCTCGTCGCCAGACGAAGCAGCCAAGCCACGCACCGTTTGGTCGTTGAGGCCCAGGTTGAGGATCGTGTCCATCATGCCCGGCATCGAGACCCGGGCGCCGGAACGAACCGATACCAGCAAGGGATCGTGCCGATCGCCGAACCTCTTGCCCACCGTGCGCTCGATATGGGTCAGCGCCGACCTGACTTCGCCATCGAGGCGCGCGGACTGGCTGTGGCGATCGCGCAGGAAATGAAGGCATTCTTCGGTTGTGATGGTGAAGCCGGGTGGGACAGGCAACCCGATCCGCGCCATCTCGCCGAGATTGGCGCCTTTGCCGCCCACTACCGCCTTGTCGCGGGCGCGCGAGTCATCATGGGCAATGCCGGGGCCGAACGTGTAGACGGTTTTCATTTGCTGCTAGTTTCCCCGGGGAATGTGCCGCTCTTGCCAAACATGTCCCCGGGCATGCCGCGCCTTGCCGCCACACGGGCGGCAAGGCGGCTGGCGAACACGGTCCTTACATCCGGAGGATGGCCTTGATCGCGCTGCCAGTTTTTTCGGTGTCTTCGACAGCCTGGTTGATCTGATCGAAATCGTAGAACGAGCAGAGCTTCTCGAATGGGAACAGGCCGGCCTTCTGCATCGCGATCAGCTGCGGGATGAACACCTGCGGCGTGCTGGAGCCTTCCACTACCCCGCGCAGCTTGCGACCGAACAGGATGTTGTTCATATCAAGCGAAAATTCGGTGCCCAGCTTGGCGCCGCCCACGACTGCGGTTTCCCCCATGTTGTGGGTGCTTTCGACCGCTGAACGCAGCACCTGCGGGATCGCGGTCGTGTCCATCGCAAAATCGGTACCGCCGCCGGTCATCGCGACAATCGCTTCCTGGGCATTGGTGGTCGACGCGTCGATCACATCGGTTGCACCAAGTTCGCGCGCGACTTCGAGCCGAGCCGGGTTGCGATCGACCGCAATGATCTTGAGACAGCCCGATGACTTGGCGGCCATCACTGCGCTGAGACCGACCGAGCCGACGCCGAAGATCGCAATCGAGGCACCTGGAGCCGGCCGCAGCGAATTGAGGATTGCGCCCGCGCCTGTCTGGATACCGCAGCCCAGCGGGCCGAGCAATTCGATCTCGGCATCGTCAGCAACCTTGACGCAATTGTTCTCGCTCGCAATCGAATAGGTCGCGAATGAGGACTGACCGAAGAAGCAGGCGTTCACGTCCTCGCCGTTGCGGGTGATCGGGGTCGATCCGTCGAGCCGGCGGCCCATGAAATTGAGCGGGAAAAGGCTGGGGCAATAGGCCTGATGCCCCTTGAGGCAAGCCGGACAGGTGCCGCAATAGCTGAACGACAGAACCACCTTATCGCCCGGCTTGACAGTGGAAACCCCACGGCCGACCTTTTCGACGACGCCGGAACCTTCATGGCCGAGCACGGCCGGCAGCGGGGTCGGGTAATACTGGTCGCGGACGGTCAGGTCGGTGTGGCATATGCCCGCCGCCGCAACCTTGACGAGCACCTCACCATCGCGGGGGTCTTCGATCGATACGTTATCGAGGACGAATTCTCCGCCTTGGCGTTCAATGATCGCGGCGTAGGCTTCCATGCATATTCTCCCGGGTTTTTGGCAATCGCGCGTTATTAGCAAAAGAAATACAGGTTCTTGTCTTGCGTGACTCTCGCATCGAGGATGAGCTTACGCCGGAAGACCTTGAAGCCGTTACCATCCCGACGCAGCTTGTCCTCGCGCCCCAACGTATGCACCGTCACTTCCGTCTGGCGGCGGTTGCGGTACACAAGGATGTTCGACAGAACGTCCAATTCGCCGTTACCGGCCTCGAATGCTTCAACATTCGAAACGAAGTACCGTATCTTAGACGGCGGATCCTCCATCCATACCTGGCCTGAATAAAGCCGCTCGACGCGCTGCTTGAGCTCTCCGAAATCGTCGTTGTAGATTGCCGCATCGTCAGGCGTCGGGTCGGGGCGCCGGTCCCTGGTGAGCCGTTGTTCATAGATTGGCATCCAGTAATGGATGTCTTCGGCGACCATTCCCTGGAGCCATTCCCGGTACTGCCCGGTTTGAAACATTCTGACCTCAGCGCGATAGTGCGCTTCGATATCATAGTGAACGGCCGGCGTCACCGGAACTTGTTCAGACGACATATTCTCTCCTTATTCTATGATTTTCGAACCACCGCTTGGGGCGCTCATTCGGCCGCGTTAAGCTTCTCGTTCCAGAAATTGCGGTTCGGGAAAACCGAATCCCAAGTGTCGTCATTTGCTTTCACGCTAGCCCAATCGGGTGCATCGATCATTTCCTTCCAGAACCGGTAAAAGCCCCGGTAAGAGGTTTCGCCGATGAAGCTGATCCCGACGATGCCTGGATAGACTGGATGCGGCCCTTCGTAGCCGACCCCCATCGTGGAGTTCATTCTGCCATTGCGCGTGATCACGCCTCGGTTGATGTAGGTTGCCGAAGACATGTTTTCGCCATCGTCGCTTTCCAGCGTCCCGGCGGTGCCGAAGGTGCGGATCGCTTCGCGCTGGATCATGCTCTTGGTAGCTGGATCGGCATCGCGCGGAACTATGGTATAGGTCCACACCTCGATTTCATGCGGTCCGCGTGGATGCCAGATCTTGAAGGTGTTGGTCCCGTAGAGGAACGAGCAGTTTGGGAAGATCGAGCAGTTCCAGTGCCCCAGATAGAGCCGTTCGCGCTCCGGGCCGAACTTGCGGCGCACCTCACCCCTCGTGTCCTCGAGAAATTTGGTCCAGCCCTCCCGCTTGATGTGGAGTCCGGCCGCGGCATTGTCGATCACCCCGAAGCCGTGACCGTGCCGGGTCGTGAACTGCAGGCCGAGATCGTCGAAGGGAATGTCGGCGCGATTGCCCGCCAGGCCAGCCAACTCGCCGCCGATCTGGCTGAGCGCGGCGGCATGGGTCCAGCCGACGTGATAACCATCGCCGATGAAATTCTCGGCCGGTACCTTCCAGTTGCACTGGAGCAGGCTCTTCATCGGGGGGCCAAGCAATTCCATTCCGCCGCCGGCACCCTCCCAGATGGTATCGAGGTAATAGCGGAACTCACCCAGATAGTCCTCCAGGCTGGGCGCTTCGGGATCGTGGCAACCGAAAATGAAACCCTTGTAGGTTTCAACCCGAACGGACTTCGCCGCCAATTTCTGCTTGTCGAGGCTGTTATGATAGCAGCGCGACTCGAGCGGGACATCGACCAGCGATCCATCCTGGCCGAACACCCAGCCATGGTAATTGCAGACGAACGCCTTGGCATTTCCGCTGTCGGCGTGGCAGATCTGGTTGCCGCGATGGCTGCAGGAGTTGATGAAGGCGCGGAATGTCCCGTCGCTTTGGTGCGAGAGGATGACCTTGTCTTCGGCCATATAGGTGGTGATGAAATCGCCCGGCTTGGGCACAAGCGATTCGTGACCGAGCATCAGCCAAGCGCGTGAAAAAATCCTCTCTATTTCAAGAGCGTAAACATCTTCATCCCAAAACACCTGACGGGATTGGCTGGCATTCACGGTGTCTACGAGTGTGGCGTCGCTGCTCATGGCTCTCTCCGGTTTTCACGAACTGCGGTTGTCGTCTGCAGATTCGTACACTAAGGGCAATGCGATGTACGATATGCAAAAAGCCGATGCCACGCAAGTGGGATTGAGAGTGACGGACCGTTCGTTCTGATGGGTACTGGCAATGGTTCTTCTGGATGGCGGCAGGCCCTTCGTTACGTATGGAGCTCACCAGTCTTGTTGCTTTCTCTCGCTTCGCTATTCTGGGCGCTGAACCCCATCGTGGGCCGGGCGGCGCGCGACTTGCTTTCTCCTCTGGCGCTGGCCTTTTGGCGTTGGGTGGTCGCGTTGCTATTCGTTCTGCCCTTTGCCTGGCGGCACGTCGTGGCCGATCGTCGGGTCCTGCGCGATTCCTGGCGCCTGCTGGCGGTGCTGGGCGTGTTCGGCGTGGGGGTGTTCGCCTTCATCGTTTACTGGAGCCTGCAACTCACCACAGCCACCAACAGCCTGCTGCTGCAATCGACCATGCCGATCATGACCTTGGTCATGCCGAGCATTCTGTTCGGGGAGCGGATCAGACCGCTGCTGGTTTCCAGTGCGGCGCTGTCTCTTACCGGAGTCGTCTGGATCGTGACCAGAGGGCAGCCTTTCGCGTTGCATCTTGGCGGACTCAACCATGGCGACTTGCTCGCCCTGACCGGGGTCTTCCTGTACTCGGCCTACGCGACGTTCTTGCGCAAGGTGCCCGCCATACACCACATCACTCTGCTCGCTGTGCTGTTCGCGGTCGGCATGGGAACGCTGGCTGTACCTTACCTGGTGAGCCTGGCCGATGGCGGGGTCGCCAAGCCACAAATTGAAGTGATTGGCGCGGTGCTCTATGTAGGCATCTTTCCTTCGCTGATTGCCTATGCCTTCTTCAACCGTGCGGTAATCCTGATCGGTTCAGTAAGAGTCGGCGTCTACATGAATCTCCCCACGGTGTTCGGTGTTTTCTTGGCGGTGCTGCTGTTGGGAGAGAGACTTGAAACCTATCACATGGTCGGAGCGGCCATTGTCTTGGCCGCGATATTCGTATCGCGCCGAGCAGCAGCAGGCCAGACGGAAAACAGGGGAGAGCGGAAACCATGAGTGATGAGACCGGGGCGATGGCCTACGATGGCGCAGTGCGGTGGGCTGCAAACCGCCCTGACCAATTCTGGCTCGAGGCCGCAAAGGCGATCGACTGGGTCGAAAATCCGCCGCGCGCCCACGACCAAAGCATGGGCTGGTTTCCCGAAGGCATCCTGAACACATGCCACAATTGCCTCGACCGGCATGTCCAGGCCGGACGCGGCGATGCGCTGGCGCTTGCCTATGACAGCCCGGTAACCGGAACCATCCGCCATTACACCTACCGCGAACTGCTGCATGAAACCGAACGTACGGCGGCGATGCTGGCGAGCCTCGGCGCGAAAAAAGGGGATCGGGTAATCCTCTACATGCCGATGATCCCCGAGACGGTTTTCGCGATGCTGGCTTGCGCGCGGCTCGGTGTGATCCATTCCGTTGTGTTCGGCGGGTTCGCCCCACCCGAACTGGCCAAGCGGATCGACGATGCCACCCCCAAACTGGTGCTCACCGCTTCGTGCGGAATCGAGGGCAGCCGCACCATTGCCTACAAGCCGTTGGTCGACGAAGCGCTGGTCCTTGCCGCCCACTCGGTCGAGCATGTCGTCCTGGTCCAGCGCGAACAGCTAACCGCGGACTTGATGCCCGTCCGAGACATTGACTGGCACGATCTGCGGCGGAGGACCGCCGATATGCCGGTGCCTCCATGCGTTCCTCTCGCCTCCGGCGATCCGCTCTACATCCTCTACACTTCGGGCACCACAGGAACTCCCAAGGGTGTGGTGCGCGACAATGGCGGACATGCCGTGGCCCTGTCGTGGTCGATGGCCAACATCTATGGCATCGGGGCAGGGGACACGTTCTGGGCTGCCTCGGACGTCGGTTGGGTGGTGGGGCATAGCTACATCGTCTATGCCCCGCTGCTGGTTGGGGCCACGACCGTCCTGTTCGAAGGCAAGCCTGTCGGCACACCCGATCCCGGCACGTTCTGGCGGACCATAGCGCGCCATAATGTCAAGAGTTTCTTCACTGCGCCGACCGCCATCCGGGCGATCCGCAAGGAAGATCCCGATGCCCGGTTCCTGAAGGAGATTGGCACCGGAGCGTGCCGCGCGGTGTTTCTGGCCGGAGAACGCGCGGACCCGGAAACGATCGCGTGGCTGGAGCGGTTAAGCGGTTTGCCGGTGATCGATCACTGGTGGCAGACCGAGCTTGGCTGGCCGGCCATCGCTTCATGCTTCGCGATGGGGGACCTGCGCCGCAAGCCTGGCAGCGCTGGCTTTCCGGTGCCCGGTTACCAGTTCGCCATCCTCGATGACGATGGACTTGCTCTGCCCGACGGGGCAAGCGGCAATGTCGTTATCGAAACCCCGCTGCCGCCCGGCACCTTCCGTTCGCTGTGGAACAACAACGCCACGTTTGTCCGAAATTTCGAGACGTTCCCTGGGTACTACGAAACCGGTGATGCAGGCTTTCGCGACAGTGAGGGCTTCATGCACATCATGGGACGAACCGACGACATCATCAACATCGCCGGTCATCGGCTGTCGACCGGACAGATGGAAGAGATCGTGTCGCGGCAACCAGGTGTCGCTGAATGCGCCGTCGTCGGTGCGGACGATAACCTCAAAGGTATGGTACCGATTGCTTTCGTCACCCCGCAAGCCGGCTATGCGACGGACAAGAGCCTTGTCGAGCGCTCAGTCCTTTCCGTGCGCAGCGAACTGGGGGCTATCGCGGCGCTGAAGGCAGTTCTGGTCGTTGAGCAATTGCCCAAGACCCGTTCTGGCAAGATCTTGCGTAGCCTGCTCCGTAAGATCGTGAACCGCGAACCCTTCGATATCCCCGCGACAATTGACGAGCCGGAAACGCCAGCCAAGCTTGCGGCGGTTTTTGCGGAAGAAGCGGGACTTAACGACCCTCATTCGCTGAAGCGGGTAAGTGATTGATCCGCATCATGAGCGTTTTGACCGATTAGAGGCAGCGTCAGAACGCTCTCGTAATGGTGTACGATCGGGTTTTGTTATGATCGTAGCCATCCGGTGAGGCTTGCGATTACCCATAAGTATTTGAGACGCTATGTTCGCGGTTGGTAGCTCGTCCCCGGCATGCAGTATCGAGGGTTGACCAAAGATCAGGTCCTATCCTCATGCATGGGAGACGAGCCATGGAATATTCTACGACATATGTAGCGATGGACACGCACAAAAAGACGATAGCGGTATCGGTCGCGGAGGCAGGTCGGCGCGGGGAGGTCCGCTACATCGGTGAGATATCCAGTGATCCTACAGCAGTGGCGAAGATGGTTGCCAAGCTGGCGGCACGTCATGCCCGTTTGTCATTCTGCTACGAGGCGGGGCCGTGCGGCTACGGCCTTCATCGCCAGATCACGCAGCTCGGCCACGAGTGCGTTGTCGTTGCTCCTTCACTCATTCCGACACGTCCCGGCGATCGGGTAAAGACCGATCGTCGCGACGCCACCGCTATTGCCGCGCTGTTTCGTTCCGCCGAACTGACCGCAGTGTAGGTGCTGGACGAAGCTCATGAGGCCATGCGGGACTTGTGCCGGGCCCGCCAGATGGCGATGCAGGGATTGCGCCGGACCCGCCAGCAGGTGCTGGGCTTTTTGCTGCGCCAAAGCCGGATATACAGCGCCGGCAATCACTGGACCGGAAAGCATCGCCGATGGCTGGCAGCCCAAGGCTTCGAACATCCTGCCCGCCAGATTGCTTTCGAGGAGATGGTCCAGGTCGTTGATGAAGCCGAGGCCCGCCGGGATCGGCTTGCCCGGCAGATGGAGGCATTGGTGCCGTCGTGGTCATTGGCGCCGGTCGTGACTGTTATCCAGGCCTTGCGTGGGATTGCCCTGATCGCGGCGATCACCATCGTGGCCGAGATTGGCGATTTCCACCGTTTCGCCAACCCCCGCCAGTTGATGGCCTACCTCGGCCTGGTGCCTTGCGAGCATTCTTCCGGCGCCAAAACCGCGCGTGGAAACATCACCAAGGCCGGGAATACTCGTGCGCGACGCATGCTGGTCGAGAGTGCCTGGACTTACAGACTCCCGGCGCGGATCGGAGAGACCATACTCAAACGCAATCAGGGGCTCGACCAGTCGATCCGCGATATCGCCTGGAAGGCGCAGGTCAGGCTCTGTGCTCGTCATCGCCGTATGACCCGCGCCGGCAAATCGGCAAACGTCGTCAACGTCGCCATCGCCCGCGAACTGGCCGCCTTCGTATGGGCCATAGCGACTAGCCTCAAACAACCAGTCTAATTAACCCGCAGCAGCAAAAGGAGCATCTGCACTAGCTGTCTGGTTGCGACACATCATTGGGACATGGTAAGTAGCGCCATCGCGGATCACGCGTGGCGCTTTGCCGCTTTTGCTGATGAGGTTTCGTGATGGTGCAAATACATCCACAAGCCCGGACCACTCCTGCTGTGAGGGCGGAAATTGCCCGTTCCACCGAGCGGACCAGTGTCGTGGCCAAGCGCTATGGCATCAGCGACGAGACGGTCCGCAAGTGGCGCAGACGCGGCGAGCAGGCGGTCCAGGATCGCTCAAGCCGTCCCACGCGCCTGGCTTGGCGCATGAACGAGGAAGAGCGTGCCATTATCTGCGCTGTGCGCAAGGCGACAGGCTTCGCCCTAGATGATCTCACCTTCGTGCTCCGGCACTTCCTGCCACACCTCAACCGCAACAGCATCTATCGGGTGCTCAAGGCCGAGGGGCTTAATCGACGACCGCCCAAGCCCGCGGCGCAGCCACGCAAAGGGCAAGGCCGCTTCCAGGATTATGACCTGGGCTTTGTCCACATCGACGTGAAACATCTGCCAAAGCTGCGCACTGCGGACGGCGAGATCCGCAAGCGCTTCCTTTATGTGGCCATCGATCGCTGCTCGCGGTTCGTCCATCTCGACGTCTACGACGCCGAAAATGCCGCCAACGCCATCACCTTCCTCAAGGCCGCCAGGAGAGCGTTCCCGTTCCGCATCACCCATGTCCTGACCGACCGGGGATCTTGCTTCACCGCTGACGATTTTGAACAAGCCTGCGCGAAGATGAGGATCAATCATCGCACGACGCGGCCCTATACACCCCAGACCAACGGCATGGTCGAACGCTTCAATGGCCGCATCGCCAGCGAGGTGCTCGGCATCAACGTCGCCGGCCATGCCGATCTCGAAATCCTGCTAACCGGCTTCAACCGTGCCTACAACCGGCGACGACAGCGCGTGCTCCAAGGCAGTTCACCACGCCAGATGGTAGAGAAACGCATCGGCTTGATGCCCTCGCTAGCCAATCCTCTTTACAACCCTAAGGCGCCGGACGATCTTATGGCTAAGGTCGACGACATCTTGTATTATGCCAATGATGTGTCGCAACCAGACAGCTAGGCCGTAGATCTGTAATTGCAGAGCGAGGCGGTGTGATCCCTTGAGGGTTTCATGGATCTGTCCGCACTAACCGGGCCGAGGCCTGGCCGTGCTGTATCGGGTCTCACAGAGCCGAACGTTGCATTGACTCGATGCGGGCTTGTTTACCCACTACGCAGCTTCGCAGATCGCTCGTCCCTGCGTTCCCTCGCGGAACACCGCCCTCGGATCAACTTTGACGCTTCACCGCTGGCAAACAGGTTCTACTCTACCTCATGCTTGGAACAAAGTGCCATCACGCAGCATGGCATGCATGATTACCGCGAGCCGGCGAGCAAGCGCGACACGGGCCTTCTTCAGGCCGCGGCGCTTGGCGATATTCAGAGCCCATGTTTTCAAGGCAAAGGTCTCGCGGCTGCGGGTGAGGATCGAGTTGGCCGCCTCGTAGAGCAGCTTGCGGACGGTCCCGTCGCCTTGCTTGGTGATCCGGCCTGTCCAGTCGAGTTCTCCCGATTGGTGGCGTCTGGGCACCAGGCCGAAGTAGGCGCCGGCATTGCGCGATTGTCGGAAGCGACCCGCTTCATCCACCGCGGCCGCGAATGCGGCGGATGTCTGCACGCCGACGCCGGGGATAGTCATGAGGATCTCGCAGGCCTGTGACTGGCTGGCGATAACACGCAGGCGACGGTCCATTTCCTTGATCTGCTCGACCAGTTCGGCGCGCACCGACAGCAAAGAGGCGATGGCATCGCCAAGGCCGGGGATATGCGCGGCCTGCTTGATCCGTTGGAGGAATGCCTTTCCCTGGCCAGCGCCGGGGCGATAGCCGAACGTGGCGCAAAGACCGCGGATCATGTTATCGAGACGGACACGGGCCTCGACCAGGTGGCCACGCGCGGAAATCACACTGCGGACGCCATGCGCTGCAGGAGATTTGACGTGCACCTCCTTGTAGAACCCCGTTCGAGCCAGTTGCGCGAGCCCGGCGGCATCGTGCGGGTCGGTCTTGTTCGCCTTCATTGCCTTCAGGCTCTGGTGCGCCTGCCGGGCGTCGATGCACACCACCAGGACGCCGAGTTCGCGCAGTCCAAGGCAGATCGCCGGCGACATGCGGCCGGTCTCGATCACCGCGCGTTCGATCGGGCCATTGCGTTCGAGCATCTCAGCCAGGGCCTCTGGCGAACTCTCGACCTTCTCCGACACGAGCTTCCGACCATTTTCATCAACGATGCAGACCTGCGTGGTTTCCATCGACAGGTCCAATCCGGCATAGTGCTTCATGGCTGCTTCCTTCCTTCAGGATTCGACAACCAGAAGTGTGCGCCTCCACCGGGGTCCGAGGAAGCAGCCGCAATTACACGATGACTCATAAGCACGGAGCCAGAGGCGCATTGAAGCGAGTTGCACCATGGCGAGGAAGTTGTCGGCGAGTTTATCATAGCGGGTTGCGACGCGACGGAAGTGCTTCAGCTTCGAGAAGAACCGTTCGATCAGGTTGCGCTCGCGGTAGAGGCGCTTGCTGAAGCAGGGTTTCCATTTTCGATTGGATTTGGCCGGAATATTAGGCGTAGCTCCTTGCTCTTCGATCAGTGCGCGAATGCGGTCGGCATCGTAGGCTTTATCAGCGAGCACGATGGTGCGCGGCCCGAGATGGTCGAGCAGCGTGTCCGCGACCTGCCCGTCATGCGCCTGTCCCGCCGTTAGGCCAAGCCGGATCGGGAGCCCTTGCGCATCGACGACCGCGTGGATTTTGGTCGTAAGCCCGCCTCGGGAGCGACCGAGGCAATGATCTCGATCCCCCTTTTTGCCGTCGCGGCCTGCTGGTGGGCCCGAACAGAGGTGCTGTCGTGCGCAGCGGTGATGGCATCCATCATCCGGTCCCAGACGCCAGCCTTTCGCCATCGCACGAAGCGGTTATAGCAGATGGTGCGCCGCCCATAGCGCTCGGGAAGATCGCGCCACGGAGCACCGGATCGCAGCACCCAGAAAATGCCGTTCAGGACGCGTCGGTCGTCAACACGCGGAACGCCTCTGGGCTTGTTGGGCAGCAGCGGCTCGATCACGCGCCACTCAAAATCGGTTAGGTCATATCGGCTCATGCCGCCGCTGAATCACAAGTCGAAGCGAGACAAAACCCATTATGTGCTATCCGGCGTGTATCCAGGTCAAAGGCAGTGTTGAAATGAGCGAGTGGCGAGATGTTCACGTTGGCTTTGAGGGCGACGGTGTGAAAATCAGCGGCATTGCAGTCTGGCAGCAAAATTGGCGACGCACTGGGGAAGAAGCCATTCAACTCCCTCATCCAAGCTACCAGCATCAGCGCCATCGGTTCGATATTTACGAGGTCGGGCCTACAGATAGCCTAATCCGCTTCGCGGCTGGCGAACTCTCCAACGGTGTATGGGGCTTCTACATCCCAGCCTGAATCGCGTTTATGGGTTCACGACCTAACACACACTCTGCGCTGCTCATCAATGGAAGCGGCGGCACGGTAGGGCATTCCTCGATGTGATTCTGTGGCCGGTCAAAACCGACGCCCGACTTGAGACAGAGGCAGGCCCGAGACGAATACGCGGTCTTGCGGTATCCAACCCGCGCATCACAGTCTGATCAACCGTCGTCCAACGCCGCCGCTTCCTACCATGCGCAGCGCTACAAACCCTCGCCGCCATTGCGAGCGGAAATCGTGTCCCGAGGGGTTCTCTAATCGCCAAGGTCAAGTGTTGATTTCTCAGCGATCCATCCTGCGTGCCGGGCTCTTGGGTTCTCTCCGCGGTCACCGCGTCGGGTGCCGCATGTTTGCGTTCCAGTTCGGGGGATCGAAGTGGTGTGCGCGGTCATTGCCGCTAACCCGGGAGCGATCTCACCCTCGCCGCGCGTCCCGGCTGGACGCATTCCGTTGTGCTGATGAGCAGTGTCGTTTCGGTTGCGATCTATGCCATCGCTGGCTCCCGGAAGGGCGTGTTAGTGCGCCACATCGCATGCAATGTTACAGCAAGTTTCCGCGCCAGAGCCACCTTGGCTTTTCGGGTTCCTGTCCTTTCGGCGATAGCTTTGGACCAGTTGCGTAAGCGTGGGCCACCAAGGTCCCGACAGACGATCGCGTTCGCCGCCTCAAATAGGCATTTCCGCGTGAACCTATCTCCGCGTTTCGAGATGCGACCGTTCCGGCTACACCCACCGTGTCGCTATCGCGAACAGCCGTCTCGTCAGCATGGTCGATGCTACCGTCACCTTCCGTTGGCGCGACTATCGGCATGGCAATGCCCAAAAGCATATGGCTTTGACCGCAGACGAGTTTATCCGCCGGTTCCTGCTCCACACTCTGCCCGACCGCTTCCATCGCATCCGTCATTACGGTTTTCTTGCCAACGGATGTCGTCGTACCCTATAGCGCGACGATCTGGATGAGAGGCCTCTCATCCTGTTTGTCGCGCGGCAACTGCCGCCAAGGCCTTCTCGGCGGTGCGGCGTGGCTCCAGGAGGCTTGGGAAGTAACTGCCTTTTCGAAGCTTCGGGATCGCCAGATCAATCCGGCCAGCTCGCGTATCCCAACCGCGCTCGCGGTAGCCGTTGCGGTGGTTCAGCCGTTCCGGGCTGCGTGATCCGCAAGGCACGCCCGTCTTAGCCTCGATCTCCAGATCCATCATGCGCTCTGCGGCGAATGCCAGCATCTCACCCACCAAATCGCTATCAGCCCCTTGCTCAATCAGCTCGACAAGGGCCATTCTGTCATCGGTCATCGTCTTCTCCAGGTTCGAGTTCGCATCCGAACCCTACCAGAAGATCGACGGTGGCCACCCTCTCAGGGAAACCTTCCTACACCACTTAACGTAATCGCCACACTCGACCTCCGCTTCGTTGCGGTAGGAGGACATTGCCGCTTCGGCGCTCGGCCGGAGTCGAACGTGGAGGACATTGCCGCTCTCGATGGCAAAATTCAGGCCGTAGCCAAACAGCATGGTACGGTACGTCTTTTGATGACAGCACCGGGAGTCGGACCGATCACCGCGATGGCGGTAACTGCAGCGTTCGACGACGCCGAACGCTTCAACCGATCTTCCAGCGCGGGCGCTTATCTCGGTCTGACGCCAAGGCGCTACGAATCTGGCGAAATCAGCCGGAACGGGCGCATCTCGAAAAGCGGTGACAGGTTCGCTCGGAAATGCCTGTACGAAGCGGCGAATGCGATCTTGTCTCGAAAGCTTGGCGGCCCTCGCCTGCGTGAGTGGGCACAGGCGATCGCCGGCCGAACCGGGCCTCGCAAAGCGAAAGTCGCGCTGGCCAGGAAGCTGGCGGTAACATTGCACGCAATGTGGTGTACCAATACGGCCTTCCGGGAGGCCGCTATGGCCTGACCTAAATCCGAAACAATACGCTGAACTCAAGCGCGACAGAACGCGTCCTCCTGGGACGCTTAGCGAGGGTGAAATCGTTCCCGCGAGTGCGGCACGGACCGCGCACACCACTTAGATTCACCCTACTTTGAACGCTAACATGCGGCGTCCAGCGCGACGACCGCGGAGAGAACCCTGGAGCCCACCACGCGCGTGACGAACCGCATAAGAGATCAGCTGTTGACAGTGGCGATTAGGGAACCTCGCGGGACACGACCCACCCTAATCAACGAATAACCACATGATTATGAGTAATGGATACTGGGACGGTTGCGCCTGAGCGAACGTTTTGATAAATCATCAGGGCTTCATGACATCTGCGAAGGTTTCCCGTTGGGAGATTTATCGCGTGCCCAAGGTTAACTTTCGCCTCGACGAGTCGCTGCACTCAACATTGATGCGACGCGCGCGTGGCGCGAACCTCTCTCTGTCAGGATTTATCCGTCAGGCGCTGGAACAGGCGGTCGACGAGCGCAAGCGCTACGTCTTCTCCTCGCAAGATGAAATCCTCGCCACCTCCATCCAGATACTCTCGATCCTGGCGACCTCCGTGGGCCAGCAGTCGCCGAAGGCCCTCGAACAAGGCATGGCCCAGGCGCGATCCATACTTCTGGAGCGCGGCCTCCTCGGGGAGGCGGATCGCCCATGAGCATTTTCCGGAACGATACGCTGGGATCGTGGACGCGGGGCGGGCAAGCGATCGTCCACAATGTCCGCATGACCACTCAGGTCTTCTACCAGACCATGCTGGCCGGGTTGATCATCTGGATCATCGGCACGCTTTGGTATGCCTTCGAAAAATCGACGGAATATGAGCGCTTCGTGCTGGTCAAGCTCGCGGAGGCGATGATCAAGGTCGACGCAGCGGGCGGCCCCAACGATCCGGTCCAGTTTCGCACGCCGACAGGCCAATCCTACTGGACGTCCGCGGACTGGTTGGCCGCTTCGACCCTGGCAAAGAAGACGCTGCACCAGTTCGAGATCTATCTTCTGCACGGCGCTCTTCTATCCGGGCTCTTCACCCTCGCCATGCTCGGATGGGCCTGGTTCTACTTCACGCGGACGGGCAGGGGCCTTGGCTCCAACGAATATCTGCGCGGCGCCCGCTTCGGTACCATCAGGCAAGTGAAGCGCGCACTCTGGCGGCAAGGCAAGGGACCGTTGATCGTAGGCAATGTCCCGGTCCCGGAAGCCTTCGAACCCGAACATATCCTTCTGTGCGGGGCGCCGGGGACAGGCAAGACCAACCTCATCAACGGCATGCTCGATGGCATTCGCAAGTCGGGAAGGCGAGCGATCGTCTATGACACGGCGGGTACTTTCGTCGAGAAATTCTATCGCCAAGGCACGGACATGCTGCTCAATCCGCTCGACCAGCGCACGGCGCGCTGGTCGCCCTGGGTCGATGTGCCGCGCGACTATCATTATGATCAGATCGCCGAGTCGACGATCCCCGACAAGCATGGCGATCCATTCTGGGCCAAGGCCGCGCGAGGCACCCTAGTCGCGGTCATGCGCAAGGTCGCGCGGCAGAAGCACACCTATGTCTCGGTGCTGCTCGACCGGCTGCTACGCTCCAAACTCAAGGATCTCGCCGCTTTCGTGTCCGGGACGGATGCAGCAGCCTTTATCAGCACCGAAGGTGAAAGGACGTCGGCAGGCATTCAAGCGGAACTCGCGTCGGTCATGCGCAGCTTCGGGTATCTCGACGATACCGAAGATGGCTTTTCGATCCGCGACTGGGTGGAGAAGGGGCAGGAAGGGAGCTGGCTCTTCATCACCGTCAAGGCAGATCAGTTGCCGTCGTTGCGGCCCCTGATCACCGTCTGGCTCGATATCGCGATCAGCGCGATCATGAGCCTCACGCCCGACCGCGATCGCCGCCTCTATTGCGTGATCGACGAGCTGCCGACGCTCCAGAAGCTGCCGTCACTGTCCGACTTCCTTGCCCGGGCCCGCAAATATGGCGGCTGCGGCATATTGGGGTTCCAGTCCTATCCCCAGCTTGAAGCCACTTACGGCATTCAGGATGCCGCTGCCATCACCGGCTACTGTTCCACATGGGTAGCGTTACGGGCCAACGATACCGCGACGGCCAAACATGTGTCGGAGAATCTGGGTCAGGTCGAGCAGGTCGAGGCCAATGAGGGCATGTCCTATGGCGTCAACGACATGCGTGATGGCGTCAACCTCTCGCGGATGCAGGTGACGCGGCCGCTGGTGATGCCGACCGAAGTCACCAACCTGCCCAACCTGGTCGGATTTCTGCGCTTCGGCCGCAATCTGCCGGTTGTCCGCTTCGACAGCCGTTTCAACGAAATTCCTTCACTCGGCCCCGCCTTTCTCGAGCGTACGGAGTCCCCCATTCAGATCGATAAGGCGAAGAAGCTCGTCCGGATCGCTCACGCCGAAGCGCGCGTCCGAGAGGTGATCGAGCGGGAAGCGGCGCAAACACCGCCGCCGCCCGCGAAACCGCCGGCCAGTTCCCCAGACGAGCCGCCGAGCGGTGAACAACCGCCGCAATCTCCGCCGCAGCAACGGGACCTGTTCCAGCCGCCTGAGCCGCACGTCGATGCGCAGCGGGTTGAAGACATCCTGTTGAACGAGGAGGACGCTGACCTTCCGGTTCCGCCCCGGCTCGCCTGGACGATCCTGGCGGGCAAGCAGGGCGAAATCCGCTCCGACCTGGTGCAACATGAGCGGGACGATGGTCCGCGCGAACCGTCGCGACCGGCATGATCCAGCCGCAACGTCTCCACGGCAAGCCCGCCAATATCGCCCGATATTATACGGTTGGCGACTATTATACCAAGGGCGGCAACGAGCCGTCCGAATGGGGTGGCAAACTTGCTGCCGACCTCGGCCTTTCCGGTCCCGTCGACGCCAGGCAGTTTCGTGACCTGCTTGCCGGCAAAGTCGGCGATCAGCAACTGGGGCGACACCGCACTGACGGGCAAATTCAGCATCATCCCGGCTGGGACTTTGCCGTCAATGCCCCGAAATCCGTATCCATCATGGCGCTGGTGGCAGGGGATGAGCGAGTGCTCGCCGCGCATGAACATGCTGTCACAGCTGCCATCACCTATCTGGAGGAACAGGCACAACTTCGCCGCCGCGAGGAAGGCAAGATCGTTCATGAGACCACGGGGCGCATTCTCGTCACGCGCTTCACCGAGCATGGCAGCCGGGAACTCGACCCGCACCTCCATACCCATCTGGTCGTTCTCAACATGACCAATCGCCAGGATGGCGACCCGATGGCGAGCCTGGAAAGTCGCGTCATGTATGGTGAGCAGCGCGTCGCCGGGCAGATCTATCGCAATGCGCTCGCCTTCAGCCTCCGCGAGGCTGGTTATGAGGTCGAGTTCGATCCTCGCACTGGCTTATTCGAGATACGGGGCGTGCCCAAGGAGCTCATCGAGCGCTTCTCGCAGCGCGCAGAGGCGATCGAGGAGCATGCCCGGGAACATGGCCTGGTCGGCCAAAAGGCCCAGCGCGCCTCCTTCTATGCCACCCGCAAGGCCAAGGTGAAGATCGGCGCGCAAGAACTTACTGTACAATGGCATGAACGGACTGGCGACCAACTCGACACGCTTGATAAAATCGCTGCCGTTGCACGCGAACGGGAGGGGCAACATTCTCCCCCTACCGAACGCACGGCTTCACGCGCTGCCCTTTTCGGCCTGCGGCAACTCGAAACCGCCGAAGCCGTCAACAATCTCGGCGATATCCTGCGCACGGGGCTCGCAGCCCATGTCGGGGAAATGCGGCTGGAGGATCTGCGTCCTCGGGTCGCGATGCATGAACTCATGCGAAAACTGCTGCCGACCCACGAGCAAACGGGCGACAGGGTACTCACGCATGGACGCACCACCCGCAAGTCATGGCGGCTGGAACTGGCGCTTACCCAACATATTGCACTTGGCCTCGACGACGCCCGGCCGATCGCGTCGGGCGACCGGCTCTTGGCCGTGCTGGAAAAGACGACACTCAATGCGGAGCAGCAGCGGGCCCTGGTCGAGACCGCTATGTCACGGGATCGCGTCACCGGAATCCACGGCGTTGCCGGTTCGGGCAAATCGACACTGGTGCGGGTATTGGGCGAAGCGGCGGAACCAGGAACGACGCTGATAGCATTGGCGCCCACATCATCGGCGGCTGCGGAACTGGGGCAAAAGGCCAGTATCGAGGCGCACACGGTCGCCAGCTTTGTAGCGCGTGGCGGCCATGGCATAACGGATCGCCATGTGCTCGTGCTCGACGAGGCCGGTCAGCTTGGCAACCGTCAGGCTAGAAGGCTGCTCGAGATCAGCCGGATAACCGGAGCAAGGCTCCTGTTCCTTGGTGACGAGAAGCAGACCGGCGCCATCGAACAAGGCAAGCCCTTCTGGCTGATGCGCCGGCTGGGATTGCCGGTGGTGGAACTGACCGAGGCGGTTCGCCAGGAAACCCGTACGATCAAAGAAGCGGTCGCTCAGGCGAGGGCCGGCAATTTCGAGCAGTCGCTCAAGAATCTCGACAGCGTGACGACCGTCACCGACAATGAGGCCATGGCCGCGATGGTGGTCAACGCCTGGGTGAGGCTCAAGCCCGACTCCCGTGCGGGCACCAACATCCTCGTGCTCGACAACGCCACGCGCCTCATCGTCAACAGCAAGATCCGCGAAGCGCTCAGGAACGAGAATGGGTTGGCAGCCGAAGACAGCAGGCTCTCGATCCTTGCCCCGGCAGGCTTCACCGATATCGAAAAACATATGGGCCGCTTCTACGGAGCAGGGCAGGTGGTGCGCTTCGACCGCGACATCGCTGGTCTCGGCGTTGCCCGGCACACGGACTATCGCGTCGTAGGGCTCGGACGGGAGCCCAACGGCCGGCAGGTCGTGCGCCTTGTCGATGAACAGGGTCGCATCATCCGCTGGGATCCGCAGACGACACGGGCCCGGCACATCAATGTCTTCAACCCCGAAGAGCGTGATCTGGCCGAGGGGGATCGTATCCAGTGGCGACTGGTCAATCGCGATCTCGATCTGCGCAACGCCGAGCGCGGCACGGTCGAAAAGCTGGACGGCGACCTCGCCACCATACGATGGGACCGGGACGGCCGTGTACAGCAGGTCAACCTGACAGAGCACAAGACCTGGGACCATGGCTATGCCGAGACGGTATATTCCTCCCAGTCGAAGACCTATCCGCGGGTCTTCCTGCTGGCGCCCGTGGACTCGCCGCTGGTTAGTGCCCAGAACTTCTACACTGCCATTACGCGCGCCAAGTACGGCGTCAGGCTCTGGACGAACAACGTCAAGGAACTTGTCGCCAAGCTGGAGCGACAGTCGGGTGAGAAGACCTCCTCCACCGAGGGCCTTGGACGCATGGACCAGGACCGCGTCGGCCCGTTCACGAACCGGCAGCGCGCGCGCCTGGCAACGCTGAAGGCCGAACAGGAAAAGGACCGGGCGTCGCGTGGAGATCGCGCCCTTGAAAGGCAATTGTCTCACCGGGATCGCGGACCGCAAGGGACAGCAGAGTATATCGCGGAAGGCGCCCGAAGCGTCGCGCAGGTCCTCTACCGGTTTCTCGAGGGTATTCTCGATCGTGCTCGCACCCGGATCGAGCCCCCGGCGACGCATGCTGAACGGCAGTCGCCATCCCCCGCACCTCAACCCGAACCCTCCCACGGTCCCGAACGATAGAGGCTCGTCCCATGCTCCTCATCCTGCTCGCTGTCGCGTTGATGCTCCTGGCCCTTGTCCTGCACCGCTTTCACGTGCCCTTGCGGCATCGCTGGCGTCGCAGGCAGGCAAGGTTCATGGTGCAGCAACTGCGCCGCCGTGATCGCCTGCAACCGCCCCAGCTCCTCTACGCCCGGCTAAGAAGCATGGATCCGCTCGCCTTTGAGGAATTGCTGCTCGAAAGTTTGGAGCGTCGTGGTTTCAGGGTCATCAGAAACCATCGCTACACTGGCGATGGCGGCATTGATGGAAAGGTGATGATCGACGGCGCTCTGTGGCTCATCCAGGCCAAGCGCTATGCAACGGCCATCCGGCCCGAACATGTCAGCGCCTTCAATGCGCTGTGCCGGGCCAGCAACTGTCGCGGCCTTTTCATCCATACCGGCCGAACAGGGCCGCAGAGCCGAGAATCCATCGGTAACAGCAGCCACGTCGAGATCCTATCCGGGCGGAGGCTGCTTGCCCTGGTGACAGGCGGCCCGATAGCAGTGGCTGAAGTACCAGGCCGTGCCGTGCTTCCCGCGAAATCTCATCGAGCCACGCCGTGGCGGGCACGGTGATGTGGCGCCTTCTCTCGAGCACGACATGGGCAGTCACTGCCTTGCTGGCAGCATCGCCGGAACGGGCCATGGCCGCGCCCGAAAAAGTGCAGGAGGAACAGCGTATAGCTACCTGCATCCGTCACGCGTCGATGGGTCATGCGTGGCTGGAGAAGACGCTTTGGGGCCTGCGAGACCAGGAAGCAGGCTGGATCGGAGCTGAAGTCCGCAATAGCAATGGCTCGCATGATCTTGGCCCCTTGCAGATCAACAGCTGGTGGGTGCCGCGCATCGCCGCGCAAGTCGGGCACTCCGAATTGCAGGTACGACATTGGCTGCGCTTCGATCCCTGCTTCAACGCCGAAGCTGCGCGATGGATCTTTCTCTCCGGCCTACGAGCGGCGAAAGATTACTGGGCGGCAATTGGCCTTTATCACAGTCCGACTACTTGGCGGCAGCGCAGATATTCAGGTTCGGTCGCACGTCGGATGAAAATTCGCTTTGGCGAGAGCGTCTTTCACGAGCCGATGCGGACACATAATTAACGCTGGAAACATTGGCCAGCTACATCGCTGCGAGCGTGAAGGAATAGCTATAGTAGTGGGCTGCGGCGCCCGAGGGTGCCATGTCGCGGTGGCGCACGAGCAGAAGATAGCGACCGGCATCCGGCGAGGTAACGGTGAACTTGCCCGACGCATTGGTGTGGAGGTCGGCCGCCACTTTCTTTCCATCATAGAACCCGGCTTCCTGGAACAACCTCACGTCGGCGTTGGCCAGCCCCTTGCCGCTGTACAGGACCTTAATCGTGAAGGGCTGCGCTGTAGTGATCGATGTCGCGTTGCAAAGCGGATCGAATTTTGAACGCTGTGCCCCGCATATTTTAAGGCAGCAGCGCCGGCATCCTCCAGCCGTTCACCCTAGCGCCATGGCCCACTCCGGTTGCGAGGCACAAACAAGGACGGTTAAGCGGACTTCTACAATTTATTCAGATTGCGACTTCTAGAGAATGGCGACGTCGGCAGTTGTAGTTCCCCGCAAACACCGCTGCCGACATTGGAGACGAACTCGAGTATCGGTCCCGGTTTAATCCCTCCCCCGCAACCATACACAAACACACACACACACCAACAGGCCCCGATACCCCGCGGCGGGCCTCTCGCCGCTTGGGGGAGGGTCACCGTTCCGTCTGCGGCGCGACGTCGCGCCGGTCTGCGCGAACGGACTTCAGAGTCCCGTTGGCAACGCCGGTTCGGAAGTGGGGGCGGGGGCTGACAGGCGCGCGATCTCCTCGGTCACGATGGCGATGCGCGCGCGGATCGAAGGGTGCGTCAGGCCGAACCGCAGCATGCCGCCGCGGCGCAGGACCTCGAAGAGTCGCAGGCTCCCGGCCGGATCGTAGCCGGCATCGTGGGCGAGGCCGATCGCAAGCCGGTCCGCATCGGCTTCCTCTCGGCGCGCCGGTCCCGCACCGAAGCCGAACGCGGCGAAAGGGCGCTCGGGCCCGCTCGTATGTCCCAGCACCAGGTGCGCGAGCTCGTGCGCCATGGCGAAGGCGAGGGCATCGTCGTCGGCGCGCTGCGCCAGCGCCTCCGTTACCGCGAGGTAGCGGCCATCGGTCCAGGCGTCGAGCGAGCGCCCCGCCACGAGCGTGAACCCCACGGCGCAGCCCGGCCTCCGTTCTACGATGACGTCGCTCTCGTGGTTCGCCCGCAGGACGCGCAACTGCGCCGGCCGATCCTGAAGCGTCGCCGCGAGCAATGCCGTGAACGCCTCGGTCCTGGCGAAGGTGCCGTCGCCCGTCACGAGGCCCCGGCGGTAGGCGCGCATGTCCTGACCCTCGAGCGCGACGATCTCGTCTCCCGGCCGCAAACCAGCCGCGTCCGCCGGGCTGCCGGCAACGCGGTCGCGCAACCCGAAGCCCCAGCCCAGCCCGCCCAATTCGCCGCGCATGCGCTCGTCGTAAGCGGCGCGGTCGTGCAAGACGAGGCCCGTGAGCATCGTGCGCTCGGGGCAGCGATCGGCGGCGGCGAGCGCGAGGCGGTAGCCGATGGTCGCCACCCGCAGAGTCGCCGACGCCGGCTCCGCCGCGGCCATGGATCGGGGCGTGGGTGCAGCCGGCGAGGCCGGGGTGCCCGACGCACCGGTCGCCACCAAGGCCAGCGCCAGAGCCGCGCCGGCGCGGGCAGCGCGGCCGACGGTGGAAGGTCGCCTTTGCGCAACCCCTTGAAGATCAATCATCGCATGCGGTCTCGCTGCCAGTTGTGGCGCCCGGACTACTTGGCTACGTCGATCCGGACATGGCGGATTTCAGACAAAAGACGGGACGGGGCAAGTCGGCAAAAGGGACGGGTTCGCAGATCCTGGCCCGGTGGACGCGCGGTGACCGGCCGGCGCTGATCTTCGTCGGCGCATCCTTGCTGCTGGGCGGGGCGGGCACGGCCTATCCGCTGCTGTCCTGGATACTCTTCCTCTTGGCGCTGTCGGCGATCGCCCTCGTGCTCTCGCGCCATCCGTGGTCGCGTCTGCCCGGGGTGGCCCGGTCCGGGCTCTGGCTGGCCGGAAGCTTCTGGCTGCTCGTGCTGGCGCAAGCGGTTCCGCTTCCGCAAGGCCTCTGGGCGAACCTGCCCGGCCACGCCGTGGCCGCAAGCGTGGTGCAAGCGGCGGGACTGGCGCCCTGGCGGGCCTGGAGCCTTGCCCCGGGCCGGACGCTCGAGTCGCTCCTCGACGTGCTGCCGTCGCTCGCCGCGCTGCTGCTCCTGGCAGTGGCTTCGTCGCGGCGGCGGATCTCCGTGCTGCGGTTGATCGTGGCCGTGGGAGCGTTCAATGCGCTTCTGGGCGTGACGCAATTCGGTGCCGGTGCCGACACCGCGCCGATCTTCTACGGCACGACGCATCGCGGAGTGGCCGTGGGGCTGTTCGTGAACCGCAATCACACCGCGGTGTTCCTGATGATCGCCATGCTGCTCGCGGTGCTGCCGGGCGTGGTGCGCCTCGCCGGCCGCGACGACGGTGCGGCAGTGCAGGCGGCGCGCGCGTGCCTTGTCGGCCTCATGGCGGTGGGCGTGCTTGCCACGCTGTCGCGCTCGGGCGTGTTCATGCTGCCGATCGCCCTGGTCGGGGCGTTCCTGCTGGCACGGACGCGCCAGCTGCGCGTGCGGGACCTGGTTCTCACCGGCGTGGGCGCGGCAGCGGTCATGACTGTGCTGGCGCAGACCCCCCTCGCAGGGGTCCTGCGGCAGCGCTACGTGTCGGCGGCGGACGACGCCCGTCTCGATTACTGGGCCAACACCTGGCTGGCGGCGCGCGAAGCCCTCCCGCTGGGGACCGGGTTCGGCACCTTCCGCGAGGTCTACCAGACGGTCGAGCCGGTCAACCAGGTCAGCCCGCTCGTCGTCAACCGCGCGCACAACGATTTCCTCGAATGGCTGCTGGTGGGCGGTCTGCCGGCAGCCGTCTTGCTGGTCGCCACCATCGCGCTCGCCGCGTACTGGATCGCCCGGGCCCGCCGGGACGCCACCGACCGGCTTGAGCGGCGCACGCCGCTGGCGGTCGCTCTCGCCGGTGTCCTGATCGCCGGCTCCAGCCTGGTGGACTACCCGCTCCACGGCATGGCGATGAGCATGCTCGCGGGGGCCTTGCTCGGTCTCCTCGGTAGGCAGTCGCATTCCAAGGTGGCGCCCGCGGGGAACGCGGCCCCGACAGTGCCGCCCCGTTGGGTTCGGATGGGACGGATCGTGCTCGTGGCGCTGCTCGCCCTC
Organism: Novosphingobium soli; assembly: GCF_042432915.1. Classification (NCBI taxonomy): domain Bacteria; kingdom Pseudomonadati; phylum Pseudomonadota; class Alphaproteobacteria; order Sphingomonadales; family Sphingomonadaceae; genus Novosphingobium; species Novosphingobium soli. Next base: position 33,509 of record NZ_JBHLWK010000015.1, read on the forward strand.
TGGGCCAGCGCGGTGTGCTGGTCGGAGCATTGGCTGCGAGCCGACCGCCCCGATCTCGCCGTGCGATTCCAGCCCCTCCATGCGCGGGCCTGGTCGGCATGGTCCAGCGCGCTGCAGACCGCAGGCGACCCGGCGGCGGCCTCGCAGGCGGCGCGTCGGGCGCTGTCGCTGAGCCCTCTCGATGCGCGCGCCTTGCGCGTGGAAGGCGTTTCGCGGCTGCAGACGGGCGATGCGCAAGGGGCCGCGACGCTGCTGAGCGTGGGGGCGCAGTTGGGTTGGCGCGACGGAGTCACGCAGCTCTGGCTGGCGGAGCAGGGGCTCGCCGCCGGCGCCACCGGCTTTGCGGTCCAGCGCTTGGACGCCCTGCTGCGACAGCGGGTCGCGTTCGATACCGTCATCGCCGTCCTGCCGCCGCTGATCGCCCAGCCGGAGGGGCGGCATGCGCTGGCGGAACAGCTGGGGTACGATCCCGGCTGGCGGGCGACGTTCTTCAATACCGCCGCCCGCTCGCGGCACTACGCGCTGGGGGACCTCCTTGCGCTGCTGGGCGAGCTGCGCCGCGGGCCCAAGCCGCCGCAGCCGCATGAGACCGCCCTGGTGCGGGCCTACCTCGGCAAGGACGGGAGGTTCGCGGAGGCGCGCGAGGTCTGGCGCGCCAGCGGCGGGCGTGGCGCCATCGCCGACCCTGGCTTCGAGGAGCAGGAGAACTTCACGGTCGCGACCGGCCCCTACGTCTGGCAGGCCACGGGCATGTCCGGCGTCAGCGTTCGTCCCGAGCGCGCTTCGCCGCCGCTCTCGGGCCGGGCGGCCGCGATCTCGTCCAGCGGCGTCGCATCGGGTGCGGTGCTGGTGCAGACGCTGGCGCTGGATCCCGGCATGTACCGAATCGGTTTCTCGGTCCTCGCGCGCGAGCCGCGCGTCGCTCGCGGGATCGGGCTGAGACTGGTCTGCCTCGACCGTGCCGGCGCCGCGGTCGCAGCGCTGGGGGCAGAGGGCCCCCAAGGTGCCCTGCCGCTCGCGTGGCAAGCGGGCGCGGACGACCTGCTCTCGGCCTCGGCGCGGGTGGCGGTACCGCCGGACTGCGCCGGGCAGCGGCTCGAGATCACGATCTCCGCTCAGGACAGTGGCCCCTACTCCCTGTGGATCGACGATGCCACGGTGGCGGCGTTGAATGGATCATGATTTCGAATTTCGGACTTTTTGAGAGACATTGGCAAAGTCACGGGGCATAGGTGGCACCATCGCTCGACGCGTGCTGACGGCGCACGGGCCAGGTTCAAGGGTTCTGGGGAATTGAACACCATGGTTCGTCCAAGTTGGTTGCTGGCTGCGAGCATGGTGGCGCTGACGGGCTGCACTCCGAGCTACGTGGGCCCGCAGGTCCGCACTGGGGAGGCGGCGCAGAACCTCATTCCGGCGGCCACTGCCGAGCAGGCTGCGCGGGAGTACGTGATCGGGCCGCTCGACACGCTGAACATCGCCGTCTTCAACGAGCCCGAGATCTCCGGAACCAGCGTCCCTGTGGACGCCGTGGGCAACGTCGCGCTGCCGCTGATCGGGCGCGTCCACGTCAGCGGGATGACCGCGACGGAGTTTTCCGAGCAGCTGGCGCAGCTCTATGACCGCTACTACGTCAATCCGCAGGTCACCGTCCTCGTCACCAGTTCGGTGTCGCAGCGCGTGACCGTGCAGGGCGACGTCATGGAGCCGGGCGTCTACGAGTTCCGCGGCACCTACACGCTGCTCGACGCGATCGCGCTCGCCAAGGGCGAGAGCCAGAACGCGCGGCTGCGCGAGGTCATCATCATCCGCCAGATCGACGGCAAGCGCATGGCCGCCGCCTTCGACCTGACGCGCATCCGCAGCGGCACCGATCCCGACCCCGCGGTCATGGGTCGCGACATCATCATCGTTGGGCATTCAAACTCCAAGCAGGCGTGGAACGACCTTCTCAAGGCCGCTCCGCTGCTCAACGTCTTCGCTCAGTTCTGATCCGGACAACCACGATGCGCCAAGCCAGCATGCCCAGCGGCCGCCCTTACGAACTCGAACCCGGCGATCTGGCGGACCCTGCGGACGAGCATCGCCTGCTCGTCGCCGACGAGCAGCGCCGGCGCACCTTCGATGTCCGCGTGATCTGGAGCGCGATCTACCGGCACCGCATCGCCGTCAGCATCATCCTGACCATCGCGCTGCTGGCCGGCATCGCCTCGATCGTGTTCATGCCGCGCATCTACCAGGCGACCGCCAGCGTCCAGATCGACCAGCAGACGGCCAAGGTTCTCGGCACCGAGGACATGGAGCCGATCGTGAGCGGGTCGGACGCGGAGCGGTTCCTCCAGACCCAGCTAGACATCCTCGAGAGCCGCGGCATGGCCAAGCAGGTGATCGACCGGCTCGGTCTCGACAAGAGCACGGCCTTCCTGGAAGACATCGGCATCACCAGCGTCGAGGACCTGACGCCTGCGGAGAAGCACGAACTGCTGCTGACCACGGTGCAGAAGAATCTCTCCGCCGACCTGCCGCTGAATTCCCGCGTCCTGAAGATCGCCTTCAGCACCCGCGATGCGGATCTGTCCGCGCGCGTGGCGAATGCCTATGCTGAGCAGTTCATCCAGGCGAACATCCAGCGCAAGTTCTCGACCGGGGACTACTCGCGCGATTTCCTGAAGAACCAGCTCGACAAGGCCAAGCAGCGCCTCGAAGCGTCCGAGCGCGATCTCATCAGCTATTCGCGCGCCGCCCGCCTCATCGACGCGAGCGCCGGAGCGGCCCAGGTGGGATCGCCCGAAGGTCCGCGTTCGCTGGTGACGGCGAACCTCGTCCAGCTCAACCAGGCCTACGCCCAGGCGAACGCGGCGCGGCTTGAGGCGGAGCAGCGCTGGGAGCAGGCCCGCGGGGTGCCCGTCACCAACCTTCCCGAAGTGCTCAGCAACCTGGCGATCCAGCAGCTCCTGCAGAAGCGTGCCGAGCTCAATGCGGACATGAGCCGAATGCAGCAGCACATGCGGTCCGACCATCCGACCGTACTGCAGGCGCAGGCGCAGATCGCGGAACTCGACAAGCGCGCCAATGCGCTGGCGGAGAACATCAGGGCCTCCATCCGCAACCAGTACCTCACCGCGCGCAAGCAGGAGCAGGCGATCGAACGCCAGCTCAACTCGCTCAAGACGGACACGCTGTCGGAGCAGGACCGCAGCGTCCACTACACGATCCTCAAGCGCGAGGTCGACACCAACCGCGAGATGTACGAGGGCCTGCTGGCCCGCTACAAGGAGCTGAGCGCCGAAGCGGGGGTGGCGAACAACAACATCACCATCGTCGATCGCGCCGACCCGCCGCTCAAGCCGTCCTCGCCGCGCAAGAAGCTGAACCTGGCCGCGGCGCTGGGCATCGGCTTCATCCTCGCGTTCCTCTATGTCTATGGACGCGAAAAGCTCGACGATGCCATCCGCGATCCGCGCGACGTGGAAACCAAGCTCCACCTGCCGCTGATCGGTATCGTCCCGGCCGTGGCCGATGGCGACATCCTGGAGGCGCTGCGTTCGCAGAAGTCGGCGATCAGCGAGGCCTACCACTCCATCCGCAGCGCGGTGGAGCTGTCCTCGAACCGCGGATTGCCCCACTCGCTCGTGGTGACCAGCAGTGCCATGGGCGAGGGCAAGTCGACCACCTCCTATGCGCTTGCCCGTGATTTCGCGCAGGTGGGACGGCGGGTGCTGCTCATCGATGCAGACATGCGGCGGCCGTCGCTGACGACCTTCTTCGGTGGCGCCAAGGATGCCCCCGGTCTCTCCAGCGTCCTCGCGCGCATGAACGACCACAACAGCGTGATCGTCCGTAGCGCGGAGCCCAACCTCTCGTACATGCCTGCCGGGCCGCTTCCGCCGGACCCGGCCAGCCTGTTCAGCGGCAACGCCCTGACCGACCTGCTCGACCAGCTTTCGGGCGAGTTCGACCTCGTCATCCTCGACGCGCCGCCGGTGATGGCCCTGGCCGACTCGGTGCAGATCGCCTCGATCGCGCAAGTCACGGTCTTCGTCGTCGAAGCGGGCAGTGCGCACTTCGGCCAGGCCCGCAACGCGGTCACCCGTCTCCTTCGCGCCCGGGCCGAGGTCATCGGCGGCATCGTGACGAAGTACGATCCCCGCGTCGCCGGTTACGACCAGACTTACGAGAGCTACACCACGCAATACGGCTGACGATGCCAGCCCGGGCCTGGCGTCTGGGCCGCGGCGTTCAGCGGCTGTCGGACCACAATCCGATCCGCGAAGCGCGCAGGTTTCGACGGGAGAGCATCGGGCCGTCACTCCTGCACAACCACCTTGGGACGAAAGCCGCTGGTGCGGCCATTCTCCCGGACCGTTAACGAGAAGTCCCGATCCGGCCGAGCTCCCGTCGCAAATAGGCCGAGACTTTCCGGCCTGAAAAAGCAATACTGCGATCAGATCGGTTTTACTTAGGGAGAACTGCATCCGATTTGGATCCAGTTTCCCGCTCGGCTAGGGTCGGGTCGAACGTCGGCTGCGGTGGGGGGCGAAGATGGCTTTGGAGACAAAGCACAATATTCTCTGGGTTCAGCTCTTGAGAGCGATGGCCGCCGAGTCGGTCGTCATCTTCCATACCAAGGTCATCTTGGCCCGCCCCGATTACGGCAGCGTCACGACGATCTCCGGCCTGGGGTCGACGGGGTGGCTGGGCGTCAACCTGTTCTTCGTCATCAGCGGCTTCATCATGATGCATGCGCACTCGCGCGATTTCGGGATGCGCGGACGGGTCCCTCATTACGCCTGGCGCCGCTTCACCCGCGTCTATCCGCTCTACTGGATCCTGCTGACCGCCTTCATCTCGGCGGCCGCGCTCGGCCTCGGGCGGGCCGACTTCAAGTGGGAGGCCATCCACCTCGCCAGCGCCTATTCGCTGCTGAGCCTGACCGACATGCCGGCCATGCCGCTCAAGGTGGCTTGGACGCTGCTGTTCGAGGTCAAGTTCTACATCGTCTTCGCGGCGCTGCTGTTCTCGCGGCGGATCGGATGGACGATCATTGGCGTGTGGGGCGCCGCCATCCTGCTGCGCAACATGTTCACGCCGCTCCCCGATTGGGGATACCTGGCGCCCGACTGGGGCATGCTGAGCATCTGGAACATCAACTTCCTGCTGGGCATGGGGTCCTGGTGGCTGCTGCGCCGCCTCGACGATCGCCATGCGCTGCCGGTCTTCGTAGCCGGCTTGCTGATGCTGGCCGTGACGTTGCAGTTCGTGGATCCGGATATGAACATTACGGTGTTGCGGCCGCCCGTGATGATCGCGCTCGGGGTGTGCTTCGCGCTCGTGATCGCCGGCGGTGCCCTGTGCGAGCGCCGCTTCCGCTGGCGTCCGCCGGCCTTCGCGCTGATGCTGGGGGATGCGTCCTATTCGATCTACCTCGTCCACTCCGCGGCGATCTCGCTGCTCGCCGGGCTGCACCACAAGTTCCTGCTGGGCACGGCGCCCGCGGAGGTCGTCGTCGCTGCCACCTTCCTCTTGGCCTCAGGCGCCGGCATCGCCTGCCACTTCCTGCTGGAGAAGCCTTTGCTGAACATGATCCGCAAGGTCGGGGCGCAGCGGGCCGTCCGCCGCGCACCGCCGGCGGTCCCGGGGGTCGGCCACGCATCTTGACCGAGAACTGATGCGGCCGGATCGGGCGCTCTCAGGTGTGAGGCGCCCGGGTCAGGCCAGCAGATGCCGGACCATCGGCGAGACCCCTTCGAGGTGCCACTTGACCGCGACGATCGCTGCGGTGGCACAGGCCGCATGGATGACGAACCGCGGGCCGAAACGCCGCGTCTCGCCATCCGCCGTGCCGATGTCCAGCGTCAGGGCGATCACCACGAAGGTGGCGATCTGCCAGCGCGTCTCGACCAGTTGGAACACGGCGCGCGCCGCCGCACCTGACAGCGCGAAGATCGCTGCCAGCGACAGAACTCGCCGGCGCTGTCCGATTTGCTGCATCGCAGCATGATAGGGACTTGTGCCGCTGCGCGCAATCTTGCCGCCTGGCCTCCGTCGAAGGATCAGGGGGTGCTGCCGATGATCCAGCGCTCGGCATTCGCGGGGGGGCGTGCGAGCGGCGCCGCGGGAGCGATCGCGGGCGGCTCTGGCGTGGCCGATCCGGACACGGCGGAAACGCTCGGATCGGCGGCGATGATCGGCCGCTCTGTCGCGGCTACGCGCTTCACCTCATCCGGGCTGGAGGGAATCAGGGTATTCGGGGCAGGAGACGGCAGGAGCGCGATCTCGGGCTCGGTGACCTGGACCCGGCTGGTGAAGCTGGCACCTTCCCCCGCCGCCCCGTTCCAGCGGTAGAAGATGTGTCGTCCCACCGTCGTCAGCTTCTGCAGGCCCTGCGCCCAATAGGGTACGACATAATCGGCGTGGTAATGCGTGGACCATCCCACCGGTGCGTAGACGGAACCGGCCAGGGCTGCCGCAGCGACCCCCTGCGCCTGCTGCCATCCTGCCACGCTCGGCTTGCGCTGGAGTGAGCCGTCGCAGGTGAACGAGAACTGGCAGCCCGTCCGGCGCTCCGAACCCTGGAACACCACGCCGCAGACGCTATGCGGGTATTCCGGATGGCGAACGCGGTTGAGCACCACCTGCGCGACGGCCCGCTGGCCGGCGATCGGCTCGTTGGCGGCCTCATAGTACACCGCAGCGGCCAGGCACTCGAGCGACTTCGAGAAGCTGGGAACCTGCGGCGACAGCGCGAATGGCACGGCAGGGCTGGAGGCGAAGGGATTGCCGGCGATCTTGGCGTTCCACATCTCGGCCTCCTGTGCCGAGAGCGCGCGCAGGGACTTGGGCGCGAAGGGTGCGTCGATGACGCGGGCCCGCGGTGCTGCCAGCCGGGTGGGCGAATCGTGCGCCGCGTTCGCGGCAGGCGGCGTGTCCCCGAACTCGATCGCGGCGATCTGGGGCGCTGCCAGCACGGACAAGACCAGCGCAGCACGGCTGTAGAGCACCATTCGCGCCTTGCGCCGCTTGCGGGGCGAAGGCGTGAGCCAGGGGAACTCGGCCAGAGCGCCGGGCCCGCTGGAAAACAGACTGGTCAAGTTGACGCGCACGCCACGCTCTCTAACCCTATCGGGTGGTCGTGACGACCACAAAGTTCGATAGGGCACCGTGCCGCGCCCGGCGCGGTGCGCCCGCCAGACCGAATCGCCCTTGCCGAGGATCCTGCCCGTGCTGCATTTCGCCCTGCTTGCCTCCGCCGCGGCCCTGACCCCCGTTGCGCCGCCGCCTTCCTCTGCGCCGACCGTTCCCGCCGCGCAGTCTACCGAGGCGGGTCCGGCGCTCCCTTCCGTCGACCTGCCGCGTCGCCCCCGCGGGGTGACGACGCCGAGCTTCCTCACGGCCGGAGACCTGCAGGCGAAGTGCCAAGACAAGGCGCTGGCCATGGTGTCGTATTGCTACGCCTATGTCACCGGCGTGCACGACAGCGTGAAGGCCTACGAGGTCTGGCTCAACATGCGCGAGTTCTGCCGCCCGCTGCGGATGTCGCAGTCGGAACTGCGGCAGGCCTTCCTCGAGTACCTGGGCAAGAATCCCGCCGCGATCAGGGGCGAGGCGGCGTCCGTCGTGGTCATCGCGCTGCGCCAGAAGTACGCGTGCGACGCCCCGGTGGCGCCCGCTGCGACGGACCCGGTGCCCTGACAGGTTCGCCCGCGCGCTCGTTCGCACCCGGGCCGCGGGCGCGCTACGCATCGTCTGTGTTGCCGGGGCCCCCAAGCCCAAGTAGTCTCACCCAGGGGCCGTATCAGCGGGTGGTGACAGGACAATGCAAAAGCGGGAGGAGTTGACCGGCATCCAGTTCCTGCGAGGGTTCTGCGCTCTCGGAGTGGTGATCGGTCATTGCGCAGGCATGCTGGCCATGCCGAAATACGGGGAACTCCGTACACTCGGCGGGGTGCTGGAAGATGGCGCGCTCGGCGTCGACATATTCTTCACCATCAGCGGTTTCATCATGGCGGTCGTGGCGCTGGAGGGATCGGCGCTGAAGCCGCGCATGTCGATCGCCGCCTTTGCGCAGCGCCGCTTCGTGCGCATCATTCCCATGATGTGGATCGCGATCCTCTCGTATGCCGTGCTCCAGAAGCTGTTCGCCCGCGACGCCATCGACGTGGCGGCCTATCTGCGCGCGCTGTTCCTGCTCCCGTTCTCGTACGTCAAGCCGGACATCATCTGGACCTTGCGGCAGGAACTGATCTTCTATCTCGTGTTTGCGCTCAGCTTCTTCGGCCGGCCGCGGATGCGCTGGCTGCTGGCAGCCTGGCTGGTGTCGCCGGTTGTTTTCCTGCTCTCGAGAGGCTCGCTATGGGCCTCCACCGGGTACATCGACAACTTCTGGTCGATCCTGTGCAGCACCGTGAACCTGGAGTTCGGAATGGGCCTCGCCCTCGGGGTGCTGTGGACGCGGGCGTCCCCGACTCCACGGAGCGACTGGGCGCTGCCGGTTCACCCCTTCGTCACGCTGGCTGTCCTCGTGGCCGCGATCCTCGGGAGCACCCGGATGCTGGGCCTGGTCAGCCAGACCCTGCCGAGCGTTCTGTTCCTGGGCGTGACGGGAACGATGCTGGTCGGGCTTGCCGCGCGGGCGCGCTGCCCGGCGGGGTGGCTCACCGCCCTGGGAGGGCTGCTGGGAGACGCTTCCTACTCGATCTACCTGTTTCACCTGCACATCCTGGCCGGCCTCCTGGTGGTGCGGGCGAAGCTGCAGGTCCTCAACGACGGTCCCGCCGCCGTGACCGCCATCGTGGTGGCTTCGACGGCCATCTGCATCGGGATTCACCTTCTGGTGGAAAGGCCTCTCACCCGATGGCTGCGCGCGCGCTTCGCGGGCGGCAGGCCCCGCCCGGCGCAACCGGGAATGATGGAGAAGCCGGCCACTCCGCCCGTCTGAGGCGTCGCGGGGTTGTCCGTGGACTTTGAAGAATCGCACCATCTGCACTATACCGCGGCCGGGTCCACGCATCGACCGAGGCGGGCGGCAGGAGGCGAGGAACACGCATGACCGTACACCCGGGCGCCAGGGACGCGCCGCCTGCCGCGCCGGTGGAGACGGGCACGCCGTCCCGGCCGCGCAGCCGGTTCGAGCAGCTGACCGCGATGCGCTTCTTCGCGTCCCTGCTGGTCATGGTCTCGCATGCCGCCATGATGCCGCGCACGGACAATGCCCTGTCCTGGTTCGGCCGCAACGTGATCGACTACGGGCACGGGCGCGTCGGCTTCTTCTTCATGCTCTCGGGTTTCGTGCTGTGCCATGCCTACGAGGCGAAGTTCGCACGCGGGGCGCTGACGTATCGCGCGTTCCTGGTGCGCCGCGTGCTGCGCATATGGCCGCTGCACATGCTGGTGGCCGTGCCGCTGGCAGCCTGGTTCCTCTGGCGCATCGGCACCGAAGGCCTTCCCATCGTCGTGGCCAACCTGTTGCTGCTGCAGAGCTGGATACCGATGTACGATTACTTCGCCTCGCTGAACGCGCCCTCGTGGAGCCTCTCGACCGAGCTTTTCCTCTACACGATGTTCCCGCTTTTGGTGATGCTGTCACGGCGTCGGCTGCAGGTGCTGTGCGCAGGGCTGGTGATCTGGAGCTTCGTGGCGCCCGCAGTTCTGGCCCTGGCCGGCTACGGGCACGTCATGGACGAGAACGGGGCCGTCGGCTTCGGATACTGGTTTACGGCGATCAACCCGGTGATGCGGCTGACCGAATTCACCATCGGCATGGTGATGTGCCGCCTGCTGCGCGACGGCGATGACCGGCACTGGCTTCCGCGATGGGCCGACGGCGCCGCGATCGTCAGCTTCGTGGCGGCCATGGTGGTGTTCTCCTCGCTGCGCGAGCGGATTCCCGACATCTTCTTCAACCAGGCGTTCTACCTTCCCGCGGTGGCGTTCCTGGTCCTGGCCCTTGCCGAAGGCAGGGGGCGGACGTCGCGCTGGCTGGCGGGGCAACGCACCTTGCGTTTCCTCGGCGAGACTTCCTTCGCGCTCTACATCGTCCACAGTCCGATCCTGCGGCGCGGCTTCGACGTGTACTATCGCCTGGACGCACCGATGCCGCTGGTGCCCTTCGCGATACTCCTGATGGGGCTCTGCGTGGCGGTTGGCTGCATCGTGCACAGCTTCATCGAACAGCCGATGCAGCGCGCGATCCGGAGCTGGCTGGACCGTCCGGCCCGGCCCTCACCGGCCTAATCTAGCGACACGCCGCGGGCGTCATGCGCCGGCGGGTCGCGGTGTTTCGACTCGCGCGGTGCGCCGAGCGCGAATCCCCAGGAACGCCCGGCTCACGAGGGGGACGTCCTTGACGGCCATGTGCACGGCGAGCGGGAAGGCGATCCCTGCCAGCAGGCCCACGACGAAGACGACGTCCCAGCGCGTGACGTCCAGCCGTGCGAGAACCGCCCGGGAGCCGGCGGTCCCGAAGATGTGCCACAGGTAGATCGAATAAGAGTGGCTGCCGATCCAGGCCAGCAGCGGGATCGCACTGGTCACGCGCAGAAGAAGGATGGCCGCAGCGATCCCCACCAGCAGTCGCCCTGTGGCCTCGGCGGCGGCGATGCTCGGCAGCATGAGCGCGACTGCGCAGGCTGCGCCCGATACCAGGATCAGGGTGAGGGAGGCGGCGCTGATCTGGTGCACGTCGGCCGAAAAGCGGGCGACATAAAGGCCCGCGAGGAAGAAGGGCAGCAGGTAGGCCGCCTTGTGCAGCGAGAACAGCGGCGTCAGCCAGGCCTCGGGCAGCGCGAAAGGGACGATGCTGAGCAGGAAGGCTGCGCCGGCCCGGGCGGGCGTGGAGAGCAGCTCAAGCCGCTCCAGCAGCATGACCAGGACGAAGACCAGGAACAACGCCTGCAGGAACCAGAAGTGCGCGAAGGCGTACAGCGGCAACAGCAGCAGCGGCTCTAGCGTGGAGGGGCCCAGCTTGCCGTTCAGGGCGTCCTGGACGAGGATGGTGAGGGTGCCGATCGCCATCATCGGGATCAGGAGCCGCTTCACCTTGCCGGTGAGGAACGGCGTCATGCTGCCCCTGCGCACCGGATGGGAGGCGTAGACCACGCCGGAAAGGAACGTGAAGAGCGGCATCCGCACGTAGCCGAGCGTGTCGTTCAGGATGCGCAGCCACGTGCCAACGGGCACTTTCAGCCCGGCATCGGGCGTGTAGCCGATGACGTGATAGGATACGAGGAGCAGGCAGGCGATCGCGCGGACCGTGTCGATACGGTCTCTGTCGTTCCTGGCCGCCACCGGTCGCCCGAGGCGCTCGGCTTCGGTCGATGGCGTCGCGGCGTTAATGGCCTGCGACTCGATCAGAGGCATGGGTTGCGAATCAGGCATTCAGGAAACAAGCGGACCGCAGCTCCAAAGCTGGCCGCATGTCTGATAAGCAGAGACGACGAAACCCCGCCGGTGGCCCGGCGGGGTATTCGATTTCAGCTGGCGCCAACGAACAGACGTTGGGCCCAAGCGCTTACTCCGGGCTGGCGTCGTCGTCGTCGTTGCCGCCGTCGAGCGCGAGCGCGAGGCCGGTGCCGACCGCAGCGACGCCGAGCACGGCCGGGACGACGACTTCAGACTGCAGGCTCTTGCGCTTTGCCACCACCGGGGTGGCAGGAGCGGCCGGAGCGGCGGTCTTGGTCGCACCGGCCTTGAAGGCGATGTAGGCCGGACGCTGATCTGCCGCCTGAGCAGCAGTCGAGAGCAGGACGGCGCCAAGGGCCATCGATACCGCGAACGTCTTCATGAGCTTTGGTTCCTCCGTCATGGCCGAGCCACGCCTATTTGCATCATGGGATGACACCTTACCCGAACAGAGTCAATGTACATAAGTACAAGTAGCGCGAAAATCGTCAGGAAGCCGTGATCTTGCTGCGCTGGGTCGAAACGCGGCCTGCCCGATCGACGGTTATGACTTCCTGTCGGTCATCCTCCAGATAGAGCGCAGTCAGCTTCCCCGAGGCATAGGCACCGGTGTCGATCCCGATTCGGTTGCGGCGCGAGACGACCTCGGGAGCGATCGTGTGACCATGCACGATGACCGCTCCGAAGTCGTCGTCGGCATCGAGGAAGTCCTTGCGGATCCAGAGCAGGTCGTCGCGCGACTGGCGATGCAGCGGAACGCCCGGCCGGATGCCGGCATGGCAGAAGAAGTAGTCGCCGGAGCGCGCGGTGAGCGGCATGGAACGCATCCAGCGGGCATGCTGCGAGGGGATCGATTTCTTCAGGCGGCGCAAGTACCGCCTCATGTCCGCGCCCTCGTCCGGAAGCTCGAGGCCATAGGAGCGGACCGTGTCGGCGCCGCCCACCTGCAGCCACTTGCGCAGGATCATGAGGTCGCCGTCGAGGGCCCGAAGCATCGCCTCCTCGTGGTTGCCCATGAGTGCGATGACCTGGTCAGTGTCGCTTTCCAGCTCGGCGACGAGATCGACGACCCTGGCGCTGTCCGGCCCGCGGTCCACGAGGTCTCCCAGGAACACGATGTGCAGGGCCTCTGGCGTGGCGCGCGCTCCCGAATGCTCGCCGATGGCGTCGAGCAGCAGCTTCAGAAGGTCGTAGCGGCCGTGAACGTCGCCAATGGCATAGATACGTTCACCCGGATCCGTGCTCGGCAATGATGTCTCTTTTCCGTACCGAATGCCGCATGACGGCACAGTGGCTTCATCGTGTCGCACGGCGACTCGAAACGTCTCTATCGTTGATGTGGGGCTTATTCCAGACCTGTCCAGAGGGTCACGGGAATAGCGCCAGGTCCAAGCGTCGTAAATACGGGAAATCTCCGAGCCGATTGCGACTTGGTATTCCGGCGCGAGCGGGATAGGTAGTGCATCAGCCCTGCGGATCGGGGCCGATGTTAGGTGCCGTATGTCAGGGGAATGCACCGGCGGTCATGAAACAAGCCATCGAACTGGCCCTTGATAACACGGTGATCCCTTTTCGGGCGCGCCGGCGCGTCCTGCTCGTCGCCTCCGGTGGCGGGCACTGGATCGAGCTCACGCGCCTCGGTCCCGCGTTCGAGAATTGCGACTGCGACTTCGTGAGCACCGTACCCAACCTGGCGCCCCCCGTGGGCGAGCGGCCGGTACGCACGATCACCGACAGTTCGCGCGACAGCCGATTGAACGTGCTCCACTCCTTTTCGCAGCTCTGGCGGATCATCCGCGACATCAGGCCCGACCTGGTGGTCTCCACCGGCGCCGCGCCCGGCGCGCTGGCGATCGCCATCGCCCGGCTGCGCGGCATACAGACGATCTGGATCGACAGTATCGCCAACAGCGAGGAGCTGTCGCTGTCGTGCAAGGCGGTCCGGCCCTTCGCCCATCTTCGCCTGACCCAGTGGCCCCATCTGGCGCAGACCCATTCGGGCATCCACTACTTCGGGCGCATCCTGTGATACTGGCGTCGGTCGGTACGCAGCTTCCGTTCGATCGGCTCATCCGTGCGATCGATCAGTGGGCGGAGGAGAACGGACGGACGGACGTCGTCGGCCAGATCGGTCCCGCGCGCTATGCGCCGCGGGCGATGCGCTGCTTTCCCTTCATCGAGCATCGGCAGTTCCACGAACTGCAACTCCAGTGCTCGCTGATGGTCAGCCATGCCGGCATGGGCTCGCTGATCGGGGCGATGGAGCTGGGCAAGCCGATCATCATCCTGGCGCGCGACCACCGGCGGGGCGAGCACCGCAACGGGCATCAACTCGCCACCTTGGGCCAGTTCCGCAATTTCCCCGGCATCTATGCCGCGAACGACGAAGACCACGTGAAGCGGCTCCTCGATCGGAGCGACCAGCTGACGGCACCTCCGCCGCTGGATACCCAGGCGCCCTCCGAGTTCATCGAGCGCCTGGCCGCCTACGTCCATGACACGGCGCCCTCGGGCATCCGTGCCAGGCTGCAGTGGATGAAGCGGCGCAGCGCCGGGGGCCAGTCGTGAACAGCGCGGGCTGGCGACGCCGGAGCCGCGAACGTTGACGGCGCGGGGATTGCTGCGAAGCCCGCTGCTGCTGGTCCTGGCATCGGCGCTGCCCATACTGCTGTACCGCCATCCCCCGCTGATGGACGTGCCCAATCACCTCGCCCGCATCTGGCTGGAAGCGCAGCCGGGCCTCACCGGCATCCTCGGGCAGGCCTATGCGATCGAATGGTCGCGCGCCTCCTCGAACATCCTGGTCGACCTGGTCGGCATGCAGGTCACGCGGCTCTTCGGCCTGGACGCCTTCTGGCTCCTGGTCACTGTGCTGATGGTCCTGGGGCCCCCCCTCGCTGCCATCCTCATCTCCCGCCGGCTGAACGGCCGCGACAATCCGTGGCAGGCGCTCGCCCTCAGCGCGGCCTGGGGCCAGTCGACGATCTCGGGGTTCATGAACTACAGCCTGTCGCTGGCGCTGGCCCTGTTCTTCTGCCTGCTGAATCTCGGCCCGGCACGCACGCTCGGGTTCAAGGCGCGAAGCCTGCTCAAGTCGGTCGAGGTCCTGGCGGTCTACCTCACGCACCCGTTTGGCGTCGGGCTTTTCTTCGCCTTCGAGTTCGCCATGCTGCTAGGCCCCGACGTCGACGGCATCAGGAGGCTGACGGCGCGCAGGATCGCGGCCGCCCTTGCCGAATACGCGCTCGTGGTCGCGTTGACGCTCGTCTACATCGCGGTGAACAGGGGGAACAGCCCGCTCGAGATCGATCCGGTCGACTACCGCGGCTTCATGTCGCACATCGTCTCGCTCGTCTCACCGTTCTTCGCCTACGACGGCGCCGTCGAACTTCCCCTCTTCGCAGTCATCGCGCTGTGCGTGGCGATCGCAGCGCTGCGCGGTGCCGTCGCTTTCCACGCCGGGCTGTTCGTCTCGGTCGTCATCCTCGGCGTCCTGTCGCTGCTCATACCCGACGGGATCGGCAACGCCTCGCTGCTGACGCGTCGCCTGCCGCTGATGGCCGCGCTGCTCATCTGCATCGCGGTCCGGCCTCGAGGGACGGGGTCGTTCGGGACAGGGTCCGTCGGGACAGGGCCCGTCGGGACAGGGCCCGTCAGGATAGGGCACCGCCTGGCCATGGTCTGCGGCCTGGCGATCCTGGCCCATGCCGTCTGGATCCTCCACGTGTGGAGGGCGCGCGAGCACGACTATGCCGACCTCCAGCAGGCGGCCCGGCTCATCCCGGCGAACAGCAAAGTGCTCTCCGTCGTGCGCCAGCCCGACGCCGCCCCGAACCGGTGGTCGGAGCCGGGGCAGTGGGTACACGGCTTCTTCATCCGCAGCCATCTCCCGACCATGCTGGTCCCGCTCTCGCGCAGCTACGTGCCTTCGCTGTTCGCCATCCCGGGCCAGCAGCCCCTGGTCTTCACCGAGGCGTTCGGGCCCCTCCAGGCGCAGATCGCGAACATACCCACCGACCGGGACCTGGCCGCCCGGACACCGCCGTTCCCGCCCGACCGGTACCTCGACGCGTGGGAATGCGATTTCGACTACGTGCTGATGCTCAGGCCCAGTCGCAGGGACCGGCACGTGCCCGTGCACGGCACCCGGCTTGTCCTGGAATCGGACTTCGTGGACCTGATGAAGGTGGACCGGCCGCCGCGCTGCCGGTCCTGAGCGTCATCCCACCTGCAAGCCGCTGCGCCGGGCCAGGCGCCGGGCAGTCTTCCAGGCCTCCAGCACCATCATTCGGATGGTGTCGTCGAGCATGAAGCCGAGCGCCAGCGTCAGCGCGCCGCCTACCGAGGCGGCGATGACGGATGCCGCCAGACCGAGCGGGATCGAGCGGGTGACGAGGACCACCGCCGCGAGGATCAGCGCCATCGGCACCAGCCGCAGCAAGGCGCCGCCTGCGTGGCGGCTGACGAGGAAGAACAGCAGGCTGTCCAGGGCCATCCTCAAGGCCCAGGCCAACGCCGCGCCGGTCAGGCCGAACCGGTGCGTGAGGAACCACAGCAGGGCGAAGAAGGGTCCGAGTTCGAGCAGGTAGAGCAAGGCGGGGAGATGCGGCCGGCCCTGCGCCTGCACGAGCTCGAACGGGATGAACGACAGGCCGTTGAACCACGCGCCCACCAGCAGGATCTGCGCGAGCGGAGCCGCGACGCGGGCGAAATCGGGTCCCATCCAGAAGCTGATGAACGGGTGCATCATGAGGATGGCAGCGACGCAGATGGCGCCGTAGCCGTAGCTCAGCCCGCCGACCGCGGCGCGGGCGAGGCGTTGCGCTTCGGGTTCCGAGACGCGGGACATGCGGGGGAACAACGTGCGCGAGGCCGCCGCCGCGAAGATCTGGCTTTTCATGACCAGGCTGAACGGGACCGCATAGTAGGTGACCGATGCCACGCCCATCACGGCCCCCAGGACCATCTGGTCGAGCGAGGTCAGGAGCGGGTTGAGCGTGTTGCCGATGCTGACCCAGCCTCCGTAGCGAAGCATCTCCTTCGCGCGGCCGCCGTTCAGCCGGGGCAGCGACCCGCTGCGCTCGGATCGCCAGGCGAAGGCGATGACGAGCACGACCGAGGCGCCCCGCGCGCAGACGGCCGCGGGAATGACGACCTCAAGGCGGGGAGCGATGAACACGGCGCACAGGAGCGGCACAGTCTGGATCGCCACCGTGCCGGTCAGTTGCAGCAGGTTGGCGGTCAGGAAGTGATCGCGCGATTCCAGGCTGCCGATGCCGGCCCCGTTCATCAGCGCCAGGGGCAGCAGCCCGGCGACCCATGGCAGCGCCCAGCGGACTTCCGGCAGCAGTTGCGGCGGGACCGTCATGACGTGCGAGAACAGGGCGATGCCCCCCGTGACCAGGACGATGCCGCCGAGAAGGCCCATCACGCCATTGAGCCCGAGCGCCGTGACGAAGATGCTCTCGCGCTCGCGCTTGTCGGAGGGATCGATGCGCGCCAGGGCATTGGTGGCCGCCCGCGAGAGGCCAAGGTCGAGGAATCCCATGGTGCCCAGCAGGATCCAGATGATCGACATGACGCCGTAGCGTGCGGGACCGATCTCGCCCACGAACAGCGGCACCGTCACGAGCATGACGACCAGCGTCGCTATGGCACCGCCCACGTTGACGATGAAATGTGCGCGAAACCCTTTGCGTTGCATGGAAGGTCCATTATCCGACAAGTATCGTCGATCAAACCTCCAATCACCGGTACTGCGGGCGGGCGCCCG
Source organism: Novosphingobium soli (assembly GCF_042432915.1). Lineage (NCBI taxonomy): Bacteria > Pseudomonadati > Pseudomonadota > Alphaproteobacteria > Sphingomonadales > Sphingomonadaceae > Novosphingobium > Novosphingobium soli. The sequence goes on from NZ_JBHLWK010000015.1 coordinate 50,682, forward strand.
GCGAGGCATCCCGGGGGTGGCGTGATCGTCCGCCTTTCATGCGCGAACGGCTGGCACATGGCGCAAATTGATCTATAGAAAAGGGCATGACCTCCAGATCAGGCACTATGACCTCGCGCATCCTGATGTTTTCAGGGCTCGCGTTCTTCGCACTCGTCCTGATCGGTCCGGTGCTCACGAACATCGACGGCCAGAACGGCACCGAGACGGGCAGTATCTTCCGCCAGATCGGCTACCTGATCACCTTCGGGCTGCTCGTCTATTCGGTGTTCCGCGAAGGGAAGGGCTCGTGGGCTTTGCGCATGCCGCTTCCGATCGTCGTGGCCCTGGGCTGGTGCTGGCTCAGCCTCGTCTGGGCGATCAATGTGGACATCGCCTTCCAGCGCCTGGTGCTGACCACCATCTCGACCTGGTTCGCCTTCATCCTCGTCCGGGGCGCAGGGTACGAGCGGTCGCTGGACGTGCTGCGGATCATCCTCGTGACCGGGCTTGTCGGCAACTACGTGATGGTGTGGCTCGATCCTGCTTTCGGCATCCACCTCGCGCACGACACGACGGCGCTGTATGGCAACTGGCGCGGCCTGATGGGCCACAAGAACTTCGCAGGCGCGGCCGCGGCCATCACGATCCTGATCTTCGTGTTCGCTCCCGGCAAGATCCACCCGCTCGCGCGGCTGGCGATCCTCGCGGCGGCGGCCTACTTCCTGTTCCGCAGCCAGTCGAAGACCTCTGGCGGCATGGTCGTGATCGCGGCGGTGGCGGGATGGATCTTCGTGAAGTTCGACACCTCGATCCGGCGCTTCGCGATACCCCTGCTGATGGCGCTTTCGGCGGCGGTGTTCTTCGCCGGCAGCTTCTTCCAGGTGAAGAGCGTTCACGACATCCTCGATCCCCAGCTGTTCACCGGGCGCGGGCACATCTGGTTCTCGATGCTGCGCTACATCGAAACGAACTGGCTGCTGGGCACCGGGTTCGGCTCGTTCTGGAACATCGGCTTCGAGAGCCCGATCTACAGCTACGGCACCACCGGCTTCGTCCGGGGCCTCTCGGTCGGGCACAACGGCTATCTGGACCTGCTGGCGACGATCGGGGCCCCCGGGCTGGCCCTTGCGGTGTTCGCCGCGATCGTCGCTCCGACGGTGAAGCTGCTGACCACCAACATCTCGGCCCGGCGCGGCGCCCTGGCGGTCGCGCTGCTGGTGTTCTGCGTCGGGCACAACTTCACCGAGAGCAGCCTGTTCGAACGCGACAGCTTCATCGGCGTGATCATGGTGATCTCCGTCGCCTACTCCTACAGCTGGTACAGGGACGAGAAACGCCAGGGCAGCGTCGGAAGCGGCCAGGACGTCTTCGCCGTGCTCCGCCGGCGCGCGAAGGCGGCGTCCGAGATCTAGTCCTTGGCGATGGCGTCCCGGATCCGGGCGGCCATTTCGGCCGCTAGTTCGGGAGACACGTGCGTCCGGTCGATGTGCAAGGGACCTTGGGAGGCGCTGAACAGGCGGCAGCGCCCGCGCGGGCATTCCAGCGCGAACCACGAGACGTATGCGGCACCTGCAGATGTGATGAGGGGCGCCATGCGGCGGTCCAGCGGTTCGCGGTCCGCGATCCGGAACGCGTAGACGCGGTGGGGGTCGCCTGCCATCATGGCACGGGCAAGCATGTCGGGAACATCGACGTCGTACTCGACGACGGGGCCGACCACCACCACCCGGGCACCCTTTGCGCGCAGGAACCGCACCGTATCGAGCAGGGCGGGAAGGTCTTCGCTGTACCAGCGACCGGCGAGGACCACCGTCTGCACCTTGCTGTAGTCGACCGTGTGGAAGGCTGCCTCCGCGACGGCGCGACAGGCGCGCAGGCCCTGGCCATGGAGCAGCGGCCGGCAGCCGGCGGCGGTCGCCTGCATCAGGTGGGCCGGGCCGAGCGCGGCGCGCAGGGCGTGCGAGATCTGGGCCGCATGGCTGTCGCCCATCAGCAGGACGTTGGCCTGGCCGGGATCGGGGACCAGGCAGGCCGGATCGAACGGGGCGCTGGTGGGGATATGGAAGCAGCGTCCCGTGTCGAACTGCGCCAGGCCCGCGGGCGTGCCATCGAACCCCTGGTAGCGGGCGACGCGCGCGACGGGCGGAGGCAGCGCGCGGATCTGCCAGGCCTGCGACGATATCGCCACGCCCATGGCGGCGAACACCGCCAGGCCGGCCAGGCCCGCGCCGATCACGGCGGCGGACGGCGCGGCGGGCCCGCCCGCCTTCGCGGCGCCGCGCCAGCGACGGAGTGCCGGCTGCTCGACAAAGCGGTACGACAGGACCGCCGCCGCGAAGGAGGCGGACAGCAGGATCGCGCTGTCTCCGAGCGTCAGCGCGCTCGGCCGGGCGAGCATGTAGAACGCCACGATCGGGCGGTGCCACAGGTACAGCGAGTACGAGATCCGCCCGATCGCGCGCAGCGGGGCGGCCTCCAGGAGCCGCGCGGTGGTGGTGCCTGGCATGTAGGCCAGCAGGAAGGCGGTCCCCGCAACCGGAGGCAGCGCCGTGGGGACGGGGAAGGGCCAGTAGGGGCTCGTCCCCAAGGCGCACGCCGCGATGCCGAGGAGGGCCAGCCCGCACAGGGCGGAGCGCAGGGCGCCCGGGGCGAGGCGAGGGTAGGCGCCGAGCGCGACCAGGCCGCCCAGCAGCAGCTCCCATGCGCGCGCCGGCAGCAGGAAGTAGCCGGCACTCGCGTCCACCGCAGCGAACCAGCCGCCCACCGCGAACGAGAGGATGCCGATGCCGGCGAGGACGCGGACGAGCGCCTTCCGGCGCAGGCCCCGCAGGGCGAGGAGAAGGAGCGGATAGAAGAGGTAGAACTGTTCCTCCACTGCCAGCGACCAGGTGTGGATCAGCGGCTGGAGCTCCGCCTTCTGCGCGAAGTAGCCGCTGGTCGCATAGAAATAGAAGTTGGAGCTGAACAGGCTGGTGGCCACGGCGCTCAGCCCCAGGTCCTTGAGCGAGAGCGGCAGCAGCAGCCGGCATCCCACGACCAGGGCGATGGCCGTCATCGCTCCCAGGGCGGGAAGGATGCGCACGATGCGGCGGCGGTAGAACTCCAGGAGCGAGAAGCGCTCCTCCTCCAGTTCGCGGGTGATGATGCCGGTGATCAGGAAGCCGGAGATCACGAAGAACACGTCGACCCCGATGAAACCGCCACGGAAGGCAGTGAGACCGCAATGGAGCAGCAGGATCGGCAGGATCGCGATGGCACGCAGGCCGTCGATGTCGGCCCGGTAGCGAAGGGCGTGCCTTGCTTCGGAACCGGCGGCGTCGGGCGTGTCCAGCATCTCAGTCCTTGGCTACGAAGGTAGCCCCACCGAAGCAGGCGGACCTGCCGGGAGGCGCGGCGGAGCAGAGTGCTCTTCCTGGGTTGCGACGGATCCGGGCCGATCCCGCTCGACGCCAAGTAGCCACCCTGATAGACGCTTGACAGTGCCGATGGGGGGCCGTCAAGCGTGACCGGAATTGCATAGCAGGCCATGACTTCAGCGGACACAGCCAGGAAGGCTCTGCCGGGGCCGGAGCGACGTGCGAGCGCGCGGCGCCCGCGCGTGCTTCAGGTCATCACCAAGCTCGACATGGGCGGTGCGGAGGTGGTCGCGCTCGACCTCGTCTCGGCGCTGCGCAGGGATGTCGATTTCGCCGTGGCCAGCGTGCTCGACGTCGATCCCAGCCCGGTGGGCGTGGCCATGGCGCGCCAGCTTTCGGACATGGCCATCCCCTTATTCCCCGGTGCGCGGGGCCATTTCAAGAAGGGCGGCGCGCTGCAGTCGGCCTGGCGCCTGGCGCAGGCGGTGCGACGCTTCCAGCCGGACCTCGTCCACCTCCACACCGAGATGCCCGAGCTGACCTGGGCCATCGCAGGGCTGCTCGCCCCCGGCTTGCGCAAGGTTCCGGTCCTGCGCACGGTGCACAACTGCGAGCTGTGGATCGCCTGGGGCCGGATCGGCCGCTGGGTGACCGGGCGGCTGGCCGGAGCGCAGGTGCTTGCCGTCTCCCGGGCGGCCGCCGAGGCCGACGCCGCCATCCCGACTCGGCGCACCCGGCCAGTGGCGGAGGTCGTCTACAATGGCGTCACCGCGCCCGTGGCGGCCGGTCCGGATGACAGCTACGATGGGGGCGGCGATGACCGGACCGGCGTCCACGTGCTGTTCGCGGGCCGCCTGATCGAGCAGAAGGCGCCCGATCTGCTCCCCGAGATTCTCCGCCGGGCGCATGCCGCGACGCCGCGCCGGGACGTGTGCGTGCGCATCGCCGGCGCCGGGCCGCTCGAAGCCGCCCTGCGCGACGCGCTCCACGGCATCGCGCCGGGCTGGACGGTCACCATGACCCCGCCCATCGCCAATCTCTCGTCGAAGCTCTCGCGCTTCGATGTCGTGCTCATGCCCTCCCGCTACGAAGGGTTCAGCATCCTGGCGATGGAGACGCTCCTGTCGGGCGTGCCGCTCGTCGCCACCCGGGCGCCCGGGCTGCGCGAGGCGTTCCCCGACGATTATCCCTTCTGCGCCGAGGTCGACGACGCCGCGGGGCTCGGCGCGATCCTCGCCGGCGTCATCGCCGATCCGGAGGCCGCCCGTCAGAGGATCGCCGTTCTGGTGCCGGCGCTGGCGCAGCAATTCGCACCCGACGCGATGATCGCGCGCCATGCGCAGATCTACGCGGCCGCAGCCCGGAGCCCGGCGGCATGACCGGAACGACGCCGCCGCTCGTGACCATCGGCATCAAGGCGCTGAACGAGGAGGAGCACATCGCCGCCGCGCTGCGCAGCGCCTGCGCCGCGGTGGAGGGCCTCGACGGCGAAGTCGTGCTGGCCGACAGCGGATCGACCGACCGCACCGTCGCCATCGCGCTGGAGTTCGCGGCCGACGGCGCGCCGGTCCACGTCTGGCGCCTGCGCGACACGCATCTGCGCTGCTGCGGGATCGGCGCCCAGCTCGCCTTCCAGCAGGCGCGCGGCGAGTACTTCTATCTGCTCGACGGAGACATGACGCTCGACCCCGAGTTCATCCGCCAGGGCCTCGCCTTCCTTCAGGCGAACCCGGATTACGCGGCTGTCGGCGGCCGGGTGGTCGAAGTGCAGACCCAGAGCATCGAGTTCGAACTGCGGGCCCGCTCGGACCTGGAGAAGGGCTCCGCGATCTCGGGCGAGGTGGACCGGCTCGATTGCGGCGGTCTCTACCGCACCTCCGCAATCCGCGCGGTAGGATACTTCGCCGACCGCAACCTGCACGCGTTCGAGGAATTCGAGCTGGGCGCGCGCCTGCGCGCACAGGGCTGGAAGCTGGCGCGCATCGCGGCGCCCGCGGTCCGCCACTTCGGCCATGCCGTGGGGGGCTACCGCCTCATGCTCAAGCGGCTGCGCAGCGGCTACGCGGGCGGCCCGGGAGAGGTCGTCCGCGGCGCGCTGGGCGCACCGCACTTCCGGCAGGTGCTGCGCGACTTCTCCCAACTGCGCAACGGCATCGCGGTCTGGGGCTGGTGGATCGCCCTTGTCGCCGCCGCCATCGCCGGTCTCTGGATCCCGCTGGCGGTCCTCGTGCTCGTGCCGATCGCGTTCCTGTCCTGGCGCCGGGGAGGGCTGCGTCTCGGGCTCTATTCGCTGGCGACGTGGAACGTGAACGCGATCGGGCTGATCCAGGGCCTGGCGAGGACGCGCACCGCCCCGCGCACGCCGATCGAGGCGCAGGCGATGAAGCCATGACCCGGCGCCTGCTGATCGTCCATTCGGCCGGCGACTTCCGCGAGGCCTGGCGCCTGCGCGAGCAATCGGGCGGCGAGGTCTACTACGGACACAGCTATATCCTCGACGAACTGGCGCGCATGGCCGCGACCTTCGACGAGGCGGGCTATCTGGCCGGTTCGGCTCCCGTCTACGACGAACGGCTTCCTTCGGGCGCCCGGGTCCTTGGCGCCGGGGCCGATCCCTATGCCGATCCCGCGCCGACGCTGGCGGCCATGGCCCGCTTCGCCCCGACCCACCTGATCGTCCACGGACCCATCGCGCCGCTGCTCCGATGGGGGCTCCAGAACCAGCTGGAGGTCGGCTGCGTGCTCGCGGATTCGTTCCACATCGACCCCGTCCGGCGCTGGCTGCGCCATCGCGGCTTGCCACGGCTGCTCAACGATCCGGGAATCACGCTGGTCGGCAACCACGGCGTCAATGCGGCCAGGGGGCTCGTCGATCTCGGCGTGAGGCCCGACAAGGTCATCGCCTGGGACTTCCCCCATGCTCGCTCCCCCGCCGACTTCGCACCGCGCCAGCTCGGTCCCGCAGGGCCGCGGCGGCTGTTCTATGCCGGTCTGATCGTGCGGTCGAAAGGCGTGGGCGAGCTGATCCGCGCCGTCGCGCGGCTGAAGCCCACCCGCGACGTGCGCGTCTCCATCGCCGGGGCCGGGCGGGTGGACGCCTATCGCAACCTCGCCCGGCGGCTGGGCGTGGCGGACCGGGTCGAGTTCCTGGGCCTCGTCCCCAACACGCAGGTACTCGAGCATATGCGGCAGGCGGACGCGGTGGTCGTGCCCAGTCGCCACGCCTTTCCCGAGGGCCTGCCGCTCACGCTCTACGAAGCGCTGACCTCGCGCACGCCGCTGATCGCGTCCGACCACCCGATGTTCCGCGGCCACCTGCGCGACGGGGAAAGCGCGCTCGTCTTCCCGGCGGGCAACGCCAGGGCGCTGGCCGCTGCGATCGAGCGGCTGTTCGACGATGCCGCGCTCTACGAACGGCTGTCGCGCCACGCCGCAGACGCCTGGCAGCGCATGCAGTGCCCGGTGAAATGGGGCACCATGATCGAGCGGTGGACGCGCGGCGATCCGTCCGACCTTGCCTGGCTGCGCAGCCACGCGCTCGACGCGGGAGAGCCGCAGTGACCGGCATGCCCGAGCCCGGCGCATGGCACTTCGCCATGACCCACAGCGCGCCCGGCGGCCTGATCGAGATCTGGAACGACGTTGCCGCCGGCTTGGAGGCGCGGGGGCACCGTACGGGTCGCTTCGTCCTCTATCCCGACCACCTGCTCGGCGGTGAGCAGGACGCCCGTCGCGCCGGCTGGCATCACCTGCTGGACGCCCGCCCTCGCGGGCCGGGCGGGGCGGTTCGCCTGATGGCCGCCCTCGTGCGATGGCTGCGCCTGACGCGGCCGAGCGTGGTGGTCACCGCGATGCCCCTGGCCAACGTGGTCGTCGCGGTGGCGGCCACGCTCGCACGCACGGGCACCCGTGTCGTGGCGACGCACCATTCGCCCATCGACACCCACAGCGCCGCGATCGTCCGCCTCGACACGCAGACCGGTCGGCTTCCCGCCGTGGCTGCGGTGGTGGCGGTGTCGCATGCCGTGGCCACGTCGCTCTTCGCCAAGCCGGCGGGCTACCGCGCGAAGGTCAGGGTCATCCACAATGCGCTGCCCCACGCGGTGGAGGACCTGATCGAGATGCTGCGCGGGGACGAGACAGGCAAGGGCGAAGCCGGCGAGGGCGAATCAGGCAAGGCGGTGCCGGGCCGCTGCATCGCGGTCGGCCGGTTGTCGCACCAGAAGAACTATCCGCTTCTGCTGCGCGCCTTCGCCCGCATGGACGCCGGCACGCTCGACATCGTCGGCGGCGGCGAGGACGAGGCGATGCTGCGCACCATGGCGCGCGAACTCGGGCTCGAAGGGCGGGTCCGCTTCCTCGGCCAGATGAGCCGAAAGGACACGCTCGCCCATTGCTCCACCGCCCAGGTCTTCGTGCAGGTCAGCCACTACGAGGGGCACAGCCTCGCCCTGATCGAAGCGGCCCGGCTTGGCCTGCCGCTGGTGGTCTCGCATGTGCCGGTGCAGCTGGAAGGCATCACCAATGCCGCCGGGGAACTGTGCGGCCAGTCGGTGCCGCTGACCGATGCCCCCGCCCTGGCGCGCGTCCTGAGCGCGCTCCTGGGCGACGGCGCCGCGCGCGCCGCGTGGGCGGCGCGTTCGCGCGCCTTGGGCCTGGAGGCCTCCAGCGCCCTCATGGTGGACCGCTACGAGGCTCTGCTGCGGGACGTGCAGGCATGAATATCGCTCGACACGTTCCCGCCGAATTGGCAGGGTCGCGCCCCATGGTTGCCCTGACGTGCGATGCCCGACCGATCCGCGAACGTCGCCGCACCCGAGGGCCGGCGCGATGAACCGGGCCGCCACCGGCGCGCAGCGGCTGTTCCTGATCGAACGGCGCAAGGCCGAGATGGAGAACCGGCGCCTGCTCGTCTCCATCGGCCTCGTCATGCTGTTCCTGCTCTCGGTCGTGGGCACGAACCTGTTCTTCACCTCCGCGATCGGGACCAACGCGACGGGCGGCGACGCCTTCCGCCAGATCGGCATCATCGCCGCATGCGTGCTGCTGGTGATCGCCCAGGTCGAATATCCCGGAACCCGGCCGCCCATGGCCATACCGATCTCGCTGGCGATCGTTCTGGGCTACTGCGTGCTCTCGCTCAGCTGGTCGCTGGCGCCGCTGATCTCCGCCCGGCGCCTGATCCTGTTCGGCCTGACGGTGTGGATCGTCGTCCGCGCGGTCGGAGACCTTGGTGCCGTACGCACCTTCAACATCCTGCGCTGGACGCTGGTGCTGCTGCTGCTGGCGAATTTCGTCGCCGTCTACACCACCCCGCTGGCCGTACACAGCTCGTCGCTGGGCGAGACCGGGACGACCGCAGGCGACTGGCGCGGCGTGTTCACGCACAAGAACTCCGCGGGGCCGGTGCTCGCGATCACGATCATGCTGTTCCTGTTCGATCGCAAGGCGGTGCCGTGGCTCCTGTGCATCCCGGTGATCCTGCTGAGCGCCTATTTCCTCTACAAGAGCAATTCCAAGACCTCGATGCTGGTGCTGCCGCCCGCCATCCTCGTCGGCTGCGCGATGCTGTACTATGATCCGCGCCAGCGCTTCCTGGTCTGGGCGGCGATCCTGGGCGCGCTGGCGGCGGCGGCGGCGGCGATGCTCTATTCCCCCACGGTCGCGCAGATCATCGACGATCCGCAGGCCTTCACCGGACGCGGGCGGATCTGGCACGTCCTGTTGCTCTATGTGCGAGAAAACCCGTGGTTCGGCGCAGGATACGGCGCATTCTGGCAAATCGGCCCGGCAAGCCCGGTCTACCGGCTGGACAACAGCTGGGTCGCGCACAACACCGGCCACGGTCACAACGGCTATCTCGACCTGATCGTCACCCTCGGTATTCCGGGCATGGTCCTGACGGTGCTGGTGATGCTGTTCTGGCCGACCGCGAAGCTGCTCTCGGCATGGCAGATCGGCCGCCAACGCCGCGCCCTCCTGGCAGCGATCATCTTCTATTGCGCCCTGCACAATCTCAGTGAATCCTCGCTGCTCGGCAGTACGCCCGTCCAGATCCTGCTGCTCATCGCGGTGGTCCTGACGCATCATCTGGCCGCGCAAAGCGAAGGCTGGCACCGCGATCTGCGCTTGCGGATCGAGGATCGCTGGAAACGACTGGCGACCTGACCGCATGTCTTTTCGCCCGATTGCGCCGATTGGCTGATATCCCCTTCTGTATTCCTTGCGTGCCGCTACAATGCTATGCGGCATGGAAAGAGAAGGGGGCGGGACCGCCCGCCACCTGCGCCTTCCTTGTTGCAATGCGGCAATTTGATTGCGAAGACAGTTTCAACTGCAGCCGTTCAGGGCTCTGAGGTGCATGCGCTTGATCGAAAAATCGAACGATTCAGGATTGAGCGTAGAGGTGGCCCGCGTTTTGGAGACGGCTGAGTTCTACACCCAGCCCGGCACCTTGTACGTGGGCGGTCTGCCGATCGTGCGGCTGACCAGCGAGCAGATGTGCCAGGTCATGGTGCACGACACGGCAAGGGCCCGCACCGGCCTGCTGAAGCGACCCCGCGTCATCACCTCCGCGAACGGCAACACCATCGCGATGTATCACTCGCAGTCCGCCTTCCGCGCCCTGATCGACCAGATGGACGTCATCAACGCCGACGGCATGCCCCTGGTCGTCGCCAGCCGCCTGTTCTGCACACATCCCCTGCCCGAGCGGCTCGCGACCACCGACTTCATCCTCGATGCCTCGCGCACGGCCGCCCGGTCGGACCTGCGCTTCTACTTCCTGGGCGCCCGGCCCGGAGTGGCGGCGCGCGCCGCCGACCATTTGCGTGCGCAGTTCCCCGGCCTGCAGGTGGTGGGCACCCGCCACGGCTATTTCGAGCACGGCGAACTGGCGGGGATCTGCGCGGAGGTCCGCGAATCCGGTGCCGACGTACTCTGGCTGGGGCTCGGCTGCGGCTTGCAGGAAGCGATTGCCCTGGAGTGCCGCGACCAGCTGCCCGGCCTCGGCTGGATCCACACCTGCGGCGGTCTCTTCGACTACTACGGCGCCGGCGTCTCGCGCGCTCCGGTGTGGATGCGCAAGGCCGCGCTGGAATGGGCCTATCGGGGGGCGCGGGAACCGCTTCGGCTGGGCTGGCGGTACCTCACCACCAACCCGAGCGCATTCTGGCACCTTGCGACGAAAACCCATGACTGAGGGCGGTGCGATGGCCTACGCGACAGTCCTCGGGCAAGATCTCCGTCCGGGAACATCAAGGATAGACCGATGGCTCGCGATCGCCAGAACATCCGCTTCGACCAGTTCGTCAAGCCCAAGCGCCGGTGGCCCAAGGTGATGGCCTGGGGCGGCGCTGCGCTGGCGGTGATCGCGGTGGCGACCGGGTCGCTGGCCTACCTGAACCGTGACCAGCCGGAGCCGCTGTCCACCGCCGTGCCGCGCGCGCTGTCGCAGGCGGGAGGCCCCGTCGCCAAGGAGACGTACCAGTGGGCCCCGGTCGCCGTCGGCGGCGGAGGGTTCATCACCGGCATCACCATGGATCCCGCCGGGCGGACGTTCCTGGCGCGGGCGGACGTCTACGGTGCTTACGTGTGGGATGCGAAGGCGGACCGCTGGCAACAGCTGGCGACTGCCGCGACCATGCCGCAGGTCAACCGCACCCAGGACGGCATCGCGACCGGCGCCTTCGAGGTCGCGGTCGCTCCCTCGCGGCCCGATCGCCTGTACATGGCGATCAAGGGCCAGGTCTATCGTTCGGATGACCGGGGCAGGACCTGGACGCTGGCCGCGGCCGGCAATCCCTTCCCGCTGACCTGGGATGCGAACAGTGAATGGCGCCTCTACGGCCCCTTCCTGGCGGTCGATCCGGGCAATCCCGATATCGTGCTGCTGGGCACGCCCGGCAGCGGCGTCTGGCGCAGCGCCGACGCGGGCGCATCGTGGCACCGCGTCGCCAGCCTTCCAGTCAACGTCGACAAGGCCCCGAACGCGGAAGGCATGCAGAGCCCGGGCACGCAGGTCTGGTTCGAGACCGCCGGCAAGCGCGCGACCGGCCGCGTCTTCAGCTTCGTGGCCGGCCGCGGGATGTACGTGTCGAAGGACGCAGGTGCCACGTTCGCGCCGCTGCCCGCCGCCGGCGTCGCGCCGACCACGCTCAGCCGTGGCGCGTTCGATCGCAAGGGCGTCTTCACCGGCGTCGATGCCTCGGCCAAGACGATCTGGCAGTACCGCGACGGCGCCTGGCACGATCTCGTCAAGGAAAAGAACCTGCGATCCGCGGCCTATGCCGCGGTCGCCACCGATCCGCGCAGCGACCGCATCGTCGTCTCCGCTATCTCGGGTGCCGGCTACATCAGCGAGGACGGCGGTGCGAGCTGGGCGACGCTCTCGGCCACCGCACGGGCGGGCGAAGGCGATCCGCCGTGGCTGCGGATGGCCGACGGCCCCTTCTTCTCGACCGGCGACCTCATGTTCGACGCGGTCAAGCCCAACCGGCTGTGGGTGGCGCAAGGCATGGGCGTGTTCTATGCCGACGTCGAGCCCGGCACCACCAGCCTGGAATGGGTCAGCCAGACGCGCGGCATCGAGGAACTCGTCACCAACGACATCACCCAGTCGCCGGGTCACGCGCCGATCTTCTCCGCCGCCGACTTCGGCGCGCACATCAAGTCGGACCTGACCGCCTACTCGACGCGCTTCGTGCCCAAGCGCGCGTTCATCGCCGTGCAGCAGATGGACTGGACCCCGGCCGACCCGAACTTCCTCGTCACCAACGCCTCCGACACGCGCCCATGCTGCGCCGAGGACGGCAACGCGGTGATGGCCGGCTACAGCACCGACGGCGGCAACACCTGGACCAAGTTCGCCTCGCTCCCGACCCCGCCGGGGACCAAGGAGGAGGACCCCTGGCGCATGGGCTACGGGACGATCGCGGTTTCCGCGGACAGCACCGACAACATCGTGTGGCAGCCCGGCCTCAACCGCATGCCCTACTACACCACCGACCGCGGGCGGACCTGGCAGCCGGTGCGTCTGGAGGGGGCCATCGGGGACAATCCCGGTTCGTTCAGCACGATCTGGAACCAGCGCAAGACCTTGGCGGCCGACCGCGTCAGGGCGGGCACGTTCTATCTCGTCCATAGCGGCGACTCCCCGAACGAGCGCCTCGCCGGCGTGTGGCGCACGACCAATGGCGGTGCCTCCTGGACGCAGGTGTTCACCGGCGAGATCGCGCCGATGAGCGCCTTCTCCGCGAAGCTGCGGGCGGTCCCCGGCAAGGCGGGGCATCTCTTCTTTACCTCCGCCTTCGCCTACACCACCGACACCGTCCTGCGGCGCAGCACCGATGGCGGGGCGCACTGGAGCGTCGTGCCCGACGTCACGCGCGTGGACGACGTGGCGCTGGGCAAGGCGGCGAAGGGAGCCGACTATCCGGCGATCTACATCTCGGGCCGGGTTGCCGGCGAATACGGGATCTGGCGGTCGACGGACAACGCGCGCAGCTGGCAGCGCCTGGTCGACTTCCCGATGGGTTCGCTCGACATGGTGACCGTCCTCGGCGCGGATCCCGACGTCTTTGGCCGCGTCTACATCGGCTACAAGGGGTCGGGCTGGGTCTGGGGTGAGCCCGCAAGCTGCCAGTCGGCGCCGCTGAAGCCGTTCGACGCGACGCAGTGCAGCTCGGTGCAGCGCTAGACACGCCTGCAGAACCGTCGCTTCGTCGCGACTCAGCCACGATCCGTCCTTCGGCGTCCTTCGCAACCACGCGTTGCGCAACCCCGTGCCGCCGCACCGCACGGGCGAAAGCGGGCGGATGTGAGAGCAGCATATTGCAATTGCGAAGAATCTTGAAGATTCTCAATCCGGAGGCCTCATTCCCGAGGAATACGCAACAGTTACCCGGATGATCTCTCAGGGGACAAGAGTGGAAGTCTCCAGCCCTCAACATGAGGTTACCGCAAAAGCTTAACGTCGAATCACAGTAATTCACACAGGTGTGAACGTTTGATCTTAAGTGAACTTAGATCTTTTTGCTTCGTATGCTGATGGTAAAGGAAATGTTGTCGCGCCAAGGTCTCCGTGATTTCGGCAAGCGCAGGCTAAACCGGGAACCAAGGGCTTGAACATGACCCCAGAGCCGATTACACCCGCGGGCATATATCTTCTAAGGAAGGGTGGGATTTCGTGAGATTGGGTAGGCTGCTGACATTCATAGCTCTGGCCGCTCTCGCGGGGTGCGCCGGATCGAACAATTTGCGCGTGTCATCCGGCGAGCGCTACGATCTGTCGTCGGACCTGAACGAGACGTATCTCCTCGGCCCGGGCGACAAGGTCCGCGCCACCGTCTTCAACGAACCCAATCTCTCCGGCGACTTCTCGGTCGGCGCCGACGGCATGGTCTCGCTGCCTCTCGTGGGCGACGTTCCCGCCACCGGCAAGACCACCAAGCTGGTGGCGGACGACTTCGCCCGCCGGCTTGCGAACGGCTATCTGCTCAATCCCAGCGTCGCCATGGAAGTCACGGCCTACCGGCCTTTCTTCATCCTCGGCGAAGTGGAGAAGCCCGGTCAATACCCGTATGTCAACAACATGACCGCGCTCAATGCGATCGCCACCGCCGGCGGTTACACGCCGCGTGCGAAGCGCACCATCGTCTACATCCGCAAGTTCGGCGAGGCCGCAGAGACCGAGTACGAACTGACGTCCTCGCTGCGCATCATGCCCGGCGACACGATCCGCCTCGGCGAGCGCTACTTCTGAGCTCGTCCCCGGCATCGGTGTCGAAGGTGGCGCAGTCGCCTTCGGGCATGCTGCTGCGGGGCACAAAGAACGCCGTGTACGGGGCCTCCCCGTGCTTCGTGCATGAAGGTCCATAATGACGTCTCGCGCGAACCGCTATCTGCTGCGAAGCCTGCCGCTGGCGACGTGTTTGACGTGGGCAGGCGCCGCGCATGCGCAGACGGTTTCCACGATCATCGATCCGGTGGTTCCCGTCGATTTCGACCGCGGTCGAAACACCAGCGTGGCCCGAGAAGTCGATCCCCATTTCCGGCCCGTGGGCGTCCGGATGGGCGGCTTTCAGGTCTATCCTTCCATCATGTTGACCTCCGGGGCCACCGACAACGTCTACGTCAACAATTCGGTCAAGGTCAGCGACGCGTTCTTCGCCTTGCAGCCGCAGGTCCAGGCGCGGTCCAACTGGTCACGCCACAGCCTCTCGATCGACGCTAGCGCCGACATCTACCGCTATGCGCACCAGACGCTGCGCAACCGCGAGGAGTACGGGGTGGTCGCGATCGGCATCGCCGAAGTCTCGAGCGAGATCGACATCAAGGGGCGGATCAACTTCGACCGGCGCGCCGAGTCGCCGTTCCTCAACGATCTGTCGGCAGATGTCTCCGTGCTGTCCCAGTATTCTCGGTTCAACCCGAGCCTGTCGGTCATATACACCGGAGGGCATACGCGCCTGACGGCGACGGCCGAGCGCTACACGTTCCGCTTCAGTTCCGCCAGCAATCCGGACGGGTCGATCCGCGACCAGGCGGAGCGAGATCGAGACATCAATCGCGCAGGTGTCCAGGCTGACTACGCCTTCACGCCGAGTGTGGCCGCTTACGTCCAGGTCAATGGCGAGCACACCAACTATCTGTCTCCGCGCGCGGACGGCAGCGCCAACCGCGACGGTGACACGTTCCGCGTCATGGGTGGGCTTTCGCTCGACCTGGCGGGATTGCTGCGCGGAAACGTCGCTGCGGGCTACACACGGAAGAAGTACGACGCTCAGCGGTACAGCGACGTCGGCGGCCTGACTATCGATTCCAGTCTCGAACTGTTCGTAACGCCGCTGACGACGGTCGCGCTCGTGGCGAAGAGCACGTTGCAGGACATCAACAACAACGTGGTCAACGGGGCATACCGCGACATCACGTTCTCCGCCGATGTCAGCCATGCCCTGCTTCGGAATCTGCTGATCAAGGGGCGGGTCGCCCACATCCGGCGCAGCCCGGTGGAAAGCGGCGACCGTATCGGGCAGGCCATCGTACAGACGACGCTGGGCGCCGCCTACCAGGCGGATCGCTACACCATCCTGTCCGTGAACCTCGGCTACGGCCGCGGCCGCCCGAGGGACAACTCCGGCAGCGTATCCTTCGATGAATTTCGAGGGCTGCTATCGATTCAATTGAGGCTGTAAGTTAATGCAGGCCATCAATCCCACCCACATGCGCAGTGTGTCACGAGGCAGCAGAGTGTCACGACAAGGGGCGACGCAACGATGAAAGTCATGAACGACACGGCGAACTACGAAGCGCGGTTGGCGGACGTCATCCGTACGGCTCGTGACGTCGTCAAGCGCAGGATCCTGATGCTGGGCCTGGTGGCTGCCGTCATCACCATCCTCGGCGTCGTCGGGACGCTGATGATGACCCCCGTCTACGAAGGCGTGACGCGGCTGCAGATCGATCCCTCCCGCAACCCGCTCGCCCGCAGCGCTTCGGACGCGCAGGCGCAGCTGGCGAGCGAGGCGATCGAAACCGAGGTGTCGGTCATCAACTCGATCGATCTCGCCCGCACCGTCGTCAAGCGGCTGAACCTCACCAAGGATCCCGTCTACGTCGAACAGTTCGCCGAGGCCGCGAAGAAGCAGGGGCCGCTCACCGACAGCGACAAGCTCGACGCGGTCGCGCGCCAGCTGCTCGCGCACCTTTCGGTGAGCCGCGAGAAGCTGACGTACATCATCGGCATCCGCTTCCGCGACGAGGACGCATCCAAGTCCGCCAAGATCGCGAACGCCTTCGCCGCCGCCTACCTCGATACGCGCGTGGGCAACAACATCGGCACCGCGGCCCGCCAGTTCGAGTTCTTCGAGAAGCGCCTGCAGGAACTGGCCACCGAGGCCCGCGAAGCCGACAACAGGGTCGCCGCGTTCCAGGCCGAGCACAGCATCGTCAAGAGCGGCAACAACGCCCAGACCACCATTCTCGACCAGCAGGTCGGACCGCTGGCGACCCAGCTGAGCGTCGCCCAGGCCTCGGCAGAGGAGGCGCGGGCGCAGCTTGCCATGGCCAACGCCCAGGTCCGCGCCGGCCGCATCGACGCCGTCGCCGACGTGCTCGATTCGCAGACCATCATCGACTTGCGTCGCCAGCGCGCCGAGATCAGCCGTGACCTGGGCCTGATCGAGAACCGCTACGGCCCGCGCCATCCCGACGCCATCCGCGTCAAGGACCAGCTGGCGCAGATCGACTCGCAGATGCGCGACGAGGCGAACCGCATCATCCGGGCCCTCCAGGCGAAGGCCGCGGCCGGCGATGCCCAGGTTCGTGGGCTGCGCGACGAGATGGCGCGCCTCGAAGGCCAGCAGGCGCAGGACGTCCGCGCCCGCGTCACGGCGGACAGCCTGCAGCGCGAAGCCGATTCGAAGCACACCGCCTACGACAAGATGGCCGACCTTGCGATGGAGAGCCGCCAGGCCTCGCAGAACTCGATCGCCCAGGCCCGCATCATCGACGCCGCCGAGACCCCGGTCGCCCCGGCCGCTCCCAACAAGCCGCTCCTGTTCCTGGTTTCGCTGCTGCTCGGCATCGGTGCCGGCGTGGCCGTCATCACCGTGCAGGAACTCATGGTCTCGGGCGTCCGCAGCGTCGAGGACGTCGAGGGCAGCCTGGGGATCCCGCTGATCGGCGCGATCCCCGCCCTCAAGAAGGTCCAGCGTCCTGCGGACAACCTCCTGGAGAAGCCGACCTCGCAGTTCGCCGAAGCGCTCCGGAACGTCCGCGCCTCGATCGTCGGCGTGAAGGGCGGTGCCGAGCGCCCCAAGATCATCGCGCTGACGTCCGCGATGCCGGCGGAAGGCAAGACCACCACGGCGCTGGCTCTGGCCCGCACCATGGCGCTCAGCGGAAGCCGGACCGTCCTGTTCGACGTCGACGTCCGGCGCGCGCAGATGCGGCAGATCGCCAGCAACGTCACCGGAACCGGCGGCACCGTCGAATTGCTCCAGGGCAGCATCTCGCTGCGCGAGGCGATCCAGCCGTCGGGCCTGGAAGGCATGGACCAGATCCTGGTCAAGGAGCCGTACTTCAGCTCCGAGAACCTGTTCGGCAACCAGGCCATCCACGACGTGCTGGGCGAACTGTCCCGGGAGTACGACGCGGTGATCCTCGACCTTCCGCCGCTTCTGGGCCTGGCGGACGGCCGCTTCATCGCGGCGCTGTCCGACGCTGTCGTGCTGATCGTGAAGTGGGACGAGACGCCGCAGCACGTCGTCGAATCGGCGGTGAACGCGCTCAAGTCGGACGGCTCGAACCTTGTCGGCGCAGTGCTGTCGATGGTCGACCCGGGCGCCCGCTCGGTGGGCAGCTACTACTACGACGAGAAGTACTCGCACTACTACACGCCCAAGGAATCGTAAGCGACACATCGCCGACGAGCAAAGGGTCGCCCTGGCGGGCGGCCCTTTTTGCTGCCCAGCTTCTGCTGGCCGGCTTTTGCTGTCCGACGGGCGCTTGGCACCAGCGAGCGGGGGCGAACGGGCGCGAGCGCGATGCCGGCACGAGCGCGAGGTTGTCGCGCTGGGGAATTCGCGCCAGGGGCCCAGGGCCTTCGACAAGCTCAGACTGAGCCGGTGGGGGCGGTCAGGTCCCGCCGAAGGGCTATCCGCCCTGCTGGGCCGAAGAGGCCGGGTTGGCGACCCAAGCGACGTCTGCGCCGCGCCTCCGGGCCTTCGACAGGCTCAGGCTGAGCGGGTGGGGCGGTCCCGCCCCGCTGGGCCGAAGAGGTCGCGCTGGCGACCCCAGCGAGGCCTGCGCGGCGCCTCCAGGCCTTCGACAGGCTCAGGTCGAGCGGATGAGGGGAGGCGAGGTCCGGTCAGGCCCTTTCGGCCATCCAACCCGCTCAGGCTGCGCTGGTCGCAGCATCCGGGCCGCACCGCATGGCCCGAACGCGCAGCGGGAGGGGCTTACTGGCCGCCCATCTGCATCGCGATCTCGCGCGCGCAGGCCTTGAGGCGGGGGAGCAGTTCGCGCACGCCTTCGCGGATCTCCAGGGTGCTGGCGAAGAAGGCCACCGTCAGGCAGCCGTGGACGTCGTCCTTGCCGCCGATCGGGACGGCGATCGAGGAGGTCTTGCCCGGGTTGAGCGTGAAGCGGTTGTAGCCGCGCGCGGCATAGCCGCTGACGCGCACCGCCTCCACCAGCCCGCCTTCGCGCAGCAGGCCCAGCATGTGGCGGATCTCGTCGTCGCCGAAGCGCGAGAGGTTCCCCAGGATCGTCTGCCGCTCGTCGTCGGGGCAGAACGCCAGGTGGACCAGCCCGGCGGCGCAGTCGAGGATCGGCATCGCGTAGCCGGGATGGTATTCGTTGAACGTGAGCGAGGTCAGCGAATGGGTGGAATCGCGCAGCACCATCGAACTGCCGACCCGGGTCGAGAGCGTGATCGGCCAGCCGATCTCGCGCGTCAGCGCGGCGATGTGCGGGCGCGCCACGTGCACCAGCTCGCCATGCCCCTCGAACCCCTGCGACAGCGTCTGCACGAGGGCGGTGGGGCGGTAGTGCTTGCGGCCTTCCTCGCGCTCGATGAGGCCTTCGTGGAGCAGCGTCTGGACGATCCGGCAGGCAGTGGGATAAGGCACCTGCGAGGCCTGCGAGATGTCCATCATGTTCAGCGAGCCGGCCTGGTTGATCGCCTGGAGCACGCTGATCGCCCGGCTGATCGCGCGAATCGGGATGCCCCGGCCGGCCGAATCGTCCTCGACGTCGTTGGCGACGTCCGGACCCTTGGGGTTCCGACCGTCCAGGGGAATGACCGCGCGTGAAGCCATGGCTTGCGTACCCTTTGCTCGCGAATCCGAAAAGAGACGGGCCTTTCCGGAGTTCATTTGTCCCAAACATAATACATATTACGCGGGCAGGGACAAGCGGATGATCGCAGGTCGGTCACTTCGTCAGGCAGGTCTCCAACAGGAACGATCCAGCCGGCCTATCCGGACGCCTGGGCCGCGGCGCTGCGGCCCGCGATCTTGCCCAGCGTGGTGGCGGTGAGCAGGCCGTTGCCGGCGAGGTAGCCGTAGCAGCCGTCGCCCGAAACCCCGCGCGCGGCGCCGCCGCCGGCATAGAGGTTGGGTAGCGTCGTCCCGTCGGCGCGCAGCACGCGGGCCGCATCGTCGACCACCAGGCCGCCCTGGGTGTGGAACAGCGCCCCGGTCACCTTGGCGGCGTACCAGGGGCCGGCCAGCTCGGGCTTGCCGGTGAAGTCGCGCCCGAAGGGGTCCTGCGCCTCGCCGCGGGTGCAGGCGGCGACCTGCGCCACGGTGCGCGCCAGCGCCTCGGCCGGAAGGCGGGTGGCGAAGGCCAGCGTGTCGAGGTCCTCGGCGGTGACGATCGCCTGCGCCGAGAGCGCGTCGCGATAGTCCTCGAACTCGCACATCAGCGCGTGCAGCCGCGCATCGAAGATCGACCAGGCCACATGGCCGGGCTGGGCGTTCACCTTGGCAGCCTGCTCGGAATAGCCTGCCGCCTCGTTGCTGAAGCGCTCGCCGTCCTGGTTCACCTGGAAGCCGCCCTGCATGATGAGCGGCCACAGGATCGGGATGCCGTGGCCGGCGGCCAGCCCGCCGTGGCCCTGGTAGGCCGTGAGGTCGGCCATCGCCGCGCCGAGCTGCTCGCCCCAGCGCAGCGCGTCGCCCTTGTTGCCGGGGTGGCCGTGGAAGGTGGCCTCGGCCATCTCGGGGATGTGGCGGGCGACCAGGGCGGCGTTGCCGGCGAAGCCCGAGCAGGCGAGGATCACCGCGTCGCAGGCAACATCCTCGGCGCTCCCGTCGGGCCGGGTGAAGCGGACCAGGGAGACGCGGCCCTCGCCGTCGGCGACGAGCTCGGTGACGGTGGCGCTGGTCAGCAGCATGACGCCGGCGTCCTCGGCCGCGCTCTGGAGGCAGCCCATCAGCTCGCCGCCCGAACGCTTGGGCGTCCCGAACATGCGGCGGGCGCTGTGGCCGGGGTAGACGAAGCCGTCGAGCAGGTCGAGCGGCACGCGATGGCGCTCGCGCAGCCAGGCCACGGTCTCCGCCGACTGGCGAGCGAGGTTGAGCGCCATGCCGGGATCGGCGCGGCCCTTGGTCTTGCGCGAGATGTCCTCGGCGAAGATCTCGGGCGAATCGATGACGCCCTGTTCGGCCTGCTCGGGCGTGCCGGCGGCCGGGATCAGGCCGGTCGACATCGCGGTGGAGCCCAGCGGGGTCTCGTCGCGCTCGATCACCAGCACCTCGACGCCGGCGTCGGCCGCGGCGAGCGCGGCGCACAGGCCGGTCGCGCCGGCGCCGATCACCACCACCGGGACATGCATCGTCTCGCTCATGCGTGTTCTCCTTCGGGAAGCACCGACCAGGCCCAGGGCCGCTGCCCCCGGTCGGCATGCTCGTGCGCGTCGATGGCGGCGCGGTCGAGCAGGGTCAGGGCGATGGGATCCAGCCCCTCGGTCAGCATCAGCTTGGCTTCCTCGTCTATGGCGAAGCGCCAGGTCTCGCCCCCGGCGCGGATCTGCTGCGCAGGCAGGTCGATCTCCAGCACGAGGCCGGCCTGCGCGAAGGGTTCGGGCGGCAGCACCACCGGCAGGATGCCGTTGCGGATGCAGTTGCCGCGGAAGATCGGGCTGAAACCGGCGGCGATCACCGCGCGGAAGCCATACTCGGCGAGCGCCCAGACGGCGTGCTCCCGGCTCGACCCGCTGCCGAAGTTGGCGCCGCCCAGCAGGATGCGCGCGCCCTGGTACTCGGGCCGGTTGAGCACGAACTCGGGGTTCGGCACGCGCGCGTCGACGTCGGTGTAGCGCCAGCCGGCGAACAGCCCTTCGGCGAGGCCGCTCTTGGACACCGACTTCATCTCGCGCGAGGGGATGATGGCGTCGGTGTCGACGTTGTCGCGGATCAGCGGCGCCGCGATCGAGGTGAGCGTCAGGAACGGCTGCATCAGCGGGCCTCCACCAGGCGGGGATCGGCGATGACCCCGGCGATGGCCGAGGCGGCGACCGTGGCGGGGGAGGCGATGTGGGTGCGCGTGCGCGGGCCCTGGCGGCTCTCGAAGTTGCGGTTGGTGGTGCTGATGACGCGCTGCTGCGGGCCGAAGCTCTCGCCGCCCGCGAAGAAGCACATCGAGCACCCGGCCTCGCGCCATTCGAACCCGGCTGCGAGGAAGACCTTGTCGAGCCCCTCGGCCTCGGCCTCGGCCTTCACCCGGGTCGAACCGGGCACGCAGATCGCGCGCACGCCCGGCGCCACCTTTCGGCCGGCGAGCACTTCGGCGGCGGTGCGCAGGTCGGACAGGCGGGCATTGGTGCAAGAGCCGATGAAGGCGGCGTCGATCGGCAACCCGGCGAGGGCGCCCTGCTCGGCCAGGCCCATGTAGTCGAGCGCGCGGGCATGGGCCTCGGGCGTGGTCGGGGCGGCGTCGGGCGCGGGCGCGTCGAGCTGCGGGACGGTGCCGGCCAGGGCGACCGACTGCTGCGGGCTGGTGCCCCAGCTCACCATCGGCACGACGTCGGCGGCGTCGATCCGCACCTCGCGGTCGAAGTGCGCGCCCGCGTCGCTGTGCAGGCCGGCCCAGTGGGCCTGCGCGGCGTCCCAGTCCGCCCCGCGCGGCGCGTAAGTGCGGCCCTCGAGCCAGGCGATGGTGGCGGCGTCGGGGGCGATGACCGCGGTGAAGGCGGCGAGCTCGGTCGCCATGTTGCACAGCGTCATGCGCGCCTCGACCGACAGGGCGGCGATCGCCGGGCCGGCGTACTCGACCGCGTGCGCGCGCGCCCCGCCCGAGCCGAGCCGGGCGATGACGTGGAGCGCGAGGTCCTTGGCGGTGACCCCGGGGGCGAGCGCGCCCTCGACGGTGATGCGCATCTGCGCCGGGCGGGTGACGCGCAGGGTGCCGGTGGCGAGCGCGTGCTCGGCCTCGCTCGAGCCGATGCCCCAGGCCAGCGCGCCGAGCGCGCCCTGGGTGCAGGTGTGGCTGTCGGGGCAGACCAGCGTCAGGCCGGGCAGGACGATGGCGTTCTCGGGCGAGATGACGTGGACGATGCCCTGGCGGGGGTCGCCGATGTCGAACAGCGTCGCGCCGGCGCGCCGGGCGGCCTCGCGGGTGGCGAGGATGAAGTCGGTGCCGGTGGGCATGATGGTGCGGTCGGTGCGCCCGGGCAGGGTGTCGACCACGTGGTCCATCGTCACGAACACGCGCGAAGGATCGCGGACCGGACGGCCGCTCTCCTCCAGCGCCATCAGCGCGATGCCGCCGGTGCGCTCGTGCAGCAGGATGCGGTCGATGGCGACGAGGCCGGTGCCGCCGCCGAGGTCGCGCACGAGGTGCGCGTCCCACAGCTTGTCGAAGAGAGTGCGCGCCACGGTGGTCAGTCCCCCGTCGCGGCGAGGCGCTCGCGCAGCTCGGCGCCGTGCTCGTCGGGGCGCGGCAGGTCGCGGAACAGGCCGGGGCGGCGGCCGTCGATCTCGAGCGGCAGCGCCGGCAGGCGCGCGACGGTGCCGTCGGACAGCGTCACGTCGAGCAGGCCGCCGCCGGCGTTGAGGTGGGCGTCGTCGACCAGCTCCTCGGGGCGGACGATCGGCGCGAAGGGCAGGCCGCTCTTCTCCAGCCGCGCGACGAGGTCCTCGCGGTTCATCGAGCGGAACAGCGCCGAGACGCGCGGGATGATCGCATCGCGCGCCTTCACGCGCTCGTTGTTGGTCTCCCACTCGCTTCGCGCCGCGAGGTCGTCGAGCCCGAAGTCGGCGCAGAAGGTCTTCCACTGCCCGTCGCTGACGACGCCGACGAACAGCTGCTCGCCCTCGCGCGCGGTCTCGAACACGTCGTAGATCGCCCAGGCGGAGATGCGCACCGGCATCGGCCGCGCCGCCGCGCCGGTGACCGCCATCTGCGCGATGTGCTGGCCGACGAGGAAGGCGGTGGTCTCGTAGAGGCTGCACTTGATCTCGGCACCGCGGCCGGTGCGGTGGCGCTGCTCGAGCGCGGCGAGGATGCCGATCACGCCGAACATGCCGCCGGTGATGTCGATCACCGAGGAGCCGGCGCGCAGCGGGCGACCCGGAGGGCCGGTCATGTAGGCGAGCCCGCCCATCATCTGCGTCACTTCGTCCAGCGCGGTGCGGTCCTCGTAGGGGCCCTTGAGGAAGCCCTTGGCGGAGCAGTAGATCAGGCCGGGATTGGCCTCGGACAGCTTCTCGTAGCCTAGCCCGAGCCGCGCGAGGGTGCCGGGCCGGAAGTTCTCGATCACCACGTCGGCCTCGGCGCAGAGGCGCTCCGCCACCGCGACGTCCTCGGGCTCCTTGAGGTCGAGGCAGATGCTGCGCTTGTTGCGGTTGAACATCGGGAAATAGCCGGAGCCCGAGCCGAGCAGCGTGCGCGTGCGGTCGCCCTCGGGCGGCTCGACCTTGATGACGTCGGCCCCGAGGTCCGCGAGGATCACGCCGACCGAGGGACCCATCACCATGTGGGTGAATTCCACGACGGTGATTCCCTGGAGCGGTGCCGGTCCGTTGTCCGCGGTCTGCTGCGCTGTACTCAAGATCTTGCCCCCTTGCGCCCCGGGGCGGCTGCGATTGGTCGACCCGGCGAAATTGCTATATTAGTAATACAATTGACGCTGTGGTAGCAAGGGTGCGCCGCGCCGCACCGCAGCCCATCGCCGGAGTGCTCGCATGGTGAACAGTGGCGCTGCGCTATTGGCGAAGCCCACCGCGAGGGAGTAGGAGGGCGCTCAACATGGGAATCCGGGCATGATGATGGTCAGAGGGGCGGCATCCGGCGCGCGTCGTGCGGCGCAGGGGCAGCTCGCCCGGGATGCGGCGATTCCGCTCTACCACCAGATCTACCTGACGCTGCGCGACGAGATCACGCGGGGCGACCGTCCCTTCGGCACCCCGGTGCCCACCGAGATGGAGCTGGCGGAGAACTACCACGTCTCGCGCATCACCGCGCGGCGGGCGCTGGACGAACTGGCGATGGGCGGCTTCGTCGAGCGGCGCCGCCGGCTGGGCACCCACGTGATCTTCCGGTCGAGCGCCAAGCCGATCGAGGCCAACATCGACCAGGCGGTGGAATCGCTGATCGCCTTCGGCCAGAACACCGCGGTCAAGGTGCTGGAAGTGACCACCGAGCCCGCGGTCGGCCCGATCGCGCAGAAGCTCGGGCTGGTCGAGGGCGAGCCGGCGATCCGCGCGGTGCGCCTGCGCTCGGGGCGCAGCGGGCCGCTGGGCCTGATCGTCAGCCACATGCGCGCCGGGCTGGGCGTCTCGGTCACGCCCGAACGGCTGACCGACCAGCCGATCCTCTCGCTCCTGCGCGAGGCGGGGGTGAAGATCGGCGGTGCGGTGCAGACGATCGAGGCCATGGTGGCCGATCCCGACATGGCCGAGCAGCTCCAGTGCGAGCCGCGCGCGGCGGTGCTCCACGTCGAGCGGCTGGTCGAGGATGCGGGCGGCGACACGGTGCTGGTCACCAATGCCTATTACCGCGCCGACCGCTATCGCATCACGCTCGACATGCACGAGCAGGGACAGTTCTCGCCCACTTACGGGTGAGGGCGGGTGAGGGCGGGTGAGGGGGTGACCCTGTTCGCCTGGCGGTCACCGACCGCCCGCGAACTCTTGCGTCCCGGGCTAATTGGTATACGTCTAGGACAAATATCCGGACGAGTTCCCGAGGGTCACGAAAACAATGGACATCCTGGTTAGCGAAGTGGGGCCGCGCGACGGGCTGCAGAACGTCAAGCGGACCATGCCGACAGCGGCCAAGAAGGCGTGGATCGACGCCCTCGTCGCGGCCGGGGTGCGGGAGATCGAGGTCGGCAGCTTCGTCCCGGCCAAGCTGATCCCGCAGCTGGCCGACACGGCCGAGATCGTCGCCCACGCGCGCGGGCACGAGGGGCTCACCGTCGCCGTGCTGGTGCCCAACCGCCGCGGCGCCGCCGACGCCATCGCCGCGGGCGCCCACAAGCTGACGCTGCCGCTCTCCGTCTCCGAGACGCACAGCCTGGCGAACCTGCGCAAGACCCACGCGCAGGTGCTGGAGGAAGTACACGCCATCACCGCGCTGCTGGCCGCGCTGCCGCAAGCCGAGCGCCCGCACTTCGAGGGCAGCCTTTCGACCGTGTTCGGCTGCACCCTGGAAGGCGCGATCCCCGACGCCACCGTGCTGCGCCTCGCCTCCGAGCTGATGGCGGCGGGCTGCGACGAGGTCGGCCTCTCGGACACCACCGGCTACGCCACGCCCGGCGAGGTCACGCGCCTCGTCCGGATGGTGCGCGGCGAGGTCGGAGAGGCGGCGGTGACCGGCCTGCACCTGCACAACACGCGCGGGCTCGGCCTTGCCAACGTGCTGGCCGGGCTGGAAGCGGGGATCACCACCTTCGATGCCTCCATCGGCGGCCTCGGCGGCTGCCCCTTCGCGCCGGGTGCCAGCGGCAACATCGTCACCGAGGACCTCGTCTTCATGCTGGAGGCGATGGGCTGCCGCACCGGCATCGACATCGCGCGCCTGCAGGATTCGCGCCGCATCGTGGCCGAGGCGCTGCCCGGCGAGCCGCTCTACGGCTTCATCCCCGACGCCGGCCTGCCGAAGGGCTGGGCTCCGGCCGCACCCTCTCCCGAAACCGTGAGGACTTTCGCATGAGCACCGCTGAAACTCTCGTCGGAACGCGCATGGTGCGCGAGGACAAGACCGCCCGCCAGATCTTCGAGGCGGTGATGGCGAACCCGGGGCGCGCGAAGTTCGGTTTCGGCGAGAAGCTGGCGATCGTGAACGTCGACTTCCAGAACGCCTATACCCGCATCGACCGCTACAAGACGGCCTACGAGACCGACCCGCGCCAGATCGAGCACACCAACACCATTTCGCGCCTGGCGCGCGAGGCGGGGATGCCGGTGATCTGGACCCACGTCGCTTACATGGACAGCGCCGCCGACGCGGGCGTCTGGGGCACGCGCACCGATACGCCGGACTCGCTCCAGAACATCAAGTTCGACAGCGACCGCCACGCCTTCGACGCGCGCTGCGCGATCGACCGGAGCGTGGACGCGATCTACACCAAGCGGATGCCCTCGGCCTTCTTCGAGACGCCGCTGCAGAGCCTGCTGGTGTGGCACAAGGTCGATACCGTGGTCGTCACCGGCGGCTCCACCTCGGGCTGCATCCGGGCCACCGCGGTCGACAGCCTGAGCCGCGGCTATCGCACCATCGTGCCGATCGAGACCTGCGCCGACAAGCACGAGTCCTACCACTTCGCCAACCTCACCGACCTGCAGCTCAAGTACGCCGACGTCGTGCCGGTGCAGGAGGTGGTGGACTGGTTCGGAGCGCGCGCGTGACCGGCGGCCCGGTCCCGGCCGCGGGCATGCGCGAGGGCGAGCGCGACCCCGGCCTCTACGGCTTTCGTCCCTGGCGCGACCGCCCGGAGATCGCGTGGCCGGACGGCAAGAAAGTGGCCGTCTGGGTCTCTCCGAACCTCGAGTTCTACGAGATCGACCCGCCCAGGAACCCGCACCGCAGCTCGTGGCCGCGCGTCCACCCCGACGTCGTCGGCTACGGCCACCGCGACTACGGCAACCGCGTCGCTCACTGGCGCATGGCCGAGGTGATGAGCAAGCACGGCTTCCCCGGCTCGGTCAGCCTCTCGGTCGCGATGTGCCAGCACATGCCCGAGATCGTCGCCGACGCCGACGCCCGGGGCTGGGAGTTCTTCAGCCACGGCATCTACAACACCCGCTATTCCTACGGCATGGACGAGGCGCAGGAGCGCGCGATCATCGAGGATTCGATCCGCACCGTGCGCGAGGCCACCGGGCAGACGATCAAGGGCTGGCTGGCTCCGGCGCTGACGCATACCCCGCGCACGCTGGACCTGATCGCCGAGTACGGGCTGACCTATACCTGCGACCTCTACCACGACGACCGGCCCAACCCGGTGAACGTGAAGAGCGGCCGGCTGATCTCGATGCCCTACAGCCTGGAGGTCAACGACCACTACGGCTTCTTCGTCTACAACATGAGCCCGCGCGAGTACGCCGACACCCTGATCCGCCAGTACGACCGGCTCGCGGACGAGGGCGGCACCGTGATGTGCATCCCGCTTCACGCCTACCT
This sequence comes from Novosphingobium soli, assembly GCF_042432915.1. Classification (NCBI taxonomy): domain Bacteria; kingdom Pseudomonadati; phylum Pseudomonadota; class Alphaproteobacteria; order Sphingomonadales; family Sphingomonadaceae; genus Novosphingobium; species Novosphingobium soli. The sequence continues at coordinate 78,152 of NZ_JBHLWK010000015.1, forward strand.
GATCGGCCAGCCGCACCGCATCGGCCCGTTCGAGGAGGTGCTGCGCCACATCGCCGCCGACGGCCGCGCCTGGATCACCCGCAGCGGCGACATCGCCGACCACTTCCTGGCCAGCGGCGGCTACGCGGCGGCCGAGGCGGACTGCGCGCGCTACGCCGGGGAGGTCCGGGCATGACACTCGATCCCAGCTACCTCGAATACCCCATGCGCCGCCGGGGCATGGACCATGACCTCTACCCCTGGTCGAACATCGCCGAGCGGCCGCCGCTGGCGCTGCCCGGCGGGGCGCGCATGGCCGTGGCCCCGCTCGTCAGCCTCGAGTGGTTCCCCATCGTGCCGGGCCCGGCGCCGTTCCGCGCGCCCGGCCACATGCAGACCGCCTATCCCGACTTCCGCCACTACACCGCGCGCGAATACGGGACGCGGGTGGGCTTCTACCGCCTGCTCGACGCCTTCGCCAAAGTGGGGGCAAAGGCCACGGTGGCGGTCAACGCCGCCATCGCCGAGCGCTATCCCTCGATCGTCGCCGACATCCTCGCGGCTGGGCACGAGATCGTGGCGCACGGGATCGACATGGACTCGACCGTCGACAGCACGGTGCCCGAGGACGCGGAGCGGGCGATGATCGTCGCCGCGCGCGACACGCTGGCGGCCGCGATGGGCACCGCGCCCAAGGGCTGGATGTCGCTGGCGCGCCAGCAGAGCTGGAACACCCCGCGCCTGCTGGTGGAGGAGGGCTTCGGCTACTGCCTCGACTGGGTCAACGACGACCTGCCCTACGTGCAGGCGACGCGCGCGGGGCCGCTGGTCTCGGTGCCCTACAACCACGAGCTGTCGGACCGGCAGGTCATCGTCGTGCAGCAGCATTCGGCCGAAAGCTACGTCGAGCAGATGAAGGACGCCTTCGCCTGGCTCTCCGGCGAGGTCGAGCGCGGGGGCGCGCCGCGCGTGCTGCCCCTGCACCTCACCCCCTACGTGATGGGCCTGCCCTTCCGCATGGGCGCGTTCGAGGGGCTGCTGGAGTGGCTCGCGGGCCAGCCCGGCACCGTGTTCGCGACCGCCGGCGAGCTGGCCGCGGCGCTGCCCGGAGAGGCCGCGTGAAGGCCGTGCTCGGATGGGCCGCGGCCCTCGCCTCCCTGGCCACCCTGTCGCTTCCCGGCGCGCTCCAGGCCCGGACCCCCGGCGAAGACCCCCTGTGGGACGCCGCCCGCGCGGAGATCTGGACCAAGGAGCTGGCGATCTACGAAGGGCGCGGGCGGGGCGACCTCTCGCTCTACCTCGGCAACACCGCGCGCGACTATCTCGCCTGGCCGCCCTTCAACGAGGTGCCCAAGGGCAACGAGGGGCTGCAGGCGACCGGGGCGCAGATGGCCGGGAAAACGCAGGAACGGCTGGAGATGACGTTCCTCGACATGGCGCTCAACGGCGATACGGCGGTGGTCTACTACAAGACCCATCGCACCATGCGCGCCGACGGCACCCCGGCCGACGAGCACTTCGAGGTGACGCATACCTGGGTGCGGCAGGACGGCACCTGGAAGGTGCTGGGCGGCATGGCCCGCGCCCGGCCCCTGCGCTGATGGCGCGCTGATGGCGCGCTGATGGCGCGCTAATGCGGCGCTAAGTGCGCGCTAAAGTTCCTCACCGGGCCGGCCGGAACACGCCGACCTGAACCTGAGGCCGTCCGTGCCCCGGCGCGGGCGGCCTCCGTCTGCCGGCGTCAGCGCCGCCGCTCGGTCGCGAACGCCAGCAAGGCCGCCACGCCCAGCCCCGCTCCCGCCACCGCGCAGGCGCTCCACCCGCCCCGCACGAACAGCAGCGGCGCCAGCGCCGATCCCAGCGCCCCGCCCACGAACATCAGCGACATGTAGATCGCATTGATCCTCCCCCGCGCCCCCGGCCGCAGCGCGTAGACCACGTTCTGGCTCAGGACCTGGTTGCCCTGCGTGCCCGCATCCAGCGTGATCGCCAAGATGGCCAGCAGCAGCACCGAGCCGGTCCACAGCGCCGGCACCGTCAGCGCGAAGCTGGCCGCGAGCGTCACCATGGCGAGCGCCGAGCCCAGGCGGGTGAGCCCGCGGTCCGCCATCCGGCCGGCGAGAGGCGCGGCCAGGGCGCCGCCCGCACCGGCCAGGGCGAACAGCGCGATCTGCTCGTGCCCCATCCCGAAACGCCGCTCCAGCATCAGCGGCGCGGCGGTCCAGAACAGGTTGAACGCGCAGAACAGGCAGGCCTGGTAGAAGGCCCGGCGGCGCAGCAGCGGCTCCTCCCGGACGAGCGCCGCCATCGAGCGCAGGATGCCGGCGTACCCGCTCGCGTGCGTGCCGCGGTGCTGCGGGAGCATGAACCAGAGCAGGACCGCCAGAAGCGCCAGCAACCCCGCCGGGAGGAGGAACGCCAGGCGCCAGTCGCCCACCGCCGCGAGCGCGCTCGCTGCAGGCCGCGCCAGCATGATGCCGGTCAGCAGCCCGGCCATCACGGTGCCGATCACGCGGCCCTGCCGGCCCTCGGGCGCGAGGTGCGCGGCCAGCGGGACGAGCACCTGCGCGCCGACCGAGGCCACGCCCGCGACGGCCACCGCGGCCATGAAGCCGCCCGCGCTGTGGGAAAGGCCGGCACAGGCCATCGCCGCGGCCGCGGTCGCCACCATGGCGCAGACCAGCGCACGGTTCTCCAGGCGGTCGGCCAGCGGGACGATGAAGAGGAGGCCCAGGCAGTAGCCGATCTGGGTCACCGTGACGATCAGGCCCAGCGTCGCGTCGGCCACCCGCAGGTCCGCGCCGATGGCGGAAACCAGAGGCTGGGCGTAGTACAGATTCGCCGCCAGGAGGCCGCAGGCGAAAGCGATGATGAGGGTCGAAAGCGACCCGTTGTTCGCAGTGCGAACAGTCTGCGGTTGCGTCCGGGAACCTGTTGGATCGAACTTTTTCAAGGGTTTGCCTTCAAATCTGGACGACGGGGGAGCGTAGCTGCGGCGGTGCTGGTCAGCTGTCGGAGAATTGCGATCTGGACGCTCCCGGTTATGTATTATAGCTATATCAAAAGATCAAATGAGCGGGGACTTCCATGGCATCTCAGACCCCATCCTCGACCGGCTCTCCCGCAGGCGCCGCCCTGGTCACCGGCGCGTCCGGCGGCATCGGCAGCGCCATCGCTCGCTCGCTGGCTGGCAAGGGACTGAGCGTGGCGGTCCATGCCAATGGCAACCTCAAGGCCGCCCAGGCGCTCGCCGCGGAGATCCGTGACGACGGCGGGGAGGCTCTGGCCGTCCAGGCCGACGTCACCGACGCCGCTGCGGTGGACGCCATGGTCGCGCAGGTGGTGGATCGCTTCGGCGCCATCCGGGTCCTCGTCAACAATGCCGGCATCTCCACCTCGGCGCCCGTGGGCGGCATGGACGCGGACATGATCGACCGCGAACTGGCGGTGAACGTGAAGTCGGTGGTGCTGGTCACCCAGGCCTGCCTGCCGCACATGGCGGCGGGCGCGGCGGTGGTCAACCTGAGCTCCAACCTGGCGTACACGCCGCTGCCGGGGATGACGCTCTACTGCGCCGCTAAGGCGGCAGTGGCCTGCCTGACCCAGGGTTTCGCGCGCGAGCTGGGCGGCCGCGGCATCCGCGTCAACGCGGTGGCGCCGGGTGCCACCCGCACCGCGATGACGGCCTGGATCGACGATGCCACCCTGGCGGCGATCTGCGGCCAGACCCCGCTGGGCCGGATCGGCGAGCCGATGGACGTCGCCGGCGCGGTCGCATTCCTCGCCTCGCCAGAGGCGTCGTGGATCACCGGGCGCACCCTGGTCATCGACGGAGGCCTGGCCTGAGGGACCGGACCTGAGCCGGACCGGACCTGACGCAGCAACAACCAAGGAACGAAGACGACCATGAGCGATCCCAAGGCCCCGCAGGCGATCTGGCCGGACATTCCCCAGCCCCTGATGCCCTATTCCCCGGCGGTGAAGGCGGCGGACTGGATCTTCGTCTCGGGCCAGCTCGCCAGCGACTTCAAGACCGGTATCGCGGCCGAGGCGCGGCCGGTGAACCCCAACCTGGAATCCGACCAGGCCCTGCAGTCGCGCTTCGTCATGGAGACGCTCAAGCGCACGCTGGCGGCTGGCGGTGCCGACCTGTCGAAGGACGTGGCGCGGATCTGGCAGTGGCTGCCCTGGGAAACCCCGTCGATGGCCGATTTCGCCAAGGGGGACTGCTATCCCGAGGGCCTGCGGATCACGCCCTATCTCGACGTGCGCAACGACTACATCTTCGAACCCCGCCCCGCCTCGACCGCGGTGAGCATCCGCGGGCTGCCGGTGCGCGACGCGCGCATCGAGATCGACGTGATCGCAATCGTCGACGGCTCCGAGCCGCAGGGCTTCGCGGCGCCCGAGGGCGTTCCGGCGCCGCTCGCCGGCTACTCCCCGGCGCTGCGCCGCGGCGACTGGATCTTCCTTGCGGGTGAAGTCCCGACCGACTGGCAGGGCGACTACGGCGAGCACCGCAGCATGGGCGCGCCCGGCGCGCTCGCCCGCGAGGCGCGCACCAACCCGCACGTCTGGTACGGCTCCGACATCGAGGCGCAGACCGACTACACGCTCTCCAAGCTGGAGCGCATCGCCGAGGCCGCCGGCGGCTCGCTGAAGAACGTGGTGAAGGCCGACGTCTACATCGGCGACCCGTCCGACTACGCCGGCATGGACCGTGCCTGGAAGCGCTGGTTCAAGGACAGCCCGCCCGCGCGCTGCGTCATTCCCTACATGGGCCTGGGCACGCGCGGCAGCCGCATCGAGATCGCGCTGACGCTGCTGGCCGACAACGCCACGCTGAAGATCGAGCGGATCGAGACCTCCGACGCGCCCGAGCCGTTCAGCCACGAGCCGCAGGCGGTCAAGGTCGGCAACTTCCTGTTCCTGTCGCAGCAGATGGCCTGCGATTCCCGCGGCGTGCTGGCCGAGGGCATGCTGCGCCACGAGAACTTCCCGTGGTACGGCCTGCCGGGCAAGAACCAGATGCGCTACATGCTCAAGAACGTGGCGGCCATCTGCGAGGCGGGCGGCACCAGCGTCGAGAACGTCGTGCGCCGCGCCTGCTTCCACGACGAGGGTACCCACTTCGCCGATTCCATCGAGGAATGGGCAAGCTGGTTCCCGAAGGTGAAGCCCGCTTCCACCACCATGAAGATCGGCGGCCCGCTCGTCGTGCCGGGAGCCAACGCGCTCCTCGATCTGATTGCCTACGTACCGGACTGACAACCCAAGTACCGGTCCCGTGCCACGTCCCAGGGCACGGCGCGGGACCCCAGAAGACGACGTAAAATCCAGGGAGGTGCCCGGGTCGGGCGCCGTGAACAGAAGCCAGATGGGGGTTTGCATGAAGTTCCAGTTCGCATCTCGGGCCCAGGCCCTTCGCACCGTCCTTCTCTGCGGCGCCATGGCTGCCGCGATCGGCGCCACGCCTGCCTTCGCGCAGCCGGCCGGTCCGGCCGCCGAAGCCGAGGAGGGCAACGTCATCGTCGTGACGAGCCGCAAGCGCGAGGAGCGCCTGCAGGACGTGCCGCTGTCGATCACCGCCTACTCGGGCGAAGAGATGCGCGCCAAGGGCATCGCCTCGCTGTCCGACCTGGCCGCCCAGACCCCGGGCCTGGCGTTCCAGGACGTGAACGGCGCCTACGCGGCGCCGGTGCTGCGCGGCGTCGCGCAGATCGACCAGACCGGGCCGCAGGGCAACGTCGGCATCTTCATCGACGGCGTGTACCTGAACAACCGTTCGGCGCTGGCGTTCGACCAGTACGACCTCGAGCGCATCGAGGTGGTCAAGGGTCCGCAGAGCGCGCTCTACGGCCGCAACACCTTCGCGGGCGCCATCAATTACATCACCGCCGCGCCCAAGCCTGACGAGTTCTCCGGCCGCGCCACCTTCACCCTCGGCACCTTCGATCGCCACGAGGCGAAGGGCTCGATCAACATCCCGCTGATGAAGGGCGTGGCGCTGCGCGTGTTCGGCGGCTATTCCGAGTTCGACGGCACGATCAAGAACGACCTCAGCGGCAAGTACCTCGACGGCTGGAAGGACCGCTGGAGTGCCGGCGGTGCGCTGACCGCGGAGATCACCGACACGCTGACCCTCGACCTGTTCGGCGTGCGCTCGGAGACCGCGAACGACCACCCGGCGCTCTACTCGATGCCGACGACGCTCAACAACTGCGGCGCCACCACCGTCGTGCGCGGCCAGCAGCTGAACACCTACTTCTGCGGCAAGCTGCCCTACCCCACCAACTTCCAGCTCGACGACAAGACCGGCTACGGCCTGACCGGCTCGAACGAGGTCTACTACGGCAAGCTCAACTACTCGGGCGACGCGCTCGATCTCACCGCGGTGGTCAGCTACACCACGGCCGAGTTCGGCCTGCTCGTCGACACCACCGGCGATCCGAATGCGGTCAACGTGCCCAACTTCGGCGGCCTCTCGCGTCAGCTCTACACCAACGCCGCGACCGACCGCAGCACCGACTGGAACTACGACGTGCGCGCCAGCTCCAAGCCGGGCGAGCGGCTGTCGTGGATGCTCGGCATGAACTACTACGACTCGCTGGTGTCCGACATCCTCGAGCTCAACTTCCAGCGCGTCGGCGTGGAACCCGGCACCACGCCGCCGCCGGCGTTCTCGACCCGCGGCGGGACGCTCAAGACCAAGGGTCACGCGCTCTACGGCATGCTGGGCTATGAGCTGACGCCGCAGTTCAACGTGCAGGCCGAGCTGCGCTACACCATCGACGACCAGGACTTCATCGGCGGCGGCTCCGCGGCCGGCGCCACCGGGCGCCAGACCTTCAAGTACCTGACCCCGCGCTTCTCGGTGAACTGGAAGCCGGTGGACGAAGTGCTCGTCTACGCCACCGTGGCGCGCGGCGTGAAGACCGGCGGCTTCAACGCCAACGCCGTCAACACCGACTACTTCACTTATGGCTCCGAATCGAACTGGACCTACGAGGCGGGCGTGAAGACCACCTGGCTCGGCGGTGCGCTGGTGGCCAACGCCGGCGTGTTCTACGTCGACTGGAAGGACATCAACGCGCAGCAGCAGCTGCCCTTCTCGACGCTCGCGGTGGTCGGCAACAACGGCGATGCCGAGGTCAAGGGCATCGAGGCGCAGATCGCCTTCAACCCCACCCGCACGCTGTCGCTCACCGCGGGCGGCGCGCTGCTCGATCCCAAGTACAAGTCGGGCGTGATGGATGGCGAGGTCTCGTACATCTGCGGCGAGCTGGTGAACTCCACCGTCACCAGCAGCAACTGCACGTCCAACGTCGGCGGCAACCAGATCGCCCGCACCTCGGACAAGCAGTTCGCGCTGGGTGCGGCCTGGACCGTGCCCGACATCGTCGACGGGCTGGACGGCTACGTGCGCACCGACTACTCGTGGCAGGCGGGCAAGTACTCGACCGGCCTCAACCTGCAGGACCAGGGCTCGATCTCGCTGCTGAACGCACGCGCGGGCCTCAAGTTCGGCAACTACGAACTGGCGATCTGGGCGAAGAACCTGCTGCAGGACGAGTACATCTCGCGCGCGACCGTGGTGTCGTCGACCGCCGACCTCGGCCCCACCTCGGGCGTGAGCTATACCCGCATCTACCCGGGCGAGCGCCGCACCATCGGCGCCGATCTCTCGGTCAGGTTCTGAGTGCGAAGGAACAGGAGCAGACTCCCATGACATTCCTCACCAATCTTGACGACAAGACGCTGAAGGCGGGCACCGTGCCCACCTTCGCCCTGTCCCAACGCGGACGCGCGGGCATGCAGGTCCTGGGCGCCGTGCAGAAGTACTCCTCGGGCGTGCTGCGCTCGATCGCCGCGGAGAACTTCGACGCCAGCCCGCGCGGGCGCGAGCTGGCCGCGGAGCACGAGGCGGCCGAGCCGGGTGCGGGCACCCGTGAGCGCATCGCCGAGGCTCGCAAGGTCTGCGAGAGCGACAACGTCTACCGCCTCGAGCGCTTCTTTCAGCGCTGGGTGGCCGAGGAGAACTTCAACCGCGGCATCCCCGCGATCGAGGAACGCCGCGAGAAGTTCGAGGCGTTCAACGCCGCGCAGGGCGAGGGCGAGCTGCTCGGCACGCTCGACCTGGCCGGCGAAGTCTCGGTGCCGAAGTACTACGACCGGGTCGAGTGGCACCTCGAGCCCGGCGGCTGGGACGGCTACGACCTCTACGGGGCGCTGTTCGCCTTCGGTGTCGGGCCCTACGTGTTCAGCCATGGCGGCTATGCCGCGGTGGGTGTGGGCGACGACATCACCAAGCAGCGCGTCAACACCATCAAGCAGTTCCCCAAGGCCTCGTACGCGCGCATCTACGAGCCGGGCTGCGGCGGGGTGTCGACGCTGAAGGCGGTTAACTCGGTGTTCCCCGAGGCGGAGCTGCACGGATCGGACCTCTCGCCGCTGCTGCTGAGGAACGGGCAGAAGATGGCCTCGCGCTTCGGCTTCCCGGTTCACCTCAAGCTTGCCGACGCGGCCCACGACACCGGCGAGGCGGACGAGAGCTTCGACGGCGTCATCACCTACGCGCTGCACCATGAGCTGCCGCCCAAGGCCAATCGCGAGATGTTCAAGGAGCTGTTCCGGATCATGAAGCCGGGCGCGGACATCGTCATCTCCGACCCGCCGCCGTTCCGTGCCGTGCCGATGTTCCATGCCGTCATCCTCGACTGGGACACCGAGCACCGCGAGGAGCCGTTCTTCACCGCCGTGCTGCTCGACAGCCTCGACGCGATGCTGGAGGAAGCCGGCTTCGTGAACGTGGAATCCTACGCCATCGGGCGGGATCAGTACCCGTGGATCACGCGGGCGATGAAGCCCGAGGCGACCACCCAGGCGGAGGCAGCGTGATGGAAGCGACCGGCAAGGACTACCTCGGCCCCGAGAGCGTGACCGACGTCGCGCGCATGCTCATGGCGCTGGTTTCCGAAGTGTGGATCATGCGCGATCGCCAGATCGTCACCGAGCACTTGCTCGAGACCAAGGGATCGGTCACGCGCGAGGAGCTCGACGAGTTCGTGCCTTCGGGCGAGCTGGCCGAGCGCCTCACCTTCGAGCGTGAGCGTTTCGCCCGGCTGATCGCCGGCGCGCCGGTCGCGGCCGTGCGCCGCTCGGTGCCCGAGATTCTCGAACGCGCGGGGCTCAAGGCGCCCGCATCCGCACAAGCTGCGGCAAACTGACAAGGTACTGACGACAATGAGCGTGATCGGATCGACCGCCCCGGGCAATGGGGCAAGCGGCAGCGGCGAGCGGGCCGCTGCCCCGGGCGCCAGCCTGCCGGTGCGGACCTGCCTGGCCTGGGGCCTCGGCACCGTGGCGGTGGCGGCGCTGTTCAATTCGATCAACGTGCTGCTGCTGCGCTACGTCGTCGACTATGCCGGCATCAGCGCGGCGCTGGCGGGAACGCTGATCGCCGCGTCGAAGCTCTACGACGCGGTGATCGACCCGCTGGTCGGCGCTGCCAGCGACCGGACGCGCTCGCGCATGGGCCGCCGCCGGCCGTTCCTGCTGGCGGGAGGCATCCTGCTCGCGCTTGCCGCGCTGATGGTGTTCAACGTGCCCGCGGGCGGGGGCGCGCTCTCGGTCTGCTTCTTCGTGCTGGCGCTGCTGGTCTACGCGACCGGTTACGCCATGTTCTCGGTTCCCTACATGGCGATGCCGGCCGAGATGACCTCCTCGATCCACGAGCGCTCGCGGCTGATTTCGTTCCGTGTCTCGGCGGTGGCGGTGGCGTCGCTGCTGGCGGTCTTCGTCGGGCCGCAGATCATGACGATCGCGGGCGGCGGGCGCACCGGCCACACCGCGCTGTCGATCTTCCTCGCCATCGTCGTGGTCGCAGCCGCGCTCGCCTGCTTCCGCGGCACCCGTGACGCCCCGTTCCACTACAACCCGGCGGTCAAGGCGACCTGGAGCCAGAAGTTGCGCTCGCTGGCAGGCAACAAGCCCTTCGTCGTGCTGCTGGTGGTGAAGCTGCTGCAGCTGATGGCCCTGGCCGTCACCCAGGCGGCGATGCCGTTCCTGTTCCAGCGCGTGCTGCGGCTCGGCGATTCGCGGATGGGCATCTACTTCCTGGTCTTCTACGGCACCATGATCCTGATCCAGCCGGTCTGGGTGCGGCTCGCCAAGATGGGCGGCAAGCGCAGCATCTACATGCTCGGCACGCTGCTCTACGGCGCCATCTACCTGAGCTGGTACTTCGTGGGGCCGGACGAGCCGCTGGCGCTGGTCTACTTGCGCGCGGTGGCGCTGGGCGCCATGGGCGGCGCGGTGCTGCTGTTCGGCCAATCGCTGCTGCCCGACACGATGGAGTGGGACTACCGCCGCACCGGCATGCGCCGCGAGGGCATGCTCTCGGCCGTCTACACGCTGGTGGAGAAGCTCGCCTATGCCCTGGGCGCCGCGCTGACCGGGATCATCCTGGGCCAGACCGGCTACATCCAGAACGCCGCGCACCAGGAGCAGCCCGCCTCGGCGATCGCGGCGATCTACTGGCTCGCCTCGTTCATCCCCTTCGCCTTCCTCGTCGCCAGCATCGTCGCGCTGTGCTTCTACGACCTCGACGAGAAGAAGTTCGCCGAAGCCGAACGCGCGTGACCCAGGCGGCCGGGACCGTCGCGGACACGCTGGTCCGCGACGCCTACATCCTCACGCTCGATGCCGAGCGTCGGGTGCTCACCCGCGGCTTCATCGCCTTCACCGCGGGGCGGATCACCGCGCTGGGCACGATGCAGGAGCCGCTGCCCGCCGCGACGACGGTGATCGACGCGGGCGGGATGGTGGTCATGCCGGGCATGGCCAACGGCCACAACCACCTCGTCCAGAACGCCTGGCGCGGCTACAACGACGATCGCTGGCCGGTGCTCGACATCCCGGCGGCGGTCCTCGGCCTGCTCCAGCAGCTCTTCGCCGCCTGCAGCCGCATGGATGCGGAGCGCACTTATGCCATCGTCCGGCTGCACGTGCTGGAGATGCTCAAGGCGGGCTACACGGCGACGCACGACGAGCACTTCACCAACGTGCGCAAGGACAGCGTCGACGGCAGCTGGCAGGCCCTGGCCGACAGCGGCATGCGCGGCTTCCTGTGCCGCTGCATCGTCGACGATCGCATACCCGAGCAGGGCCGCGAGACCGTCGACGAGGGGCTCGCCGAGCTGGAGCGCCTGCGCGCCTTCGCCAGCGACCGGCTGGCCGTGGCAGGCAGCTTCGTCAACTACAGCTTCCGCGCCGACCCGGAGGACATGCGCCGCATCCACGAGGGCACCCGCGCGCTGGGACTGCCGTTCGGCGTGGACATGACCGACAACAGCCGTGGCGCGCTGCTCAGGGCGCGCGGGTTCGAGGGCGGCCAGGCGGACTACTACCGCAGCTTCGGCCTGCTCGATCGAGGCGCGATCTACGCGGGCAAGGGCGTCAACCTGCTGGCGCACGAGTATCCGCTGCTGGCGGCGCACGATGCCCGCCTGGCGGTGGTGCCGACGCTGCGCTTCTTCGACGGGCAGGGCGTGCCGGTGCACGACATGCTTGCGGCGGGGATGCTGCCGGGGCTCGGCACCGACGCGCCGCTGGTCAGCGACAGCCAGGACCCGTTCGAGAACATGCGCCACGCGATCTTCGGCCAGAATCTGGCAGTCAAGGCGCAGCTGGCCGCGGGCGGCGCGCGGCCGCCGGCGGAGCTCTGGCTCAACGCCGAGCGGACGCTGGAGATGGCGACGCTGGGCAGTGCCCGCGCATTGCTGATGGAGGAGCGCTGCGGCTCGCTGGAAGTCGGCAAGGCCGCCGACCTCGTGATGATCGACGTGGCCCGTGCCGAGATCGCCCCGACGTGGGACGAGCGCAGGCTGCTCGGCGCGCTGGTGTGGGGCGGCAAGGGGGCGCAGGTCCACTCGGTCTTCGTCGCCGGCGAGCGGCTGATCGAAAACGGTCGCTCGACCCGCTGGGACGAGGACGAGGTGATCCGCGAGGCCGACCGCGCGCTGGCCGACATCGCCCGCGAGGCCGAGCTCGACCGCTTCCTGCCGACGCGGCAGCCGGGCGCGACATACCGCGGCTGGACCTATCACTAGACCTTTGCGGAACGGGATCCGACATGACGAACGATGAGCGCCGGGTGGCGGTGGTGACGGGTGCGGGGCAGGGTCTCGGCCGTGCGCTCGCGCACGAGCTGGCAGCGGCCGGGCACACCGTCTACGGTTGCAGTCCGCGCGCGGAGGGCGATGCCGGGGGTCTTCGCATGATCGCCTGCGACATCACCGACGAGGCGCAGGTCCAGGCGCTGTGGGACCGCGTCACGTCCGACGCCGGTCGGGTCGACTGGTGGATCAACAACGCCGGCCTCGCGCTCACCGGCCGGCCGCTGGCGCAGATGGAGGGCAGCGCGTTCGCGCGGATGGTGAAAGTCAACCTCCTCGGCACGATGACCGCCTGCCGGGTCGCGATCGCGGGGATGGCGGCGCAGGGCTCGGGCGCGGTGTGGAACATGCTCGGCGCCGGCTGGGATGGCCAGCCGGTGCCCGGCATGAACGGCTATGCCACCACCAAGGCCGCGCTCACCTTCCTGACCCGCGCCCTCGCGATGGAAGCGGAAGGTCAGCCCTACCAGGTCGGCGGGCTGAGCCCCGGTCTTGTAATGACGGAAGGCTTCTTTCGCGAGCACGCCCGCGTTCCGCAGGCGGAGCGGGCCGCGCGCGAGGCGGTCGTCAACCTCATCGGCGACCACCCGGAGACGCTGGCGCAGTGGATCCGCGAGGCGCTGGAGGCGGGGCATCCCAACGGCGCGATCCTGTCCTGGCTGACGCCCGAGAAGATCGCGGCGCGCCAGGCCGAGCAGCCGCCGCGCGACATCCTCTCCGCCTACCGCTGAGCCCCTGCGGAAGGCGCGGTCCCCGGGCGATCAGTGGATCGTCTCGGCGGGCTGCGGTTCCGCCACCCCGGCATCGACCGCGCTGGTGATGGCGACGTCCATCGTCACGTTGCCGAGCGTGCGCATGAGGTCCGGCAGCACCTCCACCGCCACCAGCACGCCCAGCGGCCAGAGGGGCACGCCCATGGCCGCCGCGATCGGGCCGATGGACGAGACGAAGCTGATCGTCCCGGGCAGCGACACCGCGCCGAAGGTGGTGGCGAAGGCCACGAAGGCGCCGGCGGCGAGGGCGCCGGGGCCGAGATCCAGCCCGGCGAGCTTCGCCGCGTAGACCGCGACCGCCATGTTCATCGCCGGGCCGGTGGCGCGGAAGAGGGTGACGGCTAGCGGCAGCACGAATTCCGAGGTGGTCGGCGCGGTCCCCAGCCGGCGGCTGGCGACCAGCATCGAGGGCAGCGTGGCGAGCGAGGACTGGGTGGAGATCGCCACCACCTGCGCGGGCAGCAGGGCGGCGGCGAAGGCAGGCAGCTTGCGCCGCCCTGCGCTGATCGCGATCAGGTAGCCGGCGACCATCACCACCGTGCCCACCGCGGTGACAAGCACGATGTAGTGCGCCAGCGCACCCAGCGCCGCGGCGCCGCTTCGCACCCCCAGCGTCAGCCCCAGGGCGAAGACGCCGATCGGGGCGAGCGCGAGGACCCAGCCGATCACCACCATCATCGCCCCCGCCAGTCCTTCGAACAGCACCGCGAGCAGCCGGCGCGGTTCCTCCGCGAGGCGGGTCGAGGCGAAGGCGAACAGGCCGACGAAGACGATCACCGGCAGCATGGCGCTCTCCGCCGCCGCCGAGACGACGTTGGTGGGGAGCAGCGAGGCCAGGAAATCCGCCAGTCCGGGCACCTGGCCGGGATCGGCGCCGCGGGCCAGGGTGACGCCGGTCGGGATCGGGAACAGGTCCAGCAGCAGGGGCATGGCGACGGCGCCGAGGATGGCGCTGAAGGCAAGGAACGAGACGATGATGCCGAGCGTGCGCCGCGCCATCGCGCCGGCCTTGGCGGCGGCGACGGTGGCGACGATGCCCGAGAACAGCAGGCCGGCGACGAGCGGGAGGATCGTCATCTGCAGGCCCTGCAGCCACAGCGAACCGACCGGCGCGGCCAGCTTCTGCGCGGTTTGGGCGGCCGGGTGACCGGCGAGGAGCAGGCCCAGGACCAGGCCCGCGACGAGGCCGGCGAGGGTCAGCATGCCGGGCACGCGAATCTCGGGAAAGCGAGAGGCGGCGGTGGACGGTGGGATCGGGGCCGGGGTGGGGGCCGGGGTGGAGGGCGGGGTCATCGCGCCCAGAGATAGGCGCGGGCGGGTGCGATGGCAATTTCGATAGCGCGGCGCTAAGAGCGGGTTAAGGCGGCCATAACGGCGCGCCGGCGAAGAGTAGGGAATGGCCAAGCAGTTCTTCGGCACCGACGGCATCCGGGGCCGCACCAACCAGGGCGCGATGACCGCCGCCACCGCCATGAAGGTCGGCCAGGCGGCCGGAACCCGCTTCCTGCGCGGCACGCACCGGCACCGGGTGGTGATCGGCAAGGACACCCGCCTCTCCGGCTACATGCTGGAGAACGCGATGGTGGCGGGCTTCACCAGCGTGGGCATGGACGTGGTGCTGCTGGGCCCCATGCCCACCCCTGCGGTGGCCCTGCTGACCCGCGAACTGCGAGCAGACGTGGGGGTCATGATCTCCGCCAGCCACAACCCCTACGAGGACAACGGCATCAAGCTGTTCGGGCCCGACGGCTTCAAGCTCTCCGACGAGGACGAGCTCGCGATTGAGGCCATGCTGGCCACCGACCTCGCGCTCGCCGCCGCGCCGGAGATCGGCCGCGCCCGCCGGATCGACGATGCGCGCGGCCGGTACATCCACGCGGTCAAGGGCTCGCTGCCCTCCACCGTCCGGCTCGACGGGCTCAAGATCGCGGTCGACTGCGCCAACGGGGCCGCCTACCAGGTCGCGCCCTCGGCGTTCTGGGAGCTCGGCGCCGAGATCGTCGCGGTGGGCGTCGCTCCCAACGGCAAGAACATCAACGAACGCTGCGGCTCCACCCATGTCGAGCTGCTGCAGGAGACGGTGGTCTCCTCCGGCTCGGACATCGGCATCGCGCTCGACGGGGACGCGGACCGCCTGATCGTGGTCGACGAGAAGGGCCAGACCGTGGACGGCGACCAGATCATGGCGCTGATCGGCAGCCACCTCGCAGCGCGCGGCGCGCTGCGCGGCGGCGGCGTGGTCGCCACGGTGATGTCGAACCTGGGCCTGGAACGCTACCTCGGCGGTCTCGGCCTCAACCTGGAGCGCACCGCCGTGGGCGACCGCCACGTGCTGGAGCGCATGCGCAGCGGCGGCTACAACGTGGGCGGCGAGCAGTCGGGCCACATGATCCTGCTCGACCATGCGACCACCGGCGACGGCACCGTCGCGGCGCTGCAGGTGCTCGCCGCGCTGATCGAGTCCGGCAAGCGCGCGAGCGAGCTGCTGCACCTCTTCGATCCGGTGCCGCAGCTGCTGCGCAACGTGCGCTTCGCCGGGGGGCGGCCGCTGGAGGCCCATGGCGTCCGGGCGGCGATCGCCGATGCCGAGGCCGCGCTCGACGGACGCGGGCGCCTGGTGATCCGCGCCTCCGGCACCGAGCCGGTGATCCGGGTCATGGCCGAAGGCGACGATGCCGACGAGGTCGAGGCCGCCGTCGCCGCGATCTGCCATGCGGTCGCGCAGGCCGCCGCCTGACCTGCCGCCCTTTCGAACGGAGACCGACAATGCTGGAAATGCGCCCCGACTGCGAACGCTGCGGCACCGACCTGCCGGCGGAGGCGCCCGGCGCCTTCATCTGTTCCTTCGAGTGCACCTACTGCGCCGAATGCTCCGAGGCGCTGGACGACCAGTGCCCCAACTGCGGGGGCGAGCTCGTCGACCGGCCGACCCGGGCCAAGAGCCAGCAGGATTCCGCCCCGCCGTCGCGCGTGCGCCGCTTCAAGGGCTGAGGAGGGGCGCGCAGGCGTCTCGACTCGATGCCCGTGCTGCGGCTAGGGGCAGGCGATGACCAGCCCTCCGCGCATTCTCTCCATCGCAGGTTCCGACAGCTCGGGCGGCGCCGGCATCCAGGCCGATATCAAGACGATCACGATGCTCGGCGGCTACGCCATGACCGCGATCACTGCGATCACCGCGCAGAATTCGCGCGGAGTGACGGCGGTGGAGGTGCTGTCCCCGGCGATGGTGGCGGCACAGGTCGATGCCTGCGTGGCGGACATGGGCGTCGATGCCGTGAAGATCGGCATGCTGGGCAGCCCGGCCATCGCCGATGCCGTGGCGGAGCGGCTGGCGGACCTGGCGGTGCCGGTGATCTTCGATCCGGTGATGGTCTCCACCGCCGGCTCGGTGCTGGCCGACGCCGCCACCGTCGCGGCGTTCGAGCGACTGATGGCGATTGCCACGCTCACCACTCCCAACGTCGACGAACTCGCGGCGCTGGGCGGCGATGCGGCGCTGGCCGCGCGCGGCATCGCCTATCTCGCCAAGGGGGGCGATGCGCCGGGCGACACGGTCGAGGACCGGCTGGTGCTGCCGGGGGGCGAGGGGCAGGCCTGGACCGCCCCGCGCATAGCCACGCGCCACACCCACGGCACCGGCTGCACCCTGTCGAGCGCCATCGCCACCTTCCTCGGCCAGGGCGTGCCGCTCAGCGAGGCCATCGAGGACGCCCGCGACTTCGTACGCGCCGCGCTCCTTGCCGCACCCGGCTTCGGCGAGGGCCATGGCCCCATGGGCCACCACGCGGTGCGCTGAGCGGCGTTCGCCCGGCACCTGACCTCGTCCCTGACGTCGACCTCGCCAACCTCAGCCGAGCCGTGCCCGGCCCAGCCGCAGCGCGCTGTCGGCCAGCAGGCCCATCGCGGCCATGGCGCCGCCGGTCAGCCCGGCCGTGCCCGCCGCGACGATCACCGGCTGGGCATAGTCGGCGACGAGACGGGTGCGGCGGCTGAAGGGTGCGATGAAGCGGGTCATGGGCGTCGTCCTGGTAAAGCGGGTGTGCCCTTCAGATGCGTCTGTCTGGAGTTTCGGGGAACTGGGATAAACTGCGTCGTTCCGTTCGAAGGAATCGAACAAGCGACCGGTGGCTATCCCGGGACAACGGTGATCGCGGGATGGTCGGCCACGATCGCCATCACGACGTCGAAGTAGGTCGTGCCGCGGCCCGCCTCGAGCTCGGCGATCTGGTCGCTAATCTTCGCGCCGTTGAACTGGGTCCGCTCGGGCAGTCGGGCGCGCAGCAGCGCCAGCGTGGCGGCCCGGCCCAGCGCCGCCCGGCTGGCGTCCATGTCCTTCCAGACGATGGTGGCAGGCCGGCCGGCGGGAAGGGCGCCGAAGCCGCCGTGGAGGAGGTCGTCGAAGGCGTCCAGGCTCTCTCCCAGCCGCCAGTCCTCCCCCGCCATGAACACGCGGTTGATCTCGTCATAGAAGGCCGCGATCCCGGTGATGGCGCTGCCTTCGATGACGAAGCGGGGCGGCGGGAGGTCGCGGTCTGTCATCGGCCTGCCCCGGCGCCCGGGCGTCAGCTGCAATCGAGGTCGTAGAAGCGCTGGATGTGCTGCCAGCCTTCCTCGGCCGTCTCGCACCAGTGGAACAGGTCGAGGTCGCCGGGGTTGATCGTGCCTTCCTCGGCCAGCGCCTCGAAGTTGATGACGCGCTCCCAGAACTCGCGGCCGTAGAGCAGGATCGGGATCGGCTTCATCTTGCCGGTCTGGATCAGCGTCAGCAGCTCGAAGAACTCGTCGAAGGTGCCGAAGCCGCCCGGGAACACCGCCACGGCGCGGGCGCGCAGCAGGAAGTGCATCTTGCGCAGCGCGAAGTAGTGGAACTGGAACGAGAGCCGCGGCGTGACGTAGGCGTTGGGCGCCTGCTCGTGCGGCAGGACGATGTTGAGCCCGAGCGATTCCGCGCCCACTTCCGCCGCGCCGCGGTTGGCCGCCTCCATGATCGAGGGGCCGCCGCCCGAGCACACGACGAACTGTCGCATCCCCTTCTCGACGATGGCGCACTGGCTGGCGAGCCGGGCGAGCCTGCGCGCCTCCTCGTAGTACTTGGCCTTGGCGGCGAGACGCTCGGCCACCGTCTTCTGGTAGTCGGTGGCGGCGGCGGCGATGATTGCGTCGGCCTTGTCGGGCGAAGGGATGCGGGCGGAGCCGTACATCACCAGCGTCGAGCCGATGTTGGCCTCTTCCAGCAGCATTTCCGGCTTCAGCAGTTCTAGCTGGAAGCGCACCGGCCGCAGCTCGTCGCGCAGGAGGAAGTCGGTGTCGCGGAAGGCGAGGCGGTAGGCCGGGTTCTGGGTCTGGACGGTGCCTTCCTGGCGGTCGGCGAAGTCTGCTTCCTGCTCCGCCTTGTAGAAACGGCGTTCGGTGAGGTCCTGGTCCTGGTCTTCGATATCGTTCATTCTTGCTCCATGGCCCGAGGCGCGGCGCGCGTCGAGCTTAGATCGGCGGCCCCTTGCGCCGACCCGCGCAGGCCCTAGGCTCGGGGCGATGACGATCCGGCGAATCCTGACGCGGCGGGGCGCGCTGCTAGAAGTGGGCGGCGGGCTTTGCGCGCTGTCGGGCCTGGGAGCCCTCGCGCGCGCCGCGCCGGCGCCGGCCGGCGGGAACGCGGCCGATCGTCATATGGTTCGGCCGCCCCGCCTTCGCAATGGCGACGTGCTCGGCCTGGTGGCGCCCGCGGGCTTCGTCGCCGATCGCTTCGGGATCGAGGAGATCGCGCAGACCGTGCGCGCCATGGGCCTGGTGCCGCGCTTCGCGCCCAACGTGCTGTCGCGCGAGGGCTATCTCGCCGGCTCGGACGCGGAGCGCGCGCGGGAGCTGATGGCGATGTTCGCGGACGGGGAGGTGCGCGGCCTGATGGCGGTGCGCGGCGGCTGGGGTTCGGCGCGGCTGCTGCCCCACCTCGACTTCGCGGCGATCGCCCGCAGGCCCAAGATCTTCGCCGGCTTCAGCGACAACACCGCGCTCCACCTCGCCCTGGCACGCGCCGGGGTGGTCTCGATCCACGGGCCCAACGCGGCGGGATCGTGGCAGCCGGCCTCGTGGGACTCGTTCCGGCAGGTGGCGATGGAGGGCGCGATGCCGCTCTACTCCGCCCCCGCCTATGCCGGAGCGAACCTGGGCGGGCGCGGCCCGGCGCGGCGCACCTTCCGCGGCGGCACGGCGCGCGGGCGGCTGCTGGGGGGCAACCTGGCAGTGCTCAGCGCCCTGGCCGGGACGCCGTACCTGCCGGACTTTCGCGGCGCGATCCTGTTCCTGGAGGAGACCAACGAGGCCGAGTACCGCATCGACCGCATGCTCACCCAGCTGGCGCTGTCGGGCATCCTCGACGGCATCGCAGGGATCGTCTTCGGGCAATGCACGCATTGCGAGAACCCCGACGGCGGCTTCTCCAACTTCACCGTCTACGAGGTGCTGGACCGGCGGCTGGGCGGGCTGGGCGTGCCGGCCTTCCAGGGCGCGATGATCGGGCATGTCGCCGGGCAGGTGAGCATCCCGGTCGGGGTCATGGCCGAGATCGACGCCGATGCGGGCACCATCCGCCTGCTGGAGCCCGCGGTGGCCTGACCGCTAGACGATCCGCAGCGGCGGAGCGCCCTCCTCATCGCCCAGCCCGTACTTCGCCACGATGTCCGCGAACAGCGCCGGCGCCAGCGGCTCCAGGAACTGCAGCCCGGCGCAATGGGCGTTGGCCCAGACCACGAAGGCGAGGCACGGGCGGCAGGCGGGCAGCGCAAGCGTGACGACCTCGTCCACGCAGAGCGCGCCCACGCCTTCCACGCGGGCGCCGTCGGGGGTGAGGTCCTTGAGGACGACGGTGGTGCTCGTCAGGTCGCGGCGGAAGTGGGCGAGCATCTCCACCCGGGTGCGGGGGTGCCCGCGTCGAGGCTCCGCCCCCGGCGTGGTCGTCTGCCGGTCAGGAACGGCTTCAGGCATGGGCACGAGTCCTCGGCACGGAACGGAAGGGCTTGGCCGAACGTCCTAGCGACGAATGCTTGCTGCACGGGTTGCAATCGACATGCGTATTTCTGCGAATCACCTCTTGGCCGCTTCGATAGCCGGGTTATACAGGCATGGTTAACCTGCAAAGGATTGCACGTCTTGCAACCGCAACGACTCTTTTGCTGCCCTGTTTACGGCCGAAACGGCCGTTTCTCTTCCGTTCGAGCGCGGGCCGGGCTGCGAAAGCCGCAACCCCCGAAACCCTTTCTTAACCATTCTTTGCGCAGAAAACATGCACTCATCCGGGGGTTTGTATGCGCATTGATGCCCGAAATCTGCTCGACCGCCTTGGCAAGAACGACTTCGCCTATCGCGAGTTCGAGGACCGCTTCTCCGAACTCGAGCTCTGGCCGATCCTGGAGGCGCTCCTGAGGGATCCGCGACTCCAGGCGATCGACCAGGCGGAAGCCGCGCTGCCGGCACCGCACGAAGATGCGCCCAAGGTGGCCGAGCCGGCCGGCGGCATGTTCAGCCGCTATGGCCGCGGCGAGCGCGCGGCCGACCGCGCCGGCGAGCGCCGCGCCGCACCTGCGCAGGACGTCAGGGCCATGCTGCGCCATTTGTCCGAACTCGGCTCGCGGGGGGAAATCTGATGCCGGTCATCGTCTGCCACAGCGTCAAGGGCGGCGCCGGGACCACCTTCATGGCCGCGCACATGGCGATGAGCCTGTCCGAAGCGGGCGCCAACGTCACCGTGCTCAGCGTCGCCCCGCGCGACACCCTGCCGATGCACTTCGGCCTCCAGCCCGCGCTGACGCTGCCCTCACTGTTCGCGCCGGCGGAGGACGCGGTGCTGGTCTCGGGCATCGACCTGCGCAGCTTCGTGCGCGCGCCGGAGGATCCCGACTTCATCCCCACCCTGCGCGACATGGGCTACCTCGACGCCGGTCCGGACCGGGTCCTGGTGATCGACATCCCGGCCGCCGACTACACCTTCGCCCGCCGCGTCATCCCGCACGCCAGCGGGCTGGTGGCGGTGCTCAACGCCGCGCCGGACACCCTGGCGCTGATGCCCCAGGTGCTGGGCGAGGCGAGCCCCGAGAACATCGCGGCGACCACCTTCGTCATCAACGCCCTGGACGAGACCCGTCGCCTCTCGCGCCATGCCGCCGCATTCATCCGCGAGCTGGTCGGACCGCGCCTGCTCGGCCGCGTGCGCCTCGACGAGGCGGTGCCCGAGGCGATCGCGATGCTGCAGCCGCTGGCCCGCTACGCGCCGTCCAGCGCCGCGCTGGCCGACGTGCGCGCCATCGGCGCCGCGCTGCTCCCCCTCCTGGAGAATCCCGGCCGTCCGTGGATGGCGCGGGACTCGCAGGCGCCGACATCCGCAAGCAGGGCCGCATGATCGCAGACCTCGCGGCGAGCAAGGCGGTGCGCTACGCCGCTGTCGTGCCGATCGTCCTGATCGCCGCACTGGTCATCGGCGTGCCGCTCGATGGCCCGGCGCAGTGGGTCTGCGCCGCCGTCACGATGATCGGGGCGCTCGTGCTCAAGCGCTGGCAGGGTCGCAAGGGCGCCCTGGCGCTGGGCCTGCTCGCGGTGATGGTCTCCACCCGCTACCTGTTCTGGCGCACGACGCAGACGCTCTCGTTCAGCACGCTGCCCGAGTTCTTCTTCGGCGGCGTGCTCTACCTTGCCGAGCTCTACGCCTGGGTCATCCTGATGCTGGGCTTCCTGCAGACGAGCTGGCCGCTCGACCGCCCGGTGATCGAGCCCGAGGGCGAGCCCGAGGAATGGCCGACCGTCGACATCTACATCCCGACCTACAACGAGAGCCTCGACATCGTGCGCAACACGGTGTTCGCGGCGATGGACCTCGACTACCCGGTCGATCGCTACCGCGTGTTCATCCTCGACGACGGCAAGCGACCCGAGTTCCGCGCCTTCGCCAAGGAGGCGGGCTGCGGCTACATCACCCGCGACAACAACCTGCACGCCAAGGCGGGCAACCTCAACGCGGCGATGAAGAAGACCGACGGCACCCTGATCGCCATCTTCGACTGCGACCACGTGCCGACGCGCGCCTTCCTGCAGCTGACCGTCGGCTGGTTCCAGAAGGACCGGCGCCTGGCGCTGATCCAGACCCCGCACCACATGTATTCGCCCGACCCGGTGCAGCGCAACCTGGCCTCGGTGATGGGCGACATGCCCGGCGAGGGCGACCTGTTCTACGGCCCGGTCCAGGGCGGCAACGACCTGTGGAACGCCACCTTCTTCTGCGGCTCCTGCGCGATCATCCGGCGCGAGGCGCTGATGCAGACCAATGGCTTCGCCGGCGAGACGGTGACCGAGGACGCGCACACCGCGCTCAAGCTGCAGCGCATGGGCTGGAACACCGCCTACATCAGCGCCCGCCTTTCGGCCGGCCTCGCGACCGAGCGCCTGGTCCTCCACGTCGGCCAGCGCATCCGCTGGGCCCGCGGCATGACGCAGATCCTGCGCATCGACTGCCCGCTGTTCGGCCGCGGCCTGACCTGGCAGCAGCGCCTCTGCTACCTGAACGCGATGCTGCACTTCCAGTATCCGCTGCCGCGCATCGTGTTCCTGACCAGCCCGCTGGCGTACCTCATCTTCGGGCAGAACATCATCCAGGCCTCCGCCTCGCTGATTTTTGCCTACGCCATGCCGCACCTGTTCTGCTCCTCGGTCGCCAACGAGCGCACGCAGGGCGGAGAGCGCCGGCCCTACTGGGGCGAGGTCTACGAGACGATCCTGGCCTTCCACCTGGTCAAGCCCACGGTGATGACCTGGCTGCAGCCGCGCAAGGGCAAGTTCAACGTGACCGACAAGGGTTCGCTGCTGGACCAGACCTATTTCGACTGGGCCATCGTCAAGCCGCACCTGATCTGCATCGGCCTGGTCGTCCTCGGCATCGTCATGGCCGTCGTGAAATGGGCCTTCTTCCCCTACATGTTCAACATCCAGACCGACACGCTGGTGCTGAACGTGGCCTGGGCGCTGTTCAGCCTGGCGATCCTGATCGCCGCCATCTCCGTGGCGCGCGAGACGCGGCAGGCGCGCGTCGACATCCGCATCCCCGTCGCGCTGCCGGTCACCGCCTATCTCGCCAGCGGCCACACCGTCCCGGCGGAGACGATCGACATCTCGATGGGCGGCGCCGCGCTCTGCCTGCCGGCCGAGCTGCCGTCCAAGGACCGCACCGTTCGCCACATCACGATGGCGATGGGCGACGAGGTGCTCTCGATCCCGGTGGAGACGGTGCGCAGCGATGCGCAGAACGCCTATGTCCGGTTCGAGAAGCTCGACCTGCTCGCCGGGCGGCACCTGGTGCGCGCGGTGATGGGCCGCGCCGACGCCTGGCAGCCCACGGGCCCGCACAAGCAGGTTGGCAGCCTGCGCTCCTTCGCCGACATCATCAGGGTGGACATGGTCACGCTCAAGCGCATGCTGGGACTCAATCGCGCCGAGCGGCGTCGCATGCGCGGCTCGGCCGCGGCGCAGAAGGCCGCCGCCAAGGACTCCGGCAAGGATTCGGGCAAGAACTCCGGCAAGGAAGGCGGCGGGTCCCGGTCCTGGGTCCCCTTCGCCAAGGCCGCGGCGCTGGCCGGTGCCGTCGTGCTCGGCGCGGCCGGGCTCCTGCTCGGCACCACCGAAGTGCATGCCCAGGCCGCCGGGCCCCGCGCCGCGGCGGCCGCGCCTGCCGGTGCCGAGGCTCCCGCTCCCGCCGCCGACGCCCTGCGCGAACGCCTGACGCTCAAGGAACTGCGCGTCACCCGCCCGATCCGCCTCCAGGGCACGCGCGGCGAGATCGGCGTGCCTTTCGGCATGCGCCAGGACCGCGTGGTCACCAGCGCCGTGCTGCGCCTGCAGCTCGCCTGGTCGCCCTCGATGCTGGACGATCTCAGCCAGCTGGTGGTGATCGTCAACGGCGAGGTCGTGCAGACCCTGGCGCTGACGCGCGCGCAGGCGAGCGGCCAGGTGATCGAGGTGCCGGTGAACCCGGCGCTGTTCCTGCCCGGCGACAACCAGCTCAACCTGCGGCTCCTGGGCCACTACGCGCGCGACTGCGAGGACCCGTTCCACTCCTCCCTCTGGGCCAACGTGAGCAACACCCGCTCCTGGTTCGATTTCAGCTACCAGCCGCTGCCCTACGGGCCAGACCTGGCGCGCCTGCCGCTGCCGTTCTTCGACAAGGGCCAGAACGTGCCGCTGCGCATGCCCTTCGTGTTCGCCGCGCAGCCGCGCGGCGGCGAGCTCGAGGCCGCCGCCGCGACCGCCAGCTGGCTCGGCGCCCAGGCGAGCTACCGCGGCTTCGCGTTCCAGCCGATGGTGGGCTCGCTGCCGCGCGGCAACGCCATCGTCTTCCTCAAGGGCGACCAGGGAATTCCCGGCCTTGCCGTCGCGCCCGCGGGCGGACCTGCGGCCGCGGCCGTGCGCAACCCGGTCGATCCTAACGGCACCCTGCTGGTGATCCTGGGCCGCAACGACGAGGACCTGCGGATCGCCGCTTCCGCGATCGCGCTCGGGCGCGGGGTCTTCGGCGGGCAGCGCATGAGCTTCGACGGGGTGCGCATCCCCGCCTGGCCGCGCTACGGCGCGCTGCGCTGGCTCACCACCGACAAGGAAGTGCAGCTCGGCTCGATCATGGAGCCCTATGCGCTCCAGGGCTTGGGCATCCCGCCCGGGCCGCTCTTGACCCGCTTCCGCGTCGCGCCCGATCTGTTCTTCTGGCCGCGCGAAGGCGGCAAGCTGAACCTGGGCTACCGCTACCCGGTGGCGCAGTGGCTCGACAAGCGCGCGTCCCGCCTCGACGTCTCGATCAACGGGCAATACCTCAAGACGCTGCCGCTGGGTGCCGCCTGGTGGAGCGAGCTGTTCGGCTCCAAGGGCGCCAAGAGCCAGGATTCGAGCGCCTCGGTGGTCCTGCCGCGCTACAACCTGTTCGGCCAGAACGAGCTGACCTTCGACTACAACCTCATCATCGCCGACAAGAAGAAGTGCACCGGCACGCTGCCGGACAACGTGCGCGTCGCGCTCGACCCGACCAGCACGATCGACCTGACCAGCGCCTACCACGCGATCATGATGCCCGACCTGGCGACCTTCGCGGGCGCCGGCTTCCCCTTCACCGCCAGCCCGGACCTGTCGCAGACCACGGTGATCGTGGCGCCCAATCCCTCCCTCGCCTCGGTGGAGGCGTTCCTGACGATGATGGGCCGCTTCGGCGATTCGACCGGCGTGCCGGTGACGGCGGTGACGGTGACCTCCACGATCGACCCGGACCAGCTCTCGACCCAGGACGTGCTGGTGATCGGCGGGACCGGCCTGGCCGAGGCGGAGATGTTCGCCGACGCCCCGGTGCGCTACGAAGGCGGGCGCCTGCGCGTGGCGGAGCGCTCGCCGCTGCAATATGCGACCGCGCTGTTCGGCGGCACCGCGAGCGACGACCCGATGAAGGCCGCGCCGCTGGTCTACGACGCGCGGGGCTTCTCGGGCATCGTCAGCTTCCGCTCGCCCTACGCCTCGGACCGCACGGTGGTGGCGCTGCTCGCCGATGACGGCGCCGCGCTCCCGGCGCTGGTCGAGGGCATGACCGACGTGAAGATCAACGCGGCTATCCAGGGCGATCTCGCGGTCACCCGCGGCGACGGCATGACCAGCTTCGCGCTCAGCGAGCGATACTGGGTCGGCTCTCTTCCGATCTGGATGAAACTGGCGTACTGGACGAGCCAGCGCCCGTGGCTGCTGGGACTGTTCACGCTCGCCCTCGCGGTGGTCCTTGCCGGCCCGGTCTACCTCTACTTCCGCCGACACGCGCAGCGTCGCCTCGGCCGCCAGGACGACCACGGATGACCGATTTCACGATCTCGACGCGTCTGCGGGCCCGGCCGGCGCGGCTGAGCCTGGCGCTGCTGCTCTCCACCGCCGCGGCGGGGCTGGTGCTGCCGGCCCCGGCGCAGGCGCAGAGCGCGGGCGTGGAGGCGCTGGTCAAGCAGGCGCAGTACTGGCGCTCCAAGGGCCGCGAGGACCTGGCCCAGCAGGCGCTGCGCCGCGCCCGTGCGCTCGATCCCAATCACCCCGCGCTCAAGAGCGCCGCCGCGGCCAGGCCCGCCCCGAAGCCGGCGCCCAAGCCCGCTCCGCGTCCCGCGGCCCAGCCCGCGGCCCGCCCGGCTGCTCGACCGGCGGCGCAGGCGGCGAAATCCGCCCCGGCTCCTGCTCCTGCGCCCACGCCCGCCCGCGCGGCGGCCGCGCCCAAGCCGGCGCCGGCCCCGGTCTCCGCCGCGGACCGCGCCGGACGCGCGCGCGTCTCGGGCTTCGATGCGCTGGAGGACGGCAACCTCGCCTCCGCCGCGGCACAGTTCCAGCGGGCGCTGGCGGTCAACCGCCGCGATCCCGACGCGCTCGGCGGCCTCGGCCTCGTGCGCCTGCGCGAGGGCAGCTTCGCCGAGGCGGCCAGCCTGCTCGAACAGGCCTCGCAGTCCGGCAAGGCCAGCCAGTGGGCGGAAGGCCTCGCCTCGGCCCGCTTCTTCGCGGGGGTCGAGGAGACCCGCGGCCTGGTCGGCCAGGGCCGCCTGGCCGATGCCCAGGCCAAGGCGGAAGCGCTCGTCCGCTCCGGCTACAAGGAACCCGGCCCGGCGCTGGAGCTGCTGGCCGACGTCTACGAGCGGCAGGGGCGCTATGCCGACGCCGCGGACCTCTACCGCCAGGCCGCGCAGGGTGGCGACGCGGCGGACGACAAGCGGCTGCAGCTGCGCGCCGCGCGCGGTCGGGCGCTGGCCGCGGCCGAGCGCGGCGACGACTTCGGCGCGGTGCGCGAATTCCAGCAGGGGCTGGTGCTCGATCCCAACGATCCGTGGATCCGCTACGAATTCGCCCAGTTCCAGATCAAGCGCGGGCGGGTGCCGGAAGCGGAATCGCTGCTGCGCTCGCTGGCCGGCAGCGGTCAGCCCGATTCGCTCTACGCCGCGGCGCTGCTCAACAACGACCTCGGCCGCTCCGCCGAGGCCGACCGCCTGATCTCGATGATCCCCGAGGCGCAGCGCACCGCGCCCATGCGCAACCTGGCGATCAGCGTGAAGACCGACGCCGCGATCGCCCGCGCCCGGTCGCTGGCGGCCGCCGGGCAGACCCAGCAGGCGGTGACCGCGATGCGCCAGCTCGGCAGCATGGCCTCGATCCCCGCCGGCAAGCAGGCAGCGGTGGCCAACGCGCTGTTCGACCTCGGCGACACGCAAGGCGCGGCGCAAGTCGCGGAGCAGGCGCTCAACGGACAGATCGAGACGGTGGACGATTACGAGGGCCTGATCGGCGTGCTCGCGCGATCGGGCCGCGACGACCTGGCCCAGCTGGCGCTGCAGCGCGCGGGGCAGCTCGCCGGCTCGGGGCCGGACGGCCAGCGCGCCTATGCCCGCATCAGCGCCGGCCTGATGGTCAGTCAGGCCGATGCGGCGCGCCTTTCCGGCCGCTATGCCGAAAGCTTCGACATCCTCCAGCAGGCCTACGCGGGCGCGCCGGAGAACCCGGAGATCCTCGCCGGGCTGGCACGGCTCTACCAGACCGGCGGCATGCCCGCGAAGGCGGCGCAGACCTACCAGCTCGTCCTCGCGCGCAAGCCGAACGACAAGGACGCGCTGGTCGGGCTGGCCGACACCGCGCAGGCGGCCGGCGACAAGGGCCTGTCCGAGCAGGCACAGCGGCAGGCGCTGCGCGCCTACGGTCAGGACTACCGCGTGCGCATGTCGCTCGCCAACGTCGAGCGCGCCCGGGGCGACGAGCGCGCCGCGGTGCGCCTGCTCAAGGAAGCGCGCGAGCTCTACACGCGCCAGAGCGGCGGCATGGCGATGGGCGGCAATCCCTTCGCGGGAATGGACGCGAGCGCGGGGGCCAACCCGTTCCGCAACCAGGTCCAGGCGGCGCCGCAGCAGGTCAATCCCTTCGCGCTCGGCGGTGGAACCCGCCTGCCGGCAGCCTACCCGCAGCCGGCGACGAGCGGCTTCGCACCGGGGCAGGGCGCCTACGCGGCGGCCCCCTCGGGCTTCGGAGCGGCCCCTTCCGGCTTTGTGAGTGCGCCGTCGGGCTTCTCGGGGGCGCCGTCCGGGTTCGTGGCAGGGCCGGGCGGGCAGAGCGGCTTCGGCGGCTATGCGGCGCCGCAGGCGGCCTATGCAGCGCCCGATCGCTACGCCTCGCCCACCGGCACCACCGCGCCCGAATCGGCCTGGGCCGCACCCCCGGCGAGCGGCGCGTCCCCCTTCGGGGCCGCCGCGGGCTACGGCGGCCCGCAGGTCCCCGTCGCCTATGCCGGCGACCCGGTGATGACGCAGATCCAGTCCGAGATCGACCAGCTCGCCGCCGACTCGGGCCCGCAGGTGGACGTCCAGACCGCCTACCGCGCCCGCTCCGGCGAGACCGGGCTGTCGCAGCTCGACGAGATCAAGGGCTTGGCCCGCATCTCCACGGGCGCGCTCGACGGACGGGTCTTCGCCAAGGCCGAGGCCTCCGTGATCGACGCCGGGCGGCCGACCGGATCGGGCCTCGCCCGGTTCGGTCGCAACGCCACGCCCGAAGCGCAGGCGATCGTCGCTGCGGTGCCCTCGCCGCTGGTGCAGGCCGAGAGCCAGCAGGATTCGGGCGTGGCCTTCTCGGTCGGCTACGAGAGCGACGCGATCCAGCTCGAGGCGGGCACGACGCCGGTGGGCATGGGCAAGACCAAGTTCGCCGGCCGCGCCGCCGTGTCGCCCAAGGTGGGCGAGAACGTGCGCGTCAGCGCCTTCGCCGAGCACAAGCCGGTGACCGATTCGATCGTCTCCTTCGCCGGCACGCGCGATCCGGTCACGGGCGAGCGCTGGGGCCGGGTCATGCGCACGGCGGGCGGCATCGGCCTCAGCTACGACGAGGACGGCAGCGGCGTCTACGGCGAGGCCCGTTACTACCGCTTCCGCGGCACCAACACGCCGCGCAACTCCGGCTTCGAAGGGAACGTCGGCGGTTACCTGCGGGCCTGGCGCGATGCACACTCGACCGTCACCGTCGGGCTCAACGTCAACTACCAGGGCTACGATCGCAGCCAGAACTACTTCACCTTCGGCAACGGCGGCTATTTCAGCCCGCAGAGCTTCATCTCGGTGGGCTTCCCGGTGAACTACACCATGCAGGACGAGCGCTTCGACGCGCGGGCCTCGGTCACCCCCGGGTTCCAGAGCTACAAGGAAGAGCAGAGCCCGATCTACCCGACCGACCTGATCGCCCAGGCCGAGCTCGACAACCTGAAGGCGCTCAACACCGACGTGCGCTCGTACTACGACAGCCTGAGCAAGACCGGCTTCGCCCTCTCGGCGCAGGGCTCGCTCTACTACAAGCTCACGCCCGGCACGCGCATCGGGGGCGATCTGAGCTACAACACCTTCGGCAGCTACGATGAGTTCCGCAGCATGCTCGGCGTCCGGCAGAGCTTCGGGAGTACACGGTAAATGAAGATGCAGGCCTTCCCCCAGGCACGCAGCGGTCCCGACCAGGTCGGCGTCGGCGGACTCGCCCTGATGGCCATCTCAATGGCGAGCGAAGTGGCCGAAGGCGTGCCCGAGGAGCAGGCGCACGGGTTCTTCGTGGCGATCGGGCGCCGCATGGCTGCGCTCGAGCCGCTCGACGGCGTCAGCGACGCCTCGGTGCTCAGCGCGCGGATCAACGCGTTCTGGCAAGCGCTCGACTGGGGCGAGATCGAGCTCGCGGTGGGCCAGGAGGCGATCGTCGTGCGTCACAGGGACCTGCCGACCCGCATCGCGCCGGACCCGCAGGGGAACTGGGCGCGCATGCTGCTGGGGGTGCTGGAGGGCGCCTACGACAGCTGGTTCCGCGTGCTGGGCAGCGGCCCGGCGCTGCGGACGAGCGCCGAATGGAAAGAGGACATGCTCGAGCTGCGTCATGGTCGATGACAAGCGGGCCGGCTGGCCGGGCGTGGATCGCCGCACTTTCTCGCTGGGCATGCTGATGGCCTTCACCGCCGCCTGCAACACCGGGGGGAGCCAGGGCCGGGCCCAGCCCGCCGACAGCTTCTGGACGCTCTGGCGCGACCGGTTCGTGGCACCCGAGGGCCGCGTGGTGGATACCGGCAACGGCCGCATCAGCCATTCCGAGGGCCAGAGCTACGGCATGATCCTGGCGCTGCGCGCCGACGACCGCGAGGCGTTCGAGCGGATCGCCAAGTGGACGCAGGACACGCTGGGCCGCAGCGACATGGCGCTCCACTCCTGGCGCTACGATCCGCGCCAGGCGGTGCCGGTGTCCGACCCGAACAACGCCACCGACGGCGACATCGTCATAGCCTGGGCGCTGGCGCTTGCCGGCAAGCGGTGGAAGCGCGCCGACTGGATCGAGCGCGCGGGCGCGGTGCGGGCGGCGATCCGCAAGCAGTGCGTCGTCTCGCGCTTCGAGCGCAACCTGCTGCTGCCGGGAATCGTCGGCTTCGTCGAGCCCGCGCAGGTCACGCTCAACCCCTCGTACTTCGTCTGGCCGGCGCTCGACCAGTTCGCCAAGGCAGACGGCGCAGCCGTGTGGGGCCCGGTGATCCGCGACTGCGAGGAGATCACGCGGCTGGCCCGCTTCGGCTCCAGCCAGCTGCCGACCGACTGGGTGGCGATCACCGGCCGCAACGACGTGGCGCCCGCGGTCGGCAAGCCGCCCCGGTTCGGCTACGACGCGATACGCATCCCGCTCTACGCGGCGGTCTCCGGGCGCTCGGCACTGGTGCAGCCGGTGGCGGACTGGTGGCGCGCGCGCCTCGCCCAGCATCGGCCGCTGCCCGCCTGGACCGACGTGGTGACGGGCGAGGAGGCGAACTACGCGCTGTCGAGCGGCGGTGCGGCGATCGCCGGGCGCCTCATCGGCTCGCCGGCGACCGCCGCGCTCGACACCGACTACTTCTCGGCCTCGCTGCAGATGCTCGCGCGGCTCTGAGCCGGGATCAGGCGGGGCGGCGTATCGACATCAGCCCGAACAGGCTGAGCAGCGCCGCGCCCGAGATGTAGAGGCCCACGAACAGCAGCCCGCCGCTGTCGGCCAGGCCCTGCGCCACGACCGGCGCGAAGCCGCCGCCGATGATGCCGCCGACGTTGAAGGCGATCGAGGCGCCGGTATAGCGCACCCGCGCGGCGAAGAGCCTCGGCAGCAGCTCGGCGATGGGGCCGTAGACCAGCCCCATGGTGAACAGCGCCATGCACAGGAACAGGCCGATCACCACCAGCGACCCGGCGGAGAACATCAGCCCCATGATCGTGCCCAGCAGCACGGCGCAGAAGCACCCGAACATCAGCACCGAGCGCGAACTGCGGCGATCCGCGGCATAGCCGGCCACCACGATCCCCACCGCCATGAACAGGATGGCGAACAGCTGCAGGCCCAGGAACGTCTGCCGGTCGTAGCCCAGCGTCGCGGTGCCGAAGCCCAGCGCGAACGTGGTCGCCAGGTAGTAGAGCGCGAAGCAGGCGATCACCGCGAAGGTGCCGGCCAGGGTCTCGCGCAAGTGGGTGCGGAACAGCTCGACCAGCGGGATCATGCGATGGTGCTCGTCTTCGGCGGAGAAGACGGGGCTCTCGCTCAGGCGGAAGCGGATCCACAGCCCCAGGCCGACCAGCACGGAGCTCAGCAGGAAGGGGATGCGCCAGCCCCAGGCGGCGAAGTCCTCCTCGCTCAGCACCGCGCCGATGACCAGGAACAGCCCGTTGGCGGCGAAGAAGCCGACCGGTGCGCCCAGCTGCGGGAACATGCCGAAGCGCGCCTCGTAGCCCTTGGGCGCATTCTCCACCGCCAGCAGCGCGGCGCCGCCCCACTCGCCGCCAAGGCCCAGCCCTTGCGCGAAGCGCATCAGGCACAGCAGCGCCGGCGCCAGCCAGCCGATCGTCTGGTAGGTCGGCAGAAAGCCGATCAGGACCGTCGCGCCGCCCATCAGCAGCAGCGAGGCGACCAGCGTCGACTTGCGCCCGACGCGGTCGCCGAAGTGCCCGAACAGCGTCGCGCCGACGGGGCGGGCGATGAAGGCGATGGCGAAGCTGGCGTACGTCGCGAGCCGCTCGACCGTGGCGGACTCGGCCGGGAAGAACAGCGGCCCGAACACGAGCGCGGCGGCGGTGGCGTAGATGTAGAAGTCGTAGAACTCGACCGCGGTGCCGACGAGGCTCGCCGTGAGGACACGGGCATTCTGGCGATAGACGTTCATGTGGCGGTGTCCCCTCCCTCGATCGGCGTTCCTCCCTAACGGCAGCGGAGGCGGATGACGAGAGGGGCCGTCGCCCCGGCTCTCACCGGGGCGACGGCTGCCCGCAGGACCGCTGGCGGGCGGCCTTGCGGGCGAAGCGATCAGAAGCGCGCGGTCGCGCCCATCCACACGCGCGCCGGGTCGATGAGGTAGCCGGCCTCGTCATAGTCGAGCCGCTTGTCGAACAGGTTCTGCACGCCGGCGTGGAAGGTGAAGGAGGGCGAGACCTTGTAGGAGCCGCCCACGTCGACGGTGGTGTAGGATTCCACGACGAGGTTGTTGCCGCTGATCTGGGCCTCGGTGACCGCCTCCTCGCCGCGGAACACCGCGCGGGCATAGGCGCTGAAGCGGCGGCCGGGGCGCCAGTTGAGCGAGGCGCTGGCCTGCTGCTTGGGCGTGTCGTTGAGCGCGGCGCCGGCATTGGCGCCGGTCAGCTGCTCGGAATCGGTCAGCGTGCCGGTGGCGTTGAGCCGCAGGGTCTGGGTCAGGCGGATGTCCACCGTGGCCTCGATGCCGCGCACCTTGGCCTTGTCGACGTTGACGTAGGTCGTCGGCGGGCGGCCGATGGAGCTGAGCGGCTCGTCCACGCACCACGCGCCGGCCTCCGCGCACGTGACCCGGGTGATCTTGTCGTTGAAGCGGGTATCGTAGGCGGTGAGGCTGGCCTGGAAGCCCTCGCCTTCGTACATCGCCACCGCCTCGATCGTGCGCGAGGTCTCCGCCTCGAGGTCCGGGTTGCCGTAGATGGTGCCGCCGCGGCTGGTCTGGCCCCAGTCCGACAGCGTCTGGCGCAGGTTCGGGGCGCGGAAGCCCTGCGAGTAGCCGCCCTTGAGAGTGAAGGCGGAGGTCGCGTTCCACACCAGGTAGACGCGCGGGATCCAGTGCGAGCCGTACTGCTCGTCGTCGTCGAGGCGGATGCCGCCCGTCAGGCGCAGGCCGTCGAGCAGGCGCAGCTCGTCCTCGGCGAAGAGCGCCCAGTTGGTGCGCGAGGCGCCGGTGCGGGTGGAGCCCGAGAGGCGGTTGCTGGTGAGGTCGGTCATGTCCTCGTTGCGGTAGAACCCGCCCAGGCTCAGCGTGTTGGAGGGCAGCGGCACGGTCCAGATCGACTGGGCGACGGTGTTCTTGATGCGCTTCTCGCCCTCGACGTGCTCGGCGTCCTCGTACTGCACGTAGCTGTCGGAGGAGGCGAAGCCCCAGCGGCCCTGGTGGCTGGCGGAGGCGACGGTGCGGTTCTGGGTCATCGTCGACTGCGTGCCCTCGGGCGCGGTCGCGGTGACTTCCACGGTCTTGCCCGCGGTGGAGAGCGTCTTCTGGCGATAGTAGCCGGCCTCGACGAGGAGGTCGTGGTCGGCGCCGGCGGAGAAGCCGATCTTGCCGGCGATGCTTTCGTCCTGGCGCTCGGGGGTGCCGCCGACCACGTCATCCTCGCTGCGCCGGTTGACCGAGCCCTGCAGCTGCAGGCCGATGCCGCCGGTCACCGGGCCGGAGAGGTAGAAGTTGGCGTCGCCGAAGTTGCCGTACTGGTCGGAGAGCTGCATCGTGCCGTTGGCGCGGACGCTGCCGCGCCAGCGGTCGGCGATGCGGCGGGTGATGACGTTGACGACGCCGCCCATCGCGTCCGACCCGTAGAGCGAGGACATCGGCCCGCGCACCACCTCGATGCGTTCGATCGCCTCCAGCGGCGGCAGCAGCCCGCCTTCCGAGATCGAGCCGCCGTTGGTGCGCGATTCGCGGCTGTTGAGGCGCTTCCCGTCGACCAGGATGAGCGTGTACTGCGGCGCCATGCCGCGGATCGAGATGTCGCGGCTGTTGCCCTCGCCCGGGGTGACGGTGACGCCGGGGATCTCGAGCAGGGCATCGGTGACTTCGCGATAGGGCAGCCGTTCCAGGTCCTCGCGGGTGATGACGCTGATGGAGGCGGGCGCGTCCTTCACCTCCTGCGCGCGGCTGGTCGCGGTGACGACGATGGTCGAGGCATTGGTGGTCTCCTGCGCCTCGTCCGCCAGGGCCGCCGGGCCCTGGAATGCGGTGGCGAGACCCAGCACGGCCACGCCCGCGCGCAGCCCGATCATCTTGGACACGGTATTCCCCCTTATGTCGTAACGCTAATGCAAATAGATCGCATTAGCGCCTTGGCGAGCGGAGGCGGCCACGCCAACAATCAATAGCGGATAACGATTATCAACCGGACCTTGCGGCCGCCTCGCGGAACTGCTGGCGCAGCCAGACGGAGGCGGGATCACGGTGGCTGCGCTCGTGCCAGAGCAGCCAGTAATCGAGTTCTCCCAGGGCTTCGGGCGCGGCGCGCGCGGCAAGTTCGGAGGCGCGGGCCAGGCGGTCCATCGCGCGCGAAGGCACCACCATCACCAGGTCGCCTTCGAGCAGCAGGTCCGGAGCCAGGCCGAAGTAGGGCACGCTCGCCGCCACCCGCCGGCCTACCCCGTCGCTGCCGAGCGCGGTGGCGACGCGGTCCAGTTCGGCGTCGCTGACGGTGAGGCCGAGGTGCGGGTGCGCGAGGAAGGCGTCCAGCGGGACCGGCTCCGCGGGCCCGGCCAGGGGATGGCCCGGCCGCGTCACGCAGACGAAGCGGTCGCGGAAGAGATGCAGCCGGTGGAGCTGCGAGGGGTCGTGGTCGAGACCGGATATGGCGATGTCGATGTCGCCCTGTGCCAGCGAGCGGTGCGTCGCATGGTTGAGCGGGAGCACGTCGATGGCGATCCCGGGCGCGCTCTCGCGCAGCGCGGCGAGCGCGGGCAAGACCACCGACATCACGCCGAAGTCGGTGGACGCCACGCGGAAGCGGCGCTCGACGCCGGCGGGATCGAAGGTCTTCTCCACCAGCAGCGCCGAGGTGGCGGCGACCCAGTCGGCCAGCCGCCCGACGAGCTCGTCGCCGCGCCGGGTGCGGATCATGCCGCCGCCCGAGCGCACCAGAAGCGGGTCGTTCAGCGCCTCGCGCAGCTTGGCGAGCGCGCGGCTGACGCTCGGCTGGCTGACACCGAGCATCACCGCCGAGATGCTCACGCTCTTGGTCTTCAGCAGCACCGCCAGGGTGAGCAGGAGGTTGGGAGCGAGCGGCGGGATCATGGAGGACCAGTTGTTGCGACAGCTTTGCATTAGCGCCGCCACCGCGCGGCGACCACCCGTCGCGCGCGTTTCGCAACACTTTGCAACATCGCAGGGACGGGGGCAGGGGCGCTGCCGCGACCCGTGGCGCGGTCGCTAGGCCGGACGGGCGAACCAGATCACGTGCTTGGGGCCCTTGCCGTTGCTGCGCGCGGCGACCTTGACCTCCTCGACCGAGAAGCGCGCCTTCTCCAGCCGGCGGGTGAACGCCGGGTCGGCGCCGGCGGACCAGATCGCGAGAACGCCGTCAGGCGTCAGCGCGCGCCGCGCGGCGCGCAGGCCGGCGGCGGAATAGAGGACGTTGTTGTCCTCGCGCACGAGGCCATCGGGCCCGTTGTCGACGTCGAGCAGGATCGCGTCGTAGTCGCTCTGGCCGGCGGCGATCACCGTCGCGACATCGCCCATCATCAGGTGGACGCGCGGGTCGTCGAGGCAGCCTTGCTGGACATGCGCCATGGGCCCGCGGGCCCACTCGATGATCTCGGGCACCAGCTCGACCACGGTGGCCTGCCCGTTCTCGGGCAGGACCTGGAGCGCGGCCCGCAGCGTGAAGCCCATGCCGTAGCCGCCGATCAGCATGTGCGGCCGCTTGGCGCGGCTGATGCGCTCCCAGGCTATCGTCGCCAGCGCTTCCTCCGAGCCCCACTTGCGCGTGCTCATCAGCTCGTTGTGGCCGAGCACGATCATGAAGTCGCGGTCGTGCCGGTAGAGCTCCAGCTTCTCGCCGCCAGGCACCCACGCGGTGTCGAGGAGTTCGCGCTGGATCATGATGGCTTTCCGTACTGCAGGTGGACGATGGGATAGGGGCGGCCCTCCGGGTCGCGGGCCGAGCGGCCGGTGCGCCGGAAGCCGCGCGCCTCGTAGAAGGGCAGGGCGTTGTCGGCCTGCTCGTTGGCATCGACCCGGGGACAGGAATCGAGCGTGAGTGCATGCGCGAGGAGGGCGGAGCCGAAGCCTTGGCCGTGCGCCGCGGGATCGACGAAGAGCGCCTCGATCATGCCCTCCTCGAAGATCATGAAGCCCTGCGCCGTGCCTGAGGCGTCGGTGGCGATCCAGAGCGGCGCGGCGGGCAGCATCGCCTCCACCGCGGCGGCAATGGCCGCCTTGTCGGCCGGCGCGAGGAAGCCGTGGGTGGCGTCCACCGCCGCGCGCCAGATGGCGAAGGCGCGCGCGGCGTCGGCAGGGCCACCCCGGCGGATCACTTCAGGTCCGGGGCGGCGGCCTCGTCCTTGAGAAGGGCGATGGCTTCGTCCAGCGTCATCACCTTCTGGTGCTCGGCGCCCAGCGTGCGCAGCGCGACGGAGCCTTCCTCGGCCTCGCGCTTGCCGACGACCAGCAGGTGCGGGACCTTCTTCAGCGAATGCTCGCGCACCTTGTAGTTGATCTTCTCGTTGCGCAGGTCGGTGTCGACGCGCACGCCGGCCGCCTTCAGCTTCGCCGCGACTTCGGCGGCATAGCCGTCCGCGTCCGAGACGATCGTCGCCACCACCGCCTGCACCGGCGCCAGCCACACCGGCAGCTTGCCGGCGAAGTGCTCGATCAGGATGCCGATGAAGCGCTCGTAGGAGCCGAAGATCGCGCGGTGCAGCATGACCGGGCGGTGCTTCTCGCCATCCTCGCCGATGTAGCTGGCATCGAGGCGCTCGGGCAGCACGCGGTCGGACTGGATCGTGCCGACCTGCCAGGTGCGGCCGATCGCGTCGGTCAGGTGCCACTCCAGCTTGGGCGCGTAGAAGGCGCCTTCGCCGGGCAGCTCCTCCCAGCCGTATTCCGCGGTGGCGAGGCCGGCACGCACCACCGCGTCGCGCAGCTCGTCCTCGGCCTTGTCCCACATCTCCTCGGAGCCGAAGCGCTTGTCCGGGCGCAGCGCCAGCTTGATCGAATAGGTGAAGCCGAAGTCCTTGTAGACGCGGTCGGCCAGTTCGCAGAAGGCCTGCACTTCGGCGACGATCTGGTCCTCGCGGCAGAAGATGTGCGCGTCGTCCTGCGTGAACTGGCGCACGCGCATCAGGCCGTGGAGCGCGCCGTGCGGCTCGTTGCGGTGGCAGCAGCCGTTCTCGTAGAGGCGCAGCGGCAGCTCGCGATACGACTTGATGCCCTGGCGGAAGATCAGCACGTGCGCCGGGCAGTTCATCGGCTTCAGGGCCATCCACTCGGCATCGTCCGAGACGATCGGGCCTTCATCCGCGACGTTGGGAACCTCGTCGGGGATGACGAACATGTTCTCGCGGTACTTGCCCCAGTGGCCGGACTGCTCCCACTGGCGCGCGTCCATCACCTGCGGGGTCTTCACCTCGCGGTAGCCCGCGCCGTCGATCGCGCGGCGCATGTAGGCCTCCAGCTCGCGCCAGATCAGGTAGCCCTTGGGGTGCCAGAACACCGAGCCATGGGCTTCCTGCTGGAGATGGAACAGGTCCATCTCGTTGCCCAGGCGCCGGTGGTCGCGCTTGGCGGCTTCCTCCAGCCGCGTCAGGTGCTCGTTGAGCTGCTTCTTGTTGAGCCAGCCGGTGCCGTAGATGCGGCTCAGCATCGCGTTGTTCTGGTCGCCGCGCCAGTAGGCGCCCGAGACGCGGGTCAGCTTGAACGCGGCCGGGTCCAGCTTGCCGGTCGAGGGCAGGTGGGGCCCGCGGCACATGTCGAGCCAGTCCTCGCCCGACCAGTAGACCGTCAGCGGTTCGTCGCCGGGCAGCTCGGCCGCCCATTCCGCCTTGAAGCTCTCGCCCTGCTGCTTCCAGCGGCTGATGAGAGCCGCGCGGTCCCACACCTCGCGGCGCAGCGGCTTGTCGGCGGCGATGATGCGGCGCATCTCCGCCTCGATCGCGGGCAGGTCCTCGTCGGTGAAGGGACGGTCCTTGCCATCGATGACTGGCGGCGCGAAGTCGTAGTAGAAGCCGTCGTCGGTCGAAGGGCCGAAGGTGATCTGCGTGCCCGGGAACAGCGCCTGCACCGCCTCGGCGAGGATGTGCGCATAGTCGTGCCGCGCGAGTTCGAGCGCGTCGGCCTCGTCGCGCGCGGTCACCAGCGCCAGCTGCGCGTCGCCGGTGAAGGGGCGCGACAGGTCCACCAGTTCGCCGTCCACCTTCGCGGCGAGCGCGGCCTTGGCGAGGCCGGGGCCGATGGCGGCGGCGACGTCGGCCGGGGTGGACCCTTCCGGCATCTCGCGGACCGAACCGTCGGGCAGGCTGATCTTGAACATCTCGGACATGCGTGGGCTCGTCTCTCGTTGTCCCGGCGCAGCTTGGCTTGTTCCGGGCTTCGGCGCGCCATGGCACAGGCGCGCCTTCGGGTGAAGGTGCGGCGTGGCTAAAAGGCTTCGTTCCGGGGAGAGACGCCGCACTCGCCCGGACCCCGGGCGACGGCGGCTCGCGAACTCAGGCCGCGACCAACCGTGCCCGGGCCTGCCGGGGTGTGTCGGTAGTGGTCGTGGTGCTGCGCGACGGCATGGCGGCGATGTAGCGATTCGGGTGGCGAAAGGCAAACGGCGAGGCCCTCGCCAGGGAC
Source organism: Novosphingobium soli (assembly GCF_042432915.1). Lineage (NCBI taxonomy): Bacteria > Pseudomonadati > Pseudomonadota > Alphaproteobacteria > Sphingomonadales > Sphingomonadaceae > Novosphingobium > Novosphingobium soli. The sequence continues at coordinate 116,962 of NZ_JBHLWK010000015.1, forward strand.
GGGGCGCACGGCGTGGGGACACGCGCGCCAGCTCGTCTCGCGGTTCGAGGCAAGCGTCATTGTCAGAGTGTCAACGGGCCTTGACATTGCGCGCGCCGGATGACAAACGCCCTTTACACAAGATCAAGGAAGCTAGACATCATGAACAGGAACCTTGTCCCCGGCGGGAGGCGCTGAACCATGGCCGCAAAGTCCAGGAATCCCGCGTACCGGCGGTACACGCGGCGGATGATGCCGCTCAGCCTGCTCTACGTCGCGGCGATCGCGCTGGCGTCGTGGCTGGTGCCCGACAACGCGCCTGCCAGCGCGCTCACCATTGCGCTCGCGCTGCTGCCCGGGCTGGCGGTGCTCGGGTGGATCTGGGCGATGGGGCGACTGCTGGTCGAACTCGACGACGAGTACCTGCGGGTGCTCGAAGTGCGCAAGTTCCTGGTCGCCACCGGCGTGACGCTTGCGGTGTGCAGCGTGTGGGGCATCCTCGAGCTGTTCTCGCCCTTCGTGCCGCGCATGCCGGTCTTCCTCGTGTTCCCGCTCTGGGCGCTCGGCTTGTGGGTGGGGCAGGCCTACAACCGGCTGACCCTGGGCAGCGGCGCGGGCTGCCCGTGAAGAACCGCCTCAGGGTGCTCCGCGCCGAGCGGGGCTGGAGCCAGCAGGACCTGGCCGAGCGGCTCGCGGTCTCGCGCCAGAGCGTCAACGCGATCGAGACCGGACGCTACGATCCCTCGCTTCCGCTCGCCTTCCGCATCGCCGACATCTTTGGTATGGCGATCGAGGACATCTTCCAGAGGGGCGAGTGATGGCGGCCGGGCCGCGCAGGACAGGAGCATGGATCGGCGCGGCGCTGGTGGTCGTGGTGGCGGCGCTCGTGTTCCTCTCGCTGTTCCATCCCTCGCCGGAACAGCGCCGCCCCCGCACGCAGCCCTCCATCGAAAGAAGCCTCGGCGCGATCGGGGCGGAGGGGCGGCTGGTGCTGCGGGTGCTGGCGCCGGCGCTCTACTGACGGTCAGTGCAGGGTCGGCGCGGGCGCGCGGCGCTCCCCCGCGCGGCCGAGCAGCGTCACCAGCAGCCAGCCCGCGGTCATGCAGACCCACGGCATCACCGGGTAGTGGAAGCGCGACTGGCCCGAGAACACGAGGCAGATCAGCGTCGGGTAGAGGGCGATGCCGTAAGGCAGCAGCCACCACCCGATCCAGCGCTGGCCGTCACGCCGGCGGCGGGCGATCATCGCCGGGAAGGCCACCGCGAAGCCCAGCATCAGCGCGCCGTAGAACGCCTGGTTGAGCAGGCGCACCGCGCGGTAGGCCGGCGCGAACCGGTCGTAGCCGGGGGCGCCGCCCTGGTAGGCCCACTCCGCCTCGCCGTCCGGCAGCCACAGCCGCATCAGCTTCTTCGGTGCCAGCGCGAGGAAACGCCCGGGATGGTCGCGGATCCACGCCAGGCCCAGCCGCCGCGCCTCGGCATCGCGCGCCACCTCGTCGAGGCCGGGGCGCGCCATCAGCGCTTCCACGACCGGGGCGTCGGGCGTGTAGTCGCCGGTCGCGGTGTCGTGGTTGCCGGTCAGCAGGGTGTACCCGCCGTTGGTCGAGACCGCGACCCAGTGGCCGAGCTGCGCCTGATTGCGGATCGACCAGGGCAGCACCGTCAGCGCCGCGATGGCGAGCACCAGCAGCCCTTCGCCCACCAGGCGCGGCAGGCGGCGCCAGAGGTCGCCCGCGCGCAGCCACGCGATCGCGAAGACCAGCGGGACCACCACCAGCGTCTGCGCCTTCACCAGCGTCGCGATGCCGAACAGCAGCCCGGCGCCGACGAGGTGCCAGCGGCTGGTGCGCGCCACCAGCACCCAGCACCCCGCCATCAGCAGCGCGGTGTAGAACACCTCGGTCAGCGCAAGGGGGACGTAGCCGATCGCGTTGGGATAGACCGCCAGCAGCAGCAGCCCCGCCCGCGCGGCGCCCTCGGACCCGAACAGCCGGCGCCCCAGCGCCAGCGTGGTCGCGCCGATCAGCATCGCGCTCACCAGGTTGAAGATCCCCAGCGACACCGTGGAGGCGCCGAAGCGGGCGAAGACCAGGCCGAGCGCGATGGGCCAGCCCGGGGGCCAGAACGCGGTCGGCGCGCCGGCGTTGTCGAGGTAGCCGCGGCCCGCCGCCAGGCTCGCCGCGCGCAGGTAGTACCACTCGGCGTCCGAGGTGGGCGCGACGTCGATCGTCAGCACCGCCACCCGCAGCGCGAAGTAGAGCGCCCAGATGCCGAGCAGCACCGACCGATCGGTGGCGAACCACTCCAGCCGGAGCGCGAGCCGCGTCGGGCGGGTGGGAAAGCGGATGACCTTGGCGCTCATGGTGCCTTTAAGATCGGATTGGCCCGGGGTGTCGAGCGGTTTGTTCCCCCTCCACCGCCCGCCCGGCAGGAGGTGGAGGGGCGACAACCCTTGCCCTGCTCCCCGTGCGTTCCCACTAAGGGCCTATGACGTCCCCCGCCCCCCAGACCCGCTACCTCGACCTGTCCGACGGCCGCTCCATCGCCTACCGCTTCACCCCCGGCACCGGGCCGGTGATCGTCTTCCTGCCCGGCTACATGTCCGACATGGGCGGCTCGAAGGCGACGGCGCTGTTCGCGATGGCGCGCGCCAGCGGGCTCCCCTGCCTGCTGTTCGACTATTCCGGCTGCGGCGAGAGCCCGGGCCTCTTCGCCGACGGCACCCTGTCGCGCTGGAAGGCCGAAGTGCTGGCGCTCGTCGCCGCGCTGGATACGGACGAGAAGGTGGTCCTGGTGGGCTCCTCGATGGGCGGCTGGCTGATGCTGCTGGCGGGCATGGCGCTGGGCGACCGGCTGGGCGGCCTCGTCGGCGTGGCCGCCGCGCCGGACTTCACCGAATGGGGCATCCCGCAAATGGACAAGGCCCTGCTCGCCGACGGCGAGACGATCCTGGAGGACAATCCCTATGGCCCCGAGCCGACGCCGACGCACCCGGGCTTCTGGGCCGACGGGCAGGCGAGCCGCGTGCTGGAGGGGGAGATCGCGATCGACTGCCCGGTGCGCCTGATCCACGGCCAGCGCGACCCCGACGTGCCGTGGGAGATCGCGCTCGAACTGGCGGGCAGGCTGCGTTCAGCCGACGTGCAGGTCACGCTCATCAAGGACGGCGACCACCGCCTCTCGCGCGAGGGCGACATCCGCCTGCTGCTGCGCACCGTCGCCGAGCTGGTGCTGCCCCGCGCGCCGGAGGACCCCGCCGCCGCCTGAGTTCCCCGGAGATCGCCATGTCCCTGCTGCCCCTCCTGCTTCCGCTCGTGGCCCAGGTCGGCCCCGCCTCGGCCCTGCCGAGCGCGGCCAGCCCTTATGCCTCGCAGCTCCCGATCGAGATCATCGAGAAGAAGGAGAGGGAGGCGGCGCGCCGCGCCCGCGAGGCGCAGAGCGTGGCGCTGCCCGCCGCACGCAGCAGCGCCGGCTGCCTGAGCGCGGTCGAATCGAACCCCGAGCGCTCGGCCGAACTGGCGCGCGGGGCGCTGGACGACGCCATCGGGCGCGAGCGGGTGCGCGCCGGGCTCTGCCTGGGCGTGGCGCTCAGCGACCTCTCGCGCTGGGACGAGGCCCGGACCGCCTTCACCCAGGCGCGCGACGCGGCCGCCGCCGAAGACCACCTCAGTCGCGCGCGCCTCGGTGCGATGGCGGGCAACGCGGCGCTGGCGGCGGACCAGCCGGGCCAGGCGCTGTCGCTGCTGGGCCCCGCGGCGACCGACGCCAAGATCGCCGGCGACCCCGAGCTGACGGCCACCATCGCGCTGGACCGGGCGCGGGCCCTGGTCGCGGTCAAGCAGCCGGGAGAGGCCGCGGCGGCGCTGGCGGAGGCGCGCGCGGCGCAGCCCGCGAATGCACAGGCCTGGCTGCTCTCGGCCACGCTGTCGCGGCGGCAGGACCAGCTCGCCCAGGCGCAGGCGCAGATCGAGAAGGCGGCCAGCCTTGCCCCGCAGGATCCCGAGATCGGCCTCGAGGCCGGCGTGATCGCCATGCTCTCGGGCAACGAGGCGGCGGCGCGGCGCAGCTGGACCTCGGCGGTCGCGGCCGGGCCGGGCAGCGACGCCGCCGCCACCGCCCGCCAGTACCTTTCGCAGCTCGGCCCGCAGACCGCGCCGGCCGCATCCCCCGCTCCAGCCAAGGCGAACCCATGATCCCGCTTTCCGTCCTCGATCTCGTTTCCGTCCGCGAAGGCGGCACCGTCGCACAGGCGCTCGACATCTCGGTGGCCACCGCGCAGGCGGCGGAGCGGGCGGGCTACCGGCGCTACTGGGTCGCCGAGCACCACGGCATGGACGGCATCGCCGGCGGCGCCACCTCGGTCGTGCTCGCGCACCTCGGCAACGCCACCTCGACGATCCGCATCGGCGCGGGCGGGATCATGCTGCCCAACCACACGCCCTACGTGATCGCCGAGCAGTTCGGCACGCTGGCGGCGCTGTTCCCGGGCCGCGTGGACCTCGGCCTCGGCCGCGCACCGGGGGCGGACGGGCGGCTCGCCCATGCGCTGCGCAAGGACATCCACGCCGCGGCGGAGCGCTTCCCCAACGATGTGGTGGAGCTCCAGGCCCGCTTCGCCGGGCAGGCGGCGGGCGGCGTGCCCTCGCCGCAGGCGGCGGGCGCCGACGTCGAGATGTGGATCCTGGGCTCCAGCCTGTTCGGCGCGCAGCTCGCCGCCATGCTGGGTATGCCCTACGCCTTCGCCTCGCACTTCGCGCCCGCGGCGCTCGACGAGGCGGCGCGGGTCTATCGCGAGCGCTTCCAGCCGTCCGAGGCGCTCGACCGACCGCATTTCATGGCCGCCATCAACGTCGTCGCGGCCGACACGGACGCGGAGGCGGCCTACCTCGCCTCGTCCACCGACCAGAGCTTCGTGGCGCTGCGCACCGGCAACCCCGGTCGCCTGCTGCCGCCCGTCCGGAACTATCGCGAGACCCTGCCGGCACCCGCGCGCGCCATGCTGGAGCAGGTCCGCTCGGTCAGCGCCGTCGGCAGCCCGCAGACGGTCCGCGCCGGAATCGAGGCGTTCGCCGCCCGCACCGGCGCCGACGAGCTGATCGTCAGCATCGCCACCTACGACCCGGCCGCCCAGGTCCGCTCGCTGGAACTGACCATGGAAGCATTTCGCCAGCCCGCCACCTGAGCTGCGGAAGCGCGTGGCGCCAAGGGCCGGGGAAGAGCGGGCGTCGTCCGCTTGCGCGCCACAGTCGTTCACTCAGTCTAGAGTGACAGCTCTGCGAAACCAAACGTTTATCTATCTGCGACATGTCAGTGTTAGACGACCATGAATACGATGGTCGGTCTTTACATCTTTGGAATGGCGTCAATAGTTACGGCGCGGGAGGGTTGGCTGAACAACCATGTCGGTTTCAGCACCCTGAAGCGATGACGTGTTTTATGCTCGACCTATTGCGGTCCTGCATCGACACGGCGGCGGCCCGGTGTCAGACTCTGTGCGTGACTAATAATGGGGATCAACGAGTGGAGCGCATTTCCGGCCACGCCATCGAGAAGCAAAGTGTGGACGGCTGCAAGCCGATTGCGCTGAACATTGGCGTCTACATTGATGGCTATGGCGCCAAGAGGAGCGCCGATGTGCTCTATGACTTGGGGGACAAGGAGCTCTATGAGCACCTGCGTAGCGACGCGAAGGGCGACGTCGCGCTGCACAAGCGCCTATACGACACGTTTCACTCACCGCCGAATCCTGAGGTTTACGCCGAACTCATCAGTTTTTGCTTGGCGCTTGTCGAGCTGCACGTGGTGGCGTCCATGGAGGACCGCTATCGAGCACAGGGCACGCCCATCCGTCCGAATGCGTTGCTGGTGAACCAATCCAACCCGCTCAACATCGAACTGGAAGAAGGCCGGCATAATCTCCTAGAGGCACTGTTTCCCGCTTCCGAGGAGGAGTGGGAGGCCACCCACTACCTTGATGTCTTCTGCGACGGGACAATATACACAACAAAGAAGATCGATCGTGCGCGAGAAGTCGATAATTTAAACCGAGAACTGTTGGTTGCCCGTCGCATGGGTGATACCTCGCGCATTGCTTGGATCGAACGAAACCTCTCGACGCTTCCGACTGGGATAATTCATTATAGGAATAGGGATGGTTCGATCGGCGGTCCGATCGATTTCGACTTCACGGAGCGCTTTTACGACGCAGTTTCCGACAGAGTGGGGTACTATTCTCGTCTGGGAGAAAGCAAAGTTCACTGGCGAAAGGACTTGAGCGATTTCGGGGAGAAGGGTGTCGACTGCGACCTTATCATGCAGGTGATGGACGATCTGCGTGCTGACAAAGTAGACGCCTTCGTGTTCATGACCAACGACATGGATTTCTTCCCTTTGATCGAGCGTGTCCACGCTGAGGGCAAGGCGGTTTTCGTGTGTGGGCTGGAGGGTCGCGTCTCACATCGCCTGATTGAATCTGCCGGGCGTGACGCCTTCTTTGACTTAGCCAATCAGCGGTTGCTTGCCAGCCTGCCTGCCGTATTCATAGCAGCCAAGAACCCCGCAATGCGTGATGTAACGCTGCAGTGGGCCTATCTGGCAATGATGCGCGAGCGCCAGGCGGGTGGCTGAAAGACGGACCCAGAGTCCGCGCTACACCCCTCGCCGCCGTTTCGCGCCCGGACAATCGGTCACGCGTCCCGACCGCTTCGGCCTGCACGCCGCGCGGGACAGCGATGGATACCGGTCCGGGTAACGAGATTTCGCCGGAGGGCATTGACCGCGCCGCGAAATTGCGGGAACTCCCCCGTTCATGGACACAGCAGACGTCGTCATCGTGGGAGCGGGACATGGCGGGGCGCAATGCGCCATCGCCCTGCGCCAGAACGGGTTCACCGGAACCGTCACCGTCATCGGCCGCGAGCCGGAGCACCCCTATGAGCGCCCGCCGCTCTCCAAGGAGTACTTCGCGCGCGAGAAGACCTTCGATCGCCTCTACATCCGCCCGCCGACGTTCTGGGCCGAGAAGGAGATCGACTTCAAGCTCGGCACCGAGGTCACCAAGGTCGATCCTGCCGCGAAGGTGCTGACGCTCTCCAACGGCCAGGCCTTCGGCTACGGCACGCTGGTCTGGGCCACCGGCGGCGATCCGCGGCGGCTGTCGTGCTCGGGCGCGGAGCTGGCGGGCGTTCATGCGGTGCGCACGCGCGAGGACTGCGACACGCTGATGGCGGAGGTCGATGCGGGGACGCGCAAGATCGTCGTCATCGGCGGCGGCTACATCGGGCTTGAGGCAGCCGCGGTGCTGTCGAAGATGGGGCTCGAGGTCACGCTGCTGGAGGCGCTGCCGCGCGTGCTGGCGCGCGTCGCGGGCGAGGAGCTCTCGGCGTTCTACCAGAAGGAGCACCGCGACCACGGGGTCGACCTGCGCACCGGCGTGGCGGTGGACTGCCTGGTGGGCGACGGGCACCGCGTCACCGGGGTGAAGCTGGCCGACGGCGACGTGATCGCGGCGGAAGCGGTGATCGTGGGCATCGGCATCGTCCCCGCGGTGGGCCCGCTGATCCTGGCGGGGGCGAGCGGCGCCAACGGCGTCGACGTGGACGAATACTGCCGCACCACGCTTCCGGACGTCTATGCCATCGGCGACTGCGCGGCCTTCGCCTGCGACTATGCCGGCGGCACCGTGATGCGCGTCGAATCGGTGCAGAACGCCAACGACATGGCGACCTGCGTCGCCAAGGCGATCTGCGGTGACAGCAAGCCCTACAAGGCGTTTCCTTGGTTCTGGTCGAACCAATACGACCTGCGGCTCCAGACCGCCGGCATCAACCTGGGCTTCGACCGGACCGTGATCCGCGGCAACCCCGAGGAGCGGGCCTTCTCGGTGGTCTACCTCAAGGATGGCAAAGTGGTGGCGCTCGACTGCGTCAACGCGGTCAAGGACTACGTCCAGGGCCGCAAGCTGGTGGAAGCCGGCGCCGCGCCCGACCTGGCGGCGCTGGCCGACGCGGGCACGCCGCTCAAGGAACTGGTGTAGCGGCGGGAGAGGGGCGCGCGCCCTGTCTCCACGCTAACCGCGCGCTAACGGCCCGCTAAGGGCACGCTAGAAGCTTCGCGCGGGCCCATCGGGCCGCCTCGGCGACCACCGGATCTGCGTCCGCCAGCAGCGGCTCGACCTGCGCCAGCAGCGCGGCGCGCCCGCTGTTCCCCGCCGCGTAGAGGCAGTTGCGCACGAAGCGGTCGCGCCCGATGCGCTTGACCGGGCTGCCCGAGAACAGCGCCCGGAAACCCGCATCGTCCAGCGTCAGCAGGTCGGCAAGGTCGGGCGCGGCCAGCTCGGCGCGGGGCAGGAAGGCGCGCATGGTGTGCGCGGTCTGCGCGAACTTGTTCCAGGGGCAGACCGCCAGGCAGTCGTCGCAGCCGTAGATGCGGTTGCCCAGCCTCTCGCGCAGGTCCTCGGGCACCGGCCCCTTGTGCTCGATCGTCAGGTAGCTCACGCAGCGCCGCGCATCGAGGCGATAGGGCGCGGGGAAGGCGGCGGTAGGGCACGCGTCCTGGCAGGCGCGGCACGATCCGCAGCGGTCGTTCGCGGGGCGCGAGGGCGGCAGCTCCAGCGTGGTGTAGATCTCGCCCAGGAACAGCCAGCTGCCGTGCTCGCGGCTGACGACATTGGTGTGCTTGCCCTGCCAGCCGAGGCCGGCGTGCGCCGCCAGCGGCTTCTCCATGACGGGGGCGGTATCGGTGAAGACCTTGACGCCCACCGTCTCCGCCACCTTGCGGGCCTCGCCCTCGGCGACGATCCAGCGGGCCAGGTGCTTGAGCGCCTTTTTCACCGTATCGTGGTAGTCCGCCCCTTGCGCATAGGTGGAGATGCGGCCGACCTGCGGCGCGGCGGCCAGCTGCAGCGGATCGGCCGCGGGCGCGTAGCTCATCCCTAGCGCGATCACGCTGCGCGCCTCGGCCCAGAGGTCCTGCGGGCTGCGGCGCTGGTGCGCGCGCTCCTCCATCCAGCCCATGGTCCCGTGCATGCCCGCCGCGAGCCAGGCGTCCAGCCGCGCGGTGCGCACCGCGTCGGGCGCGGCCGGGGCGATGCCGAAGGCGCAGAAGCCGAGCGCCCGCGCCTGCGCTTCCACGTCCCGCACGAACGCGCTTAGCGCCGTCTTAACCGGGTCTGCGCGATCGGGGGCGCTCGTGCTAGGGCCGGGAGGCGTCATGGATGCGCAAGTAGGAGATCGTCGGTTGACCGGCAATGGATTGCGTCCCGCGTCGGAGCTCGCGATCGAGGCGCGCGCCCTGGTGAAGCGCTTCGACGGGGTCACGGCGGTCGACGGCGTCGACCTCGCGGTCCCGGCAGGCGCGGTCTACGGCATCCTCGGGCCCAACGGCGCGGGTAAGACGACGACGCTGCGCATGCTGCTGGGCATCATCGACCCCGATTCGGGCTACCGGCGCATCCTCGGCGCCGAGCGTCCGCACGCGGTCGCCCACGCCATCGGCTACCTGCCCGAGGAGCGCGGCCTCTATCCCGCGATGAAGGCGACCGAGGCGATCGCCTTCCTCGGCGCCCTGCGCGGCCTGCCGCTGGGAGAAGGGCGGCGCCGCGCGCACGAGCTGCTCGAACGCCACGGCCTGGGCCATGCCGCCGACCGGCAGATCCGGCAGCTCTCCAAGGGCATGGCGCAGCAGGTGCAAATCCTCGGCACGCTGGTCCACCGGCCGCGGCTGGTGGTCTTCGACGAGCCCTTCTCGGGCCTGGACGCGCTGAACCAGGGCAAGCTGGAGCGGATGATGCGCGGCCTGGCCGAGGACGGGGTGACGGTGATCTTCTCCACCCACGTCATCGCCCATGCCGAGCGCCTGTGCGACGAGGTGGCGATCATCGCCGGAGGGCGGGTGCCGTTCGCCGGCCCGGTCGACCTCGCCCGCGACCGCATCCCCGCGCAAGTGCGGCTGGAGACGCGCGCGGCGGAAGGCCCCTGGCGCGCCGCGCTCCCCGCCGAGGCGCGGCGGGAAGGCCGCTTCTGGCACTTCGCGCTTCCGGACACGGGGATCGAGCCGCTGCTGCGCGCGCTGATCGCCGGCGAGGCGGGCGTGCTCTCGCTGTCGATCGAGCGCGCCGGCCTGCACGATGCCTTCGTCGCCATCGCCGGCGAGGCCGCCGCCCGCGCGCTCGACGAGGAGAAGCCCGAGGAGCCGCGCCGATGACGTCCGACATGCACTCCGGGCGGCTCTCCACGCTGGCCGCGGCCTGGGTGGTGGCGCGGCGGGACTTCACCGCCATCCTGCTGTCGCGCACGTTCTTCTTCTTCCTGCTGGGGCCGCTGTTCCCGGTCATCGTCGGCGGGCTGGCGGGCAGCCTGAGCCAGCGGGTGGACGGCACGGCGCAGCGGCCGGCGATCGGCGTGGCGATGACGGCGCAGGACGCGGCCGCCATGCTCGACGCGCGCGATGCGCTGGCGGCACGGCTGGGCGAGGACCTGCCGCCGCTCGTTCCCGCGCGGCGCACTGAGACGGGCGAACACCTCGCGCCGGCCGTGCTTCTCCGGCAAAGCACGGGCAGGTGGGCCGCCGTGCTCTCCGGCACGCCCGCGGCGCCGGTGCTGACCGGACCGCCCGAGCGCGTCGAGCGATGGCGCGGCGCGGTGGCGATGATCGCGGCGCAGGCGCGGGACGGCCGCCCGCTCGCCTGGCCCGCCGTGCGGCTGGAGCCGACCGCGTCGGGGGACCTCGACAATCGCCGCGACCGCCTGCGCACCGCGCAAGGCGCGCAGACGCTGCTGTTCCTCCTGACGATGATGCTCGCCGGCATGGTGCTGTCCAACCTGGTCGAGGAAAAGGCCAACAAGATCATCGAGGTGCTGGCGGCCGCGATCCCGATGGAGGCGGTGTTCCTCGGCAAGCTCTTCGCGATGCTCGGGGTGTCGCTGGTGGGGATCGCAGCGTGGGGCGGGGTGGGAGGCGCGCTCGTCCTGGCGGCGCAGTCGGCGCTGCCGCAGCTTCCCGCGCCGGCGGTGGGGTGGCCGCTGCTGATTGCGCTTGGCGTAGTCTACTTCTCCATGGCCTACCTGCTGCTGGGATCGGTGTTCCTGGCGATCGGCGCGATGGCGGCCACGGTGCGCGAGGTGCAGACGCTCTCGATGCCGGTCACGATGCTGCAGCTGCTGGTGTTTTTCTTCGCCAGCTATGCGATGACGGTGCCGGGCAGCGCGACGGAGATCGCCGCGATCCTGGTCCCGTTCAGCTCGCCCTTCGCGATGCTGGCGCGCGCGGCGCAGGCGCCGCAACTGCTCCCGCACCTGGGTGCGGTGCTGTGGCAGGCGCTCTGGGTGGCGGTGCTGGTGCGGCTGGGCTCGGGCCTGTTCCGGCGGCGGGTGATGAAGTCCGGCCCGCAGGGGACCGGCCGCCGGCTCCGGTTCGGGCGGCGGCGGCGGGAAAGCGGGCGGGCTCGGGCAGGCGGCTGATCGCAACCATTGTTTCCCGCCCCCGCCGTCGCCACATGACAGGAGCGAGAGGATGCTGCCCATGCCCGACTTCTTCATGACCGGTTTGCCCGGACGCAGCGTGGCGAGCCGGCGCCAGGCCCTCAGCTGGCTTGGCGCCGGGGTCGCGCTGCCCGCGCTCGCCGCCTGCGGCGTCTCCGATGCCGAGGCCAAGACCTTCCCGGTGAGCTACAGCGATGCCGAGTGGCGCCGCCGTCTCACCGCCGAGCAGTACCGCATCCTGCGCCAGGAAGGGACCGAGCGGCCCTGGTCCTCGCCGCTCAACGCCGAGCACCGCAAGGGCGTCTTTACCTGCGCGGCGGATGGCAATGCGCTGTTCTCCTCGGCCACCAAGTTCGACAGCGGGACGGGCTGGCCGAGCTTCTGGAAGCCCCTGGCGGGCGGCGTCGGGACCGCGCGCGACGTCACGCTGGGCATGGTGCGCACCGAGGTCCACTGCGCGCGCTGCGGCGGTCACCTCGGCCACGTCTTCGACGATGGCCCGCGACCGACCGGCAAGCGCTACTGCATGAACGGCGCGGCGATGCGCTTCCGCCCCGCCTGAGCCCTCAGGCGGCCTGCCCCGGTTGCATGCGGAAGGCGCGAACCGCCAGGTCCTCCAGGCTCATCAGCTGGCGGAAGACGAGGCCGTAGGAGGGCCGCTCGCGCCAGCAGACGGTCGCCTCGACGTGCGGGAGCGCGTCGCATTCGATCTGCAGCGTCTGGCCGATGGCGAGGTGGTAGTCGGTCACGATCCGCGCGCCCTGCCGCGACAGGTCGTGGATGCGCGCGCTCGCGGAAGCGCCTGCGGAGCGGATCCGCGCCGGCCTGTCCACCCCGATGCGGATCGGCCGCTTGGGGTAGGGCCCGGCCTCGGCGATGAAATGCGTCACGTCGATCGGCTGGACGAAGCGGAACCCCGCCTCGCCTTCGCGCTCCCACACCCGCTCGACCGGCAGGCGCTCGCCAGCGGTGGCTTCAAGCGCGAGCCGGCGCTCGCCGGTCAGCGGATGGAACAGCCGCAGCCTTACGCCGGTCTCCGAGACGTCGCGCACGATGCACAGGTACTCGCCACTGGCGCCGATCAGCTTCGCCGCACGCAGCAACGGCGCGAAACGCGGCGTGACGCTCTGGTCGACCGCCCCGCCGGCACGGTCTGCGGACAGGCAGTCCGGCAAAGTCATGAAGAACGCTACCCCCCGGTGCAGCCGCTCCGGCATGCGCGGCGCATCGCGTCCGGCACGGGTCGTGCTGCAGACGCGTGGATAGCCATGCGAAAGTTACTTATTTGTAAATGCAATCGCTTGCATTGTCGCTGTCGCAGTACACCGGCAGTATCCATCCGAAGCGCGGGGTTGCCTCAGGCATTGCGCAGCACGGCCGCAGTCGGCGCCGGCGATGTCGAAAGCACGAAGGGCTTGGTGCGGGCGGCGGGACTCGAACCCGCACTGGCAAGGCCAAGCGGATTTTAAGTCCGCAGCGTCTACCATTCCGCCACGCCCGCATACCGTGCTTTCGCTTGGTTCTCGCGCCTTAGCCGCCGCCGTTCCGCAGCGCAATCCGGTTAGAGGACGCTTTCGCCGTTCCAGAATTCGGCAAAGTCATTAAGATATCAAGACAGTTTCCGCGCCGATCGCCCGCTTTCCTCAAGCCGTGGGATGGCGCTGAGGACGGATGTCAGCCATTTCCGTATTCAGGAAAAAGTACTTTCTCCGACAAATAGTGGCCAATGCAAAATCGCGTGGCTCATAAAATAAAATAGAGCGGGATATCTAGATTATGAGAATCAGGTCACGCGCCGAAGTTGAGGTTGCACTTTCTGAACAGCGGATGGCGTTGCGCTCATCATGTGAGGCGTATGACGCGGGAAGAGAATGGGAGGCTAAGAGATTGGCCGCCAGCATCTATGTTATTCTCAGTGATGGTCTCGGCCGCTCGCGCGCAAAATCAATACTGTCCCAACTCGGCCTCAAAGGGATGGCCTTTAAATCTTCCGCCCGAAAGCCATTTCTTTCTCATGCCGCGGAAGAAATTGTAATGGGCGATCCTCCACTAATAATGTGCGCTTTCGGAACGACACTCGAGCCGACCTACATACCTCTTTCTAAAATGCCATATGATATGATATTCGAGAATAAGACATTCTCCGAATGGTGGGAGCAGGTTATTTTTAAAAATTCGCATGGATTGTCTTTAACTCGAAAAAATTTAATCATGTCTATGAGAAATCAGGACAACGGCGCTCACTTTGACGAAGCGATTTCTGTTCCAGCATATTTGGAGCTCGCGGAAAGCGCTCATGGAACGATGTTCTTTGGCCGAGGCGGAAACGGGTCGGACCCTGAGACGATGGATTTACGTCCCCCACCATCCAATGCTCACCTTGCGACGGTGCGGCAAATAGCTTTTGAGGTTGAAGCTTCTCTATTCGCCTATTTTAATGATGTGCCGCCGGTAGCACCATCCCCGTAGCTCACATGAGTGCATCCCACTTGAGCTTGCTACGCAACCATACAAGGGTTTAGACCGCCTCAAGCTGCGGTGCAAATGCGCTAGGCCACCTTAATCCGCGGGGGCCTTCTGGACCGATCCGGGATCGGTGTTGGGTCGCTTCAGGATGCCGATCGAGGTCGCGGCGACGGCCATCGCGATGAGGAACATCACGAGCAGCGCGGCGATGATCCAGGGGATCTTGCGCCGTCTGCCGCGGGTGGACCGGGCCGACGCTCCTTCGTTCAGCGGATCGCTTCCGTTGTGGGACAAAGCCTGAACTCCCTCGCCGACCGGAACGGTCCGCCTGCCTTGTCCAACACCTGGCCCCCTCGAGGGTTTCCGCCATGACGTGCGGATGACGAGCTTCCATCCCGCGCAGGCGCGAGCGGGCGCAGCGCCGGTCCGCCCGCGCGTCAGCTCACGTTGAGGCGGGCGCGCATTTCCTTGCCGGGCTTGAAGTAGGGGACGCGCTTTTCCGGCACGTCCACGCTTTCCCCGGTGCGCGGGTTGCGGCCTTGGCGGCTCTCGCGATGGCGGGTGGAGAAGGCACCGAAACCGCGCAGTTCCACGCGGCCGCCGTCGACCAGGCGCTGGCTGATTTCCTCGAAGAAGGCATCCACCGCGCGTTCGACATCCTCGGCGCGCAGGTCCGGGTTCTCCTTCGCCAGCACCTGGAGCAGCTCTGACCTGATCATCGACATAACTCCGGCAAAAAAGTGGTGCGTTCCCCGCGCACGATATTACGCGCGCAGACGCGCAATCTTGCGGGAAAATGCCATCAGCGCCGGCCGTGCGCAATGCCTTGTGTGACATGCGCCAAAGTGCACGTTTCTGCGCCTGTCATGGCGTGTTGGCGGTGGCAGAGGCCATTTACAGCGAAGAATTGGCCGCTAACCTCAGGATCTTTCGCCGTACCCGCTCGCGGGGGCGCGGCGGGGGCAACAACAAGAATGGGCGCAAGGCACAGGGCATGAAGGACATCGCACTTTGGACCGAGGGTGACTGGATCGGCGCGATCGGCGCCGTCGCCCTCTTCGCCGTGCTCGCGATCGGCGGCGTGATCGCCACGCGCAAGAGCGAAGAGTTCGTCGGCCACCCGCGCGGCCTCTTCGTGCTGTTCTATGCCGAGATGTGGGAGCGCTTCTCGTACTACGGCATGCGCGCGCTGCTGATCCTCTACCTCACCAAGTTCTGGCTGTTCTCCGACGGCTCGGCCAACCTGGTCTACGGTGCCTATACCAGCCTCGTCTACATCACCCCGGTGCTCGGCGGCTACCTGGCCGACCGCTGGCTGGGGCAGCGCAAGGCCGTGCTGTTCGGCGGCATCGTGCTCGCGCTCGGACACCTCTTCATGGCCTACGAGGGCCTGCAGGGCATCACCGACCCGGCTGCCAAGCAGGCGGACCCGGCGATCAACGTGTTCTGGCTGGCGCTGGCGCTGATCATCGTCGGATCGGGCTTCCTCAAGGCCAACATCGCGGTGATCGTCGGCCAGCTCTACAAGATGACCGACACCCGGCGCGACGCGGCCTACACGATCTTCTACATGGGCGTGAACACCGGCGCGGCGCTGGGCACGATCCTGGTGGGCTACCTGGGCGAGACCATCGGCTGGTCCTGGGGCTTCGGCCTCGCCGGCATCGGCATGCTGCTGGGCCTCGTCATCTTCGTGCTCGGCCGGCCCGCCCTGCGCGGCCGGGGCGAGCCGCCCCAGCCGCTGGCCAAGAGGAGCGAGATCACCCTCTACGCGGTCGGCGCGGGCGCGGTCGCGGTGATCTGGTTCCTGATCCAGTACGTCGACGTCATCCAGAACCTCCTCATCGTCTCGGGCGTGGCGATGCTGGGCTACACGCTCTACGAGGCGTTCAAGCTGCCCAAGGAAGCGCGCGAGCGGATCTTCGCGATCATCTTCCTGGTCGCGCTCAATCCGATCTTCTGGGGCCTGTTCGAGCAGGCTGGCGGCTCCTTGAGCCTCTATACCGACAAGTTCGTGGACCGCGGCGGCGTGCCCACCAGCCTGTTCCAGTCGATCAACCCGATCTACATCGTCCTGTTCGGCCCGATGTTCGCCGGCTTGTGGCAGTACCTGGGCAAGAAGGGGCTGGAGCCTTCCGCGCCCGCCAAGTTCGCGCTCGCGCTGGCGCAGGTGGGCCTCGGCTTCCTCGTCTTCGTGTGGGGTGCGGGCACGGGCGATCCGGCGGTGATGACCTCGGTGCTGTTCGTGTTCCTGATCTATGCGCTGCACACCACGGGCGAGCTGTGCCTGTCGCCGGTCGGGCTTTCGGCGATGACGCGGCTCTCGCCGCTGCATCTGGGCAGCTTCATCATGGGCGCCTGGTACTACATGACCGCAGTGGGCAACTTCGTCGCCGGCCGGATCGGCGAGGCCACCGGCGGAGAGGGCGGCGTCATGGACAAGCAGCTGACGCTCGACATCTATGCCACGATCGGCTGGGTCACGCTGGGCGTGTCGGTCGCGGTGCTGGCGCTGTCGCCGCTGGTCAGGCGCTGGATGCACCTCGACACCCTGGGCGACAGGGCGAGCGACCACGACCTGGCCGGAGAGCCCGCGCTGGGTCTCGAGGCGCAGGAAGCGGGGTTCCATCCGGGCAAGCGCCGCGACTGAGTTCACGAAGAAAGACCCGCTCCCGGGGGCGTCCCCGGGGACGGGCGAGGCAACAGGGGAAACGGTCATGAGGGTATCGACCGCGATGCGGCGCTGGGCGTCGCTGCTCGCGCTCGGCGGCGCGCTGGCGCTGGGGGCGCAGGCTGCCGACGCGAAGAAGAAGGACAAGGCGCAGGCGCCGGCGGGCACGCCCTACGCCTCGACCTACAAGCCCTATCCGGGCCGTCCCACGGCGCTGGTGGGCGCCACCATCTACGATGGCCGGGGCGCGCGGATCGACAACGGCACCGTGCTGTTCGAAGGCGGCAAGGTCGTCGCCATCGGCGGGGCCGACCTGGCCGTGCCCGCGGGATACGACCGCGTCGACGGCGCCGGCAAGTTCGTGACGCCGGGGGTGATCGACATCCACTCGCACCTCGGCGTCTATCCCAGCCCCCAGGTGGACGCCCTTTCGGACGGGAACGAGATGACCTCGCCCACCACCCCTGACGTCTGGGCCGAGCACTCGGTGTGGCCGCAGGACCCGGGCTTCAGCCGCGCGCTGGTCAATGGCGGCGTCACCGCGCTGCAGATCCTTCCGGGCTCGGGCAACCTCATCGGCGGGCGCGCGGTAACGCTCAAGAACGTTGCCAGCCGGACCGTGCAGGGCATGAAATTTCCCGGCGCGCCTTATTCGCTCAAGATGGCCTGCGGCGAGAACCCCAAGCGCGTCTACGGCGAAAAGGGGCAGAAGCCTTCCACCCGCATGGGCAACTTCGCGGTCGACCGGCAGGCCTGGATCGATGCGCGCCAGTACATGGACGGCGACCACGCCACGCGCGACCTCGGCAAGGACACGCTGGAAGGCGTGCTCAAGGGCGAGATCCTCGTCCAGAACCACTGCTACCGCGCCGACGAGATGGCACTCGTCCTCGATATGGCGAAGGAGATGGGCTACAAGGTCACCGCCTTCCACCATGCCGTGGAGGCGTACAAGATCGGCGACCTGCTCAAGGCCAACGACGTCTGCGCGGCGATCTGGGCGGACTGGTACGGCTTCAAGATGGAGGCCTACGACGGCATCCCGGAGAACGCGGCGCTGCTGGCGAAGCAGGGCGCCTGCGTGGTGATCCACTCCGACGACGAGAACGGCATCCAGCGCCTCAACCAGGCCGCGGCGCGGGCGCAGGCCGCGGGCCGGCGGATCGGCGTCGAGGTGCCGGATGCGCAGGTCATCGGCTGGTTCACCTACAACGCCGCCAAGGCCATGGGCATCGGCGAGAAGACCGGCAGTCTGGAGGCGGGCAAGATGGCCGACGTGGTGCTGTGGAACGGCAACCCGCTCTCGGTCTATTCGCGGCCCGAGAAGGTCTGGATCGACGGGGCGCTGATGTACGATGCCGACGACCCCAGGCGCAAGCCGGTGAGCGACTTCGAACTCGGCCAGCCCGGCGAAGGAGACGTGAAATGAGCCGCCGCCTGATTGTTGCCGCCGTGCTGGCGGCTGCGTCCTTCGCGCCCGCCGCGCTGGCGCAGGATTTCGCGATCACCAACGTCACCCTCGCGACCGGCGATGGCGGCGCGCCGATCGAGCATGGCACGTTGGTGGTGCGCGCGGGCAAGGTGGTCGCCGCCGGGGCCGCAGTGCCCGTGCCGGCCGGTATTCCTGCCGTGGACGGCACCGGCAAGTGGGTGACCCCGGGGCTCTTCTCCGCCGTCACCGATCTCGGGCTGTGGGACGTCGAGGCGATCGACGACAGCAACGACCTGGCGGCCGACAAGTCGCCCTTCAACGCCGCGCTGGACGTGGTGCCGGCGCTCAACCCCGCGAGCGCGCACATTGCCGTCAGCCGCGAGGGCGGTGTCACCCGCGCCAGCGTGACGCCGTTCAATGGCGGCTCGATCTTCGCCGGGCAGGGCGCGCTGATCGACCTGGGTGCGGATGCCGCGCTGGTCATGCGGCCGCGCGCCTTCCAGTTCGTCGAGCTTGGCGAATCGGGTGCGCGGCTCGCCGGGGGCAGCCGCGTCGCGGCACACACCGCGTTGCGCAACGCCCTGCGCGAGGCGCGGGAGGCCGCGACCCTGGCGCCCGGGGCGCAGCGGCAGGGCGACGTGCTGCTCACCCGCGCCGACGCGCTGGCGCTCGCCCCGGTCGTCGCGGGCACGCAGCCGCTCTACGTGGGGGTGGAGCGCGCCGCCGACATCCGCAGCGTGCTCGCGCTCAAGGGGGAGTTCCCGAAGCTCGGGCTCGTGCTCGTCGGCGCCACCGAGGGCTGGCTGGTCGCCTCGGAGATTGCCGCGGCCGGCGTACCGGTCATCACCATGCCGATGCGCGACTTGCCCGCCACCTTCGAGACGCTGGCGGCGACGATGTCGAACGTGGGCCGGCTGAAGAAGGCCGGGGTGAAGGTGGCGATCGGCATGTTCGCGGGCTCGGACCAGCCGCGCTATGCGCCGCAGCAGGCCGGCAACCTCGTCGCGCTGACCCGGATTCCCGGCGCTGCCGGCCTCACCTGGGGCGAGGCGCTGGCCGCCATCACCTCGGTGCCCGCGGAGATCAGCGGCATGGGGGGGAAGGCCGGGGTGCTGGCGCCCGGCGCGGTCGGCGACGCGGTGCTGTGGGACGGCGACCCGCTCGAACTGTCCTCCGCCCCGGTCTCGGTGTGGATCGACGGGGTGAAGCAGCCGCTCGACAACCACCAGAGCCGGCTGCGCGAGCGGTACAAGGACCTGGACGAGACATACCGGCCCAAGGCGTACGTCTGGTAGGGGGCATGTGCGGAGGGGTTTGACCCCTCCGTCACTGACTTTGTCGGCGCCGCGTCCCCATCGCTTCGCGACCGAGAGGATCGGATGCGGGCCATGCCTGAGGCATGGTTTCGGTGTTCCGCCCGCGACCATGGTGATCCTCCCTGTTCCGCTGGAATGGGGAGAGGGACCGCCCGCGGAGCGGGTGGTGGAGGGGGCACGGCCTCAGGCGCGCGCCTCGTTCACGCCGGCGCTGTTGTGGCGCAGGGCCTTGAGCACCGTGTCGACGATCTGCGGCGCGTTGAGGCCGGCCTCGTCGTACTGCGCCTCGGGCTTGTCGTGGTCCTGGAACACATCGGGCAGGCGCATGGTGCGGATCCGCAGGCCGGCGTCGGTCAGGCCTTCGTCGCTCGCCATGGTGAGGACGTGCGCGCCGAGGCCGCCGATCGCGCCCTCCTCGACCGTGACGACCACTTCGTGGCTCAGCATGAGGCGGCGGATCAGGTCGCTGTCGAGCGGTTTGGCGAAGCGCAGGTCGGCGACGGTGGTCGACAGGCCCTTGGCCTCCAGCTGGTCGGCCGCCTTCAGCGCCTCGGTCAGGCGCGTCCCGAGCGACAGGATCGCGACCTTGGCGCCTTCGCGCACGATGCGGCCCTTGCCGATCTCCAGCACCTGCGGGACCTCGGGCAGGGCCACGCCGGTGCCGTTGCCGCGTGGATAGCGGAAGGCGATGGGGCCGGAATCGTGCAGGGCGGCGGTGTGGACCATGTGGACCAGTTCCGCCTCGTCCGCGGCGGCCATGACCACCATGTTGGGCAGGGTGGCGAGGTAGGTCACGTCGAACGAGCCCGCGTGGGTGGCACCGTCCGCGCCCACCAGGCCGGCACGGTCGATGGCGAAGCGCACCGGCAGGTTCTGGATCGCGACGTCGTGGACCACCTGGTCGAAGGCGCGCTGCAGGAAGGTGGAGTAGATGGCGCAGAAGGGACGCATGCCCTGCGCGGCCAGGCCCGCGGCGAAGGTCACCGCGTGCTGCTCGGCGATGCCGACGTCGAAGCTGCGATCGGGGAACGCCTGCGCGAAGCTGTCGAGCCCGGTGCCCGAGGGCATGGCGGCGGTGATGGCGCAGATCGTCGGGTCACGCCGGGCCTCCGCGGTCAGGGCCCTGGCGAAGACGCCGGTGTAGCTGGGCGGACCGGCGGGAGCCTTGGCCTGTTCGCCGGTGATGACGTCGAACTTCTGGACGCCGTGGTACTTGTCGGCGGCGTTCTCGGCCGGGGCGTAGCCCTTGCCCTTCTGCGTCACGACATGGATGAGGATCGGGCCCTCGCCCGCGTCGCGCACGTTCTCCAGCACCGGCACCAGCGCGTCGAGGTCGTGGCCGTCGAGCGGGCCGACGTAGTAGAAGCCCAGCTCCTCGAACAGGGTGCCGCCCATGGCCATGCCGCGGGCGAACTCGTCGGTCTTCTTGGCGGCGAGGTGCAGCGGGCGCGGCAGGCGGCGCGCGAACTTGCGGGCGAGCCCACGCAGCCCCAGGAACTGGCCTGAAGAGACCAGCCGCGCCAGGTAGGCCGAAAGGCCCCCCACCGGCGGCGCGATCGACATGTCGTTGTCGTTGAGGATCACGATCAGGCGGTTGCCCGCCTCGCGCGCGTTGTTCATCGCCTCGTAGGCCATGCCCGCGCTCATCGCACCGTCGCCGATCACAGCGATGCCGCGGCCGGGCTCGCCCTTGATCTTGCTGCCGATGGCGAAGCCGAGCGCGGCCGAGATCGAGGTGGAGCTATGCGCAGTGCCGAAGGGATCGTACTCGCTCTCGGAGCGCTTGGTGAAGCCGGAGAGGCCGCCGCCCTGGCGCAGCGTGCGGATGCGGTCGCGCCGGCCGGTGAGGATCTTGTGCGGGTAGGCCTGGTGGCCCACGTCCCAGATCAGGCGGTCGACGGGCGTGTCGAAGACGTAGTGGATGGCGACGGTGAGTTCGACGACGCCGAGACCCGAACCGAGGTGGCCGCCGGTCTGGCCCACGGCGGAGATCATCTCGGCGCGCAGTTCATCGGCGAGTTGGCGCAGTTGTGCAGGAGCAAGCTTGCGCAGGTCTTCGGGCGTCGAAACGGTGTCGAGCAAAGGTGTGGCCGGATTGGCGTTCATTCAGTCGGCCCTACACTCTTGTTGGGGACGTGTCGATTGACGGGATTCGCAATATCGCGCTGATTTGCAGGCCGCTTGCAGGGGGAAAGGACTTGTGGTGCCGGTCGTTCCCGCCGTGGCCGGCCTGGAACGAGTCACGGCACGGACCCGCCGATCAGCTGCAATCCGCGCAGATGCCCCGCAGTTCGATCACCGGGCGCACGTCCGCGAAGCCGGCGCCACGCGCTGCCGAGACGAGCGCTCCCGTGAGCTTGTCGTCGTCGATATGCACCGCCTGCCCGCAGCTGTCGCAGATCAGGAAGATGCAGTCGTGCTGGCAGCCCGGATGGCTGTTGGCGACATAGGCGTTGGCGCTCTCCACCCGGCGGGCAAGGTTGGTGCGCACGAACAGGTCGAGGATGCGGTAGACGCTGTTGGGCGCGACCCGCTTGCCGCGCAGCGAGGAGACGCTCTCCGCCAGGTCGTAGGCCGATGCCGGACGTTCGAGCCCCGCCAGGGCCGAGAAGACATCGGCGCGCATGTCGGTCCACTGCTCGCCCGCGTCGACCAGGGCGTTGCGAGCAGCCTTGACGAGACCGTCGCCGGAGTGCTCGTGATGGACGTGTTGCGCGGACATGCGTGATATATGGGCGCTAACGCGGCGCTGTGCAATCGGCGCCCGGCCGACCGCGCCGGAGCGGCTCAGGAGCGGCTCAGTCGGCGGCCGCGGCGTGCGCGGGCGGCACGAAGTCGTTGGAGAGCGGCGTGATGCTGCCCAGGCCCATCGCGCCGAGCACCATCAGCGCCCCGCCGGCGAAGCCGAGCGCGAAGAAGCGGTAGAAGTCGGCCTTGAAGAGTCCCATGACGGAATCGGCTTTCGTTGCGGGTGACGGGCACTAAGGCCGGTCCGGGTTTTGCGTGCGGCCCCATTGGACGGAACCGGCTTGCCGTCCAGTGAACAAAAGGATCACAGCTCGAGTCTTCGACGAATGGTGGATCCGGAGCGACGAACGGTTGCAACAATTTAACTATCGACCAAACGCTGCAACAAAGACGGTGCGAGTGGTGGTTTCGTTGCCGGCGCAGAACGCCAGCCGGAACTCGTGCCAGCCGTTCAGGCCGTCGGCCGAGAGAATGGCGGGATGGAGGCACTCGGTGCCCGTGACCAGCTTCCCCGCGGCGGGGCTCGTGGACCGCATCCACCAACCGCCGGCACCGCGTTGAACCCCCCGCAGGGCGAAGTCCTCCGCCGTCATCGCCGCGGGACGAAGGCCGGGAAGGGCGGTCAGGCGGGCGTACTCGGCCGTGGTGGCGTCCAGCCGAAGCAGGATCTCGCGCTGGCGCCCCTCGCCGCGCGCCTCGAAAAGCATGCGCTCGCGATCCGGCATGGGCGGGCCGCCGGTCCCGAACACCTCCGCATAGAGCGCGCGCTCGTCCGGCGCCACCCAGGAGGCCGTCAGCGACAAGACCGCCAGCGCCACGACGGGCAGCGTGGCAAGGGCGAAGGGCAGGGCCGCCGCCGCGAGGGCGCTGCGCGGCGTCTTCAACCGCCCCAGGCGCAGGAGGACGGCGGCAAGCGTCAGGCCGAGCAGGAACCCGGAGACAACGAGAGGCCCCAACCCGGTCACCGACATCCCCGCGCGCCTCCTCGCTCGACCGCGCGGGCGGGCCGCGCCCCGTGGCGTTACGCCCCGATCAGTGCCGGAAGTGGCGCATGCCTGTGAAGACCATCGCCAGCCCGGCCTCGTCGGCGGCGGCGATCACTTCGTCGTCGCGGATCGAGCCGCCCGGCTGGATCACGGCCGTGGCGCCGGCCTCGGCGGCGGCGAGCAGGCCGTCCGCGAAGGGGAAGAAGGCGTCGGACGCCACCGCCGAGCCGACCGTGCGCGGCTTGTCCCAGCCGAACTTCTCGGCCGCTTCGGCTGCCTTCATCGCGGCGATGCGCGAGGAGTCGCGGCGGTTCATCTGGCCTGCGCCGATGCCGGCCGTGATGCCGTCACGGGCATAGACGATGGCGTTGGACTTGACGTGGCGCGCGACAGTCCAGGCGAACAGGCAGTCCGTCAGCTCGCGATCGGTGGGCGCGCGCTTCGTCACGACCTTGAGATCGTCCAACCCGATCGCACCGTTGTCCCGGCCCTGGACCAGCAGGCCGCCGGTGATGGGCTTGACCGACAGACCCGGGCGGCGCGGATCGGGCAGGTCGCCGGTCAGCAGCAGCCGCAGGTTCTTCTTCTTCGCGAAGAACGCGCGCGCCTCCTCGTCGGCATCGGGCGCGACGACCACTTCGGTGAAAATCCGGCAGATCGCTTCGGCGGTGGGCCCGTCGAGCGCCTGGTTCACCGCGACGATGCCGCCGAAGGCGGAGACGTCGTCACAGGCGAGCGCGCCGTCCCAGGCCTCGAGCAGCGAATCGCCCTGGGCGACGCCGCAAGGGTTGGCGTGCTTGACGATGACCACGGCCGGCTTCTGGCCCTTGAACTCGGCGACCAGCTCGAAGGCGGCGTCGGCATCGTTGTAGTTGTTGTAGGACAGCTCCTTGCCCTGCACCTGCTCGGCCTGCGCGAGCCCCCGGGTGAAGGGACCCGCCGGCGTGTAGAGCGCGGCCTTCTGGTGCGGGTTCTCGCCATAGCGCAGCGGGGTGGCGAGGCGGCCGGTGACGCTCAGCATCTCGGGGAACTCGAGATCCTGGTCGACGGTCGCGAACCACTGCGCGATCATCGCGTCGTAGGCGGCGGTCTGCGCGTAGGCGCGCGCGGCCATGAGCTTGCGAAAGGCCAGCGTGGTGCAGCCGTCGGTCGCCTCCAGCTCGACCATCAGCCCCTCGTAGTCGGCCGGGTCGGTGACGATGGTGACGTAGGCGTGGTTCTTCGCCGCCGAGCGCACCATCGAGGGGCCGCCGATGTCAATGTTCTCGATGATCTCCTCGCGCTCCGCGCCCTTCGCCACCGTGGCCTCGAACGGGTAGAGGTTGACGACGACGAGGTCGATGGCGCCGATCGCGTGCTCCGCCATGGCCGCGGCATGCTCGGGATTGTCGCGCACCGCCAGGAGGCCGCCGTGGACCATCGGGTGCAGCGTCTTGACGCGCCCGTCCATCATCTCGGGGAAGCCGGTGATCTCGGAGATGTCCTTCACCGCGAGGCCCGCGTCGCGCAGGGCCTTGGCGGTGCCGCCGGTCGAGACCAGCTCGACGCCGCGGTCGCTCAGCACCTTGCCGAGTTCGGCGAGCCCGGTCTTGTCGGACACCGACAGTAAGGCGCGGCGGATCTGGACGGAATCGGTCATGGAGCGGGCTTCCTTGGCGTAGTCTCTTCGCGCGCGCCCTTAGGACGGGCGGGGGATGGGGGCAAGTGCGGGGGCCCCAGTGCGGGAGGACCAAGTGCGAGGATGCCGGGAGGCATCGCGCGCCTGGCTCAGTTCATCCTCTTGATGACCCAGCCGAAGGTGCCGCCCCCGCGCGAGACCATGCCTTGGACGACGATCTGCTGCGTTGCCTGGGGGCGGCCCTGGCCATCCACCCACAGCGAATCCTCCACCGTCACCGCACCCTCGTCGGAGCCGGAGCGGAACAGCCAGTAGCTGCCGTCGGGGAGCAGCAGCCCCGCGCCCTGGCCGTCCGCGGTGAGGCTGACGTCGACCTCGGGCCCGAGATGGAAGCGGATCGCGAAGCCCACCTTGCCGCGCTTAGCCTTGCGGTTGGCGGGCAACAGCAGATCCTCGCCGCGCAGCTCGGTGCCGTCGTCGCGCAGGAGCAGGATGCGCCGGTGAGTGAGACCGTAGCGCGCGGCATAGCCGTTGTGGCCCGCTTCCAGCCGCGTGGCGTGGGTGCCGCCGTCCTGCGTCAGCGTCTTGCGATCGACCGAGACTTCGGTGACGCCCGAGCCGATCATGCCGTTCAGCAGCACCGCGGTCGAATTGGCGTCGTCCAGCGTCAGCGTGGAATGGGCGGCGGTCGCGCGCAGGCCTTGCTCCAGGCGGACCGGGACCAGCCCGCCGCCGCTCGCCGCGCCGCCGCAGTTGACCACCAGGCGGTGCGGCCCGTGCGACAGCTCGAAGGCGAGGGTGGAGGCGCAGCCGAAGCGGGCATGGGCGGGAAGGGGCGGGGGCGCGGTGTCGAACTGCAGGATCGACTTGGCCGCGACGACGCGCTGGTAGCCCCACTGGCGAACGTCGCGCAGGGGGCGGGTGCGCAGGCCGCTGGCGCGCACGATCCCGTCGACGTCCTCCGCGGAGACCGCCCAGGCGCCCTGCCACGAGCCGAGCCCGCCGTCGCCATGGGTCAGCGCCAGCAGCGGCGGGACCAGCAGCTCGACCACGCGCTCGATCGCGGGCGGCGCGTCGCGGCGGGTGGCATGGTAGCAGTTGCGCAGCCGCACCAGCAGCGCAATCGCCTCGATCTGCGCCAGCGGGCTGCGCGAGAGCACGCCGCCGTCGTCCCCCATGAGCTCGCCCAGCGCCTTGATCAGGCCGGCTTCGCCATAGAGGCGCCGTGGCCGGCCGTCGGGCAGCAGCAGGCCGGCGCAGACGATCCCGACCCAGCCCGCCACTTCCGCCAGCCCGTCCTCCGCGTGAGTGACGTGGCGGTCGAGCCAGCGCGCGGTGGCGGCGATGTGCCCCAGCGTGCGCGAGCGCAGCGCCTTGTCGCCCGAGAGGATCAGGGGCGCGTGCGCCAGCCAGTTGGCCAGCCGCATGCCGGTGTTGCCGATGCTCCAGGCCGGGCCCTTGCCCGGCTTGGCCGGCGGCTCCGGGTTGGCCTGCAGCCATGCCGAGAGGATGCGTTCCGCCACCGGCGCGCCCTGTTCGCGGGGCGCGCAGGCCTCCAGGTCGGTCAGCCAGGAGAACGAGTGGACCGTCTTCTCCAGCGGCGGCGCCACCCGCGCGGCGCCGGCGAAATCCACTTGCGCGATGGGCGTCTTGGCGCCGTGGACGAGGAAGTGGCCGGCGCGGATCGCAGTGCCCGCCATGCGGTTGCCGGGAAGCGAGTTGTTCACCGTCGCCAGCAGCCGCGTGCGTGCCTTCTTGCCCCGCGGGCCGCTGAACATCGCGCCCGGCATGCCGAGCCGGTAGGCCATGCGGATCAGGCGCTCGCCCAGCCCGACCGAAGGCGGCGAGAAATCGACCAGCGCCAGCGCCCGCGCGGGCTCGATGGGTAGTAGCTCGTGATAGCCCGGCTCGGCGGGGGATGCGTTCGCACCCGCCTCATCAACCAACGGCGCGAGCTGGCCGGGCTGGACGACACCGCGCACAGGTTCGCCCTTCGGCTGCCGCGCCTTTCGTGCCGCGCGCCCGCTGCTGCCGTCCACCACGCCCTCCTGCGCCGCCTCCGACAGGGGAATCTCCCGGGACCGGTCCGGGTTCCGCGTCGCCGCAGGAAGGCGCGCGCCGAGCTTCACGCTATGCGATGCCCTTGAGCATCTTGATGTTCCCGGCGTATTGCGACGGCCCGCCGCGGAAGGTCGCCGAACCTGCCACCAGCACGTCGGCACCGGCGGAGACGCAGGACGGAGCCGTGGTCGCGTCGACCCCGCCGTCGACCTCGAGCCGGATGTCACGGCCCGACTTGTCGATCATCTTGCGCACCGCCTCGATCTTGCGCAGCTGGCTGGAGATGAAGCTCTGTCCGCCGAAGCCGGGATTGACGCTCATGACTAGCACGAGGTCGATCTCGTCGATCAGGTAGTCGAGCATCTTGGCGGGCGTGCCCGGGTTGAGCGAGATCCCCGCGCGCTTGCCGAGGTTCCGGATCGTCTGCACGGTGCGGTGGACGTGCGGTCCGGCTTCCGGGTGGACGGTGATGATGTCCGCCCCTGCTTCGGCGAAGGCTTCCAGGTAGGCATCGACCGGCGAGATCATCAGGTGGACGTCGAAGGTCTTGGTGCTGTGCGGGCGCAGCGCCTTCACCACCGCCGGGCCGATGGTGATGTTGGGGACGAAGTGCCCGTCCATCACGTCGACGTGGATCCAGTCGGCCCCCGCTTCGTCGATGGCGCGGACTTCCTCGCCGAGCCGGGCGAAATCGGCCGAGAGGATCGAGGGGGAGATCAGGGGGACGGTCATGGCGGTAACGTACAGCTCCTTTTGCCATGGATAGTGCAAGCGGTTGGGCACGGACAAGCGCGGGAGGCGCCGTTTTCCACACGATCTCTCGGGTTTCGGCGTGGTTCGGCGGCGGATGGGTCCGGGGCTTCGACAGGCTCAGCCCGAGCGGGGCAGGGCAAGGCGTGGACGGCTTGCGCTGGGGCCCTTACCCCGCAACCAGGGCGACAATCCTCTCCCGAACCGCGGCGCAAGGGCAGAGCGCCTTGCCGCCACGTCCGCTCCGGTTGAGCTTGTCGAAACCCCGCCGCAATGCCCTTGCTGGTCCGGGATCAACCGGTGCTTTCCATCGGTGAACGGCAAGTTCAGTGCCTATTCACCGCTTTTCGGGCACATAGCGGCGATCGAAGGGTTGCTGCGGACCGAACCGCGTTCGGACAGCGCCCCGTCCTCTGCATGGGAAAGACATGAAACCGACCCGTTCCTACGCTTCCAACATCCTGCCTCGCCTCACCGCCGCGCTGGCCCTGGCCGCCGTCGCCGGGCTGGCCGCACCGGTGCCGGCGCTGGCCCAGTACCGCAACGAAATCCGCAACGACATGAGCCGCTGCTCGTCCGAGCGCGGCCCGGCGCTGATGGTCACGGTGGACGGGGTGAAGTCGTCGAGCGGCAAGCTGCGCGTCCAGGCCTATCGGGCAACGTCCGCGGAGTGGCTGGTGAAGGGCAAGTGGCTCTCGCGCATCGAGGTCCCGGCCCGCGCCGGCACGATGACCTTCTGCATCCCCGTCTCCGCCGCGGGCACTTACGGCGTGGCCGTGCGCCACGACGTCAACGGCAATGGCGATACCGACATCCGCACCGATGGCGGAGCGATGTCGAACAACCCGGCGATCAGCCTCTTCAACCTGGGCAAGCCGAGCTACACCAAGGTCGGCGTGCCCGTCGGGAACGGCGTCAAGTCGATCCGGGTGCAGATGAAGTACATGTGACCGGCGGCGCGGCGGGCGCGGACAGGCGCGCCCGCACCTCGGCCAGGTCGGCGGGCTTGTCCACGTCGACCGCCGCCAGCCCGTCGCGCGCGGTTACCAGGTGTCCCGCGACGCCGATCCGGCGGCCGAGCCGGCCGATCGCCTCGGCCAGGGTCAGGCGGCCCAGCACGTAGCCGGCCAGCATGTCGAGCCCGAGGCGCGCGGCGATGCGCCAGGGTCGCTTGCGGTCCGCCTCCACCATCTTCCAGGTCTCGATGGCGCGGCCGGCGCGCTCGCTCGCCAGCAGGAACAGGTTGCAGCCCGACCAGTGGCCGTCGGCGAAGCGCAGGTAGGTACGCCGGCTGCCGGGCGCCGCCGCCTCCACCGCCTCGCGCCGCGCGAGCAGGACGGCGACGTCGCTGCCCGCCGGGGTGTCGGCTAGGAAATCGCGCACCCATTCGGGGCGCAGCAGCGCGTGGTCGCTGGTGGTGACGAGCATCGGCGCGCCCAGGGCCTTGAGGCCGATGGCGACGCTCGCGCTCGGCCCTTCGCCCGCCGCGAGCACCTCGCATCCCAGTTGCAGGGCCAGGTCGCGCACGTGCGGCTCGCGGGTGGAGACGGCCAGCCGCTCGATCCCGGCGCCGCGCAGGCCCTCCACCACGTGCGCGAGCATCGGGCGCCCGGCGATCTCGGCCAGGGCCTTGTGCGGGATGTTCTCGGCGGCGGCGACAGGATCGGGGGCGCCTGGGCGCGCGCCGGCCAGGATCAGCGCGGCGGGGGTCATGCAGGCCGGCTTCCGGTCTCGCGTTCGCGCGCCTTGCGGCCGCGCCAGACCTGCCAGAGCACGCCGGGCGCGGCGAGCACGGGATGGCGCTCTCGCCAGGGGGTGAGCACGACCGGGACGCCGGTGTGGCGCTCGATCTTCCACGCGGCGTAGCGCGCCGCGCCGTGGAAGGTGGTGGAGGCCTTGAGCAGCCGCACGACGTTGTAGGGCTTGCCCAGGCGCCGGCGGCGCGACCACCAGGCCAGCGCGCGGCCCCGCGCGCGCCGGTCGAGCTCCGGCCGCAGGACGCCGCCGTCCGCCTGCGCGAAGGCGATCCCACCCGCCCGCAGCGCCAGCGGCAGCAGGCCCGCGAAGTGCTCGCGGTTGGCGGCGAGAATGGAATCCTCCCGGCCCGCCTTCTCCACCCGGAACTCGGCGGCATACGTCGCGCGGAACAGCGCGCGCCAGTAATCCTCGGCCGTCCCTTCGGCGGGGCCGAGGGCGACGGCGAGGCGGGCGGCGGTGCGCGCCGCGCCCGCGACTGCGCTTGCCACGGCGGCGGCGGCGACGCGGTCGCGCTGCCAGGCCAGCGCGCTCGGCTGGACGAAGCGGGCCCAGATGGTGGTGTCCACCCGCTCTCCGGCGGCAGCGGCACGGAAGGTCTCCAGCGCCATCGTGGCGACCTTGGCCCGCAGGACCATGCCCCGGCAGTCCCACTCGTGGTAGCTCACGCGCGGCCAGATGCGCTCCGCCTGGGAGCCGGGCAGCAGCACGTAGAAGTCGAGGACGCCGTCGAGCGAGCCGGTACGCAGGTTCGATCCGTAGAACAGCACGGCCAGTGCGCCCGAGGCGTGAGCAAGCCGTTCCGCGAAGGCCCTGACCTCGGGCGCCACGTCACGCGCGAGCGCGGCGGCGACGCGCTCGTCCAGGTTGCCGTATTCAGCCGTGTTGTCGCTCATGGGCATGGGAGTCGGGCAGGCGGGCCGCAATTACAAGCCCGCAGGCGCGATTCGGCTCAGGGCACCACGAAATCGATCTGGGGCCCTTCCTCCAGCACGTAGCGGCCGGCCGGAAAGGCCTCGCCATCGAGGATGAACGAGCCGCCGAGATCGAGATCGAGCTCGAGGTCGCTGGCGCTGAAGCGCTGCGCGCCGTTGCGGGCGAGGAACCTTGCGTTGAAGCCGAACATCATCGCCGGGAGGAGGGCGACGACCCAGCGCACCGGTCGGTCGATCACCGCGACCTTGAGCCCGCTGGCCGGGTTGCGGCCGAAGGGGCGGGCGCCGAGCGGGAAGCGCTCGAAGGTGGTGGCGATGGCGAGATAGCGCTCGTCGGCGTTGCCGCGGCCGGCGTAGGGCATGCGACGGCCGCTGCGGCGATCCTGGATGCGGGTGCGGGTGCAGGTGCGCCAGGGATTGCCTTCGCGGCCGAACAGCGTCTGCAGCACGCTCCACAGGATCGAGAGCCCCACCGCGAAGCTGTTGAAGGCACCCCGGCGATGGGCTTCCTGCCCGGCCTCGGTGGCGAGAGTGAAGGCGCCGGTGCCCAGGATAAAACCCTGGATGCAGCGGCCGCTGCCGTCGGCGGAGGTGATCCGCAGCGGGCGGCGGGCGAGGGTGCCGCCGCGATGCGCCGCCGCCAGCGCTTCGGCCAGCGACCAGTGGTTGGGCAGGCCGAGGTCGACCGCGAGCGCGTTGGTCTTCCCTTTGGGCAGGACGATGAACGTCGGCCAGTCGTCCCCGAAGATGTCGGCCCCGCACGACAGCACGTCGCGCACGGTGCCGTCGCCGCCGTCGACCACCAGATAGTCGATGCCGCGGCGCGCGAACTCTGCCAGGGTGTGGTGCAGGTCCTCCCGCGTGCGGGGGGTCTGCGTCAGGATGTTCGAGCAGTCCGCCATCTCGGGCGAGATGCCCTTGTTGCGATGGCTGCGCGGGTTGCGGACGATGCCGACGAGCGGCACCGCGCGTCCGCGCCGCGGGGCGCGCACCGTCCGCGCGCCGTCCCGGCGGCCGAGCTCACCGAAGATCGGCAGCGTTTCGAAGGTATAGATACTTCCGTGCACGGAAGCCTATGTAGTGTCGCCCGTCCGCGAAATCACTAGGAATCACGACCTGACACGTTAAAGTTACAGTTCTGTGGCGGTGTGGCCCAAGGGCCACGGCCCGGTGCGCCACGATTGCCACTCTCGGAGGGACTGGCTACGGGCGGCTTCATGGTCAAGGACGCGACAGGATTGCAGGCGCTGACGGTGGGCGCCAACCCCGTGAAGCTCTGGGGCTTGACGATGGCGGAGCGCGTGGCGCGGATCGCCCGCGCCGCCGGAGTCGAGGCCGGATCAGAGGCCAAACTCGGGGAGGTGGCCGGGCCTGCCATCCTCTCCAACGCCGCCCACGCGTGGGACCCGGCGTGGTTCGGGTATGTCGCCGCGCGGCCGGGGATCGTGCTCACCCTCGGCGGCATCCCGGCGCTCGCCCATGCGGCCGACGCAGGGCAGGCGGAGCGCATCGTGCGGGCCATGGAGCGGGGGGAGGGCATCGCCGACACCGCCGGGCTCACGCTCGTTGCCTACGAGGACGGGCCGACGATCGAGAACAAGCAGCTGCGCAAGCGCGAGACGCCCTTCCTCATGGCGCTCACCCCGGCAAGCGTGCGGCAGATCGAGCGCGCGAGCTACTTCGGCGCCTACAAGGGCGTGACCGACGTCCTGACCAAGTATCTCTGGCCCGAGTGGGCGCTGGTGCTGACGCGCATCTGCGCGCGGCTGGGGATCACACCCAACATGGTGACGACCGTGGGTGCCGCCTTCTGCGTCGCGGCCACGGTGCTCTTCGCTTACGGCCACTACTGGGCCGGCATGGCGCTGGGCCTGGTGTTCATGGTTCTCGACACCGTGGACGGCAAGCTGGCGCGCTGCACGATCACCTCGTCGGCCTGGGGCAACGTGTTCGATCACGGCATGGACCTGGTGCATCCGCCGTTCTGGTGGTGGTTCTGGGCGACCGGGCTCGCCACCTGGGGGCTCGGCTACGACGATGCCACCTTCTGGTGGGTGCAGGCGGCGATCCAGGGCGGCTACGTGGTCCAGCGGCTGATCGAGGGGCTGTTCATGCGCCAGAACGGCCTGATGCACATCCACGTGTGGCGCCGGTTCGACAGCCGCTTCCGCCTCGTGACCGCGCGGCGCAACCCCAACATGGTGATCCTGTTCGTGGCCATGCTGTTCGCGCGGCCGGACCTCGGCCTCGTCGCGGTGGCCTGGTGGACCGTGCTCTCGTGCCTGGTCCATGCCGTGCGCCTGGTGCAGGCCTGGATTGTGCGGGCGCGCGGCGGTACGATCACCTCGTGGCTGGCGGAAGGGTGAGCCGATGAACGCGACGATGGAGAAGTTCGGCTGGCCGGCGACGCAGGTGGCGCAGTTCGCGCACTGGACGGTCCTCGCCCGCCCGGCACAGCCGACGCTCGGCGCACTGGTGCTGGCGGCCAAGAGCGACGCCACCGCCTTCGGCGACCTCCCCGCCGAAGCCCATGCCGAGCTCAAGATCGTCACCGCCGCGATCGAGGCGGCGCTGGGCAGGGCCGTGGGCTACCGGCGGCTCAACTACCTGATGCTCATGATGGTGGATCCGCACGTCCACTTCCACGTCATCCCCCGCTACGAAGGCGCGCGCGAGTGGCAGGGGCGAGAGTTCGTCGACTGCGGCTGGCCCAAGGTGCCGGACCTCGGCCACGCCGTGGCGCTGGAGGGCTCCGACCGGGAAGAGTTGGTCCAGTGGCTCAAGGGGCATTTCGACCAGAGCGACGGTTCGGGCGCTTCGACCCGCTCAGCCTGAGCGTGTCGAAGGCCGCAGCTCAGCTCGCGGCCATCTCCCGCGGCCCACCCCCTGCCGCAAGGCCGGTCACCAGGTGTCGGTCAGCCTCGTCGCGATCTCGATGTCGTTGAGGAAGTCCACCTCGGCCCAGTCCAGCCCCTCGATCGAGACGGTGCCGACCTTGCCGGTGGGCGCGATCGAGTCGATCACCTTGAGGTACCAGTGCTGCACGCCTTCGGGGGTGCGCATCGCCTGGCGCACGGTCTCCCGGAACAGGTCGGCACCTTCGCCGCGGAAGGCGAGGAAGCCGATCGACTCGGCGTTCGACTGCGCCGCCGTCAGCGTCTTGCCGATGTGGACGAGGCGACCGTCGCCTGCGCGCTCCACCTTCATGTCGTCGCTGTCGTAGCCCTCGGCCTTCACGTCCACGGTGACGGCGATCGGCCAGGGCTTGCCGTCCGGCCCCGTCGCACCCTGCTGGACCCGGGCGACGATCTCCTCCGACACCAGCGTGTCGCCGTTGAGGATGAGGAAGTCGCCGCGCATCGCCTCGCGCGCGATCCAGCAGGAGCCGAGGTTGTCCGCCACCTTGTAGAACGGGTTGAAGCGGATCGCGATCTCCACCCGCGGGTCGCGGATCGCCTGGAGGTGCTCTTCCAGCATGTCGGTCATGAACCCGGTCACCACGTCGATGCGCCGGACGCCGCCGCGGGCGAGCATCTCGATCTGCCATTCGATGAGCGAGCGGCCGGAAAAGTCGATCAGGCACTTGGGCCGCTCGGCGGTGAGCGGGAGCAGGCGCGAGCCCTGGCCGGCGCTGAGAAGGATGGCGTGTTCGATCATGGTCAAGGCTTCGGTCTGCTGGGGGGAAGCCGCGCGCCATACTCCTTGGCGGACCAAGAGGAAAGGCTGGCGCGCGCGATCCCCTTGCAAGTGGCGGCACCCTCGTCCAAATGCGACGCAATGTCCGCGCAACGATACCGCCGCGAGAGCGCCACCCCGCTAGGGCGGATCCTCCAGAACACGGCATGGCTGCTCGGCGGCAAGGGCTTCGGCGCGATCTGCGGTCTGGCCTACCTGGCGATCCTGACGCGGACGCTCGGCCTCAAGGACTTCGGCCACTTCTCGCTGATCTTCGGCACCGCGCAGGCGCTGACCTCGCTGGCGGGCTTCCAGACCTGGCGGGTGGTGGTCCGCTACGGCTCGGAGCACGTCCACGCGCGCGACTGGGGCAAGTTCGGCCGCCTGAGCATGCTGTGCGGCATGATCGACGCGGCCGGCGCGGTGTTCGGCTGCCTGCTGGCGGCGCTGCTGATCTTCGGCTTCGCCCACGTTCTGGACCTCAACCCGGACTATGTCGACGTCGCCTTCTGGTACTGCTTCGGCTCGCTCTGGGCACTGGTATCTGCACCCACGGGCGTGGTGCGCGCGCTCGACCGCTTCGACATGGCGGTCTACGTCGAGGCCATCGTGCCCAGTGGCCGGTTGGCCGCGGCGTTGCTGATCTGGGCCACCGGCCCCTCGGTCGGGCGCTTCCTGGCGGCCTGGGCGGCGGTCGATATCCTGGAGGCCATCCTCTACTGGATCATGGCGCGGCGTCTTGCGCCCGAGGCGGTGCGGCTGTCCAACCTGGGGCGGTGGCGCCAGGCGCTGCAGGAGAACCCGGGCGTCGCGCGCTTCTTCCTGATTAC
This sequence comes from Novosphingobium soli, assembly GCF_042432915.1. NCBI lineage: Bacteria > Pseudomonadati > Pseudomonadota > Alphaproteobacteria > Sphingomonadales > Sphingomonadaceae > Novosphingobium > Novosphingobium soli. Next base: position 151,664 of record NZ_JBHLWK010000015.1, read on the forward strand.
CTATGGCGGCTCCACCATCGACGCGGCCATGAAGAACGGACCGCTGCTGGTGGTCGGCGGCTGGGTCAGCACGCGCGCGGCGGGCCTCTATCGCCTGGCCTCGCAGCTGTCGCAGGCGCTGAGCAAGCTTTCGACCCTGCTGACGCGCTCGGTCTATGCCGAAGTGGCGCGGGTCCGGGTCGCCTCCAAGGCCGCCGAGTTCCGCAAGCTGGCGGTGCAGACGAGCCTGATCGCGGGCCTCGCCGGGGTCATCGTCGTGCTCATCGCGGTCTTCGCCGGCGAGACGCTGCTGGCGCTGATCGGCGGCGACGATTTCGAGAGCGGCGCGGCGATCCTCGTCCCGCTCTCGCTCGCGGCGAGCTTCGACCTGGCCAGCGTCGCCTTCGAGCCGGTGCTGCACGCCACAGGGCGGGCGCAGCAGTCGCTGGTGGCGCGCCTGATCGCGCTCGTGGCGCTGGGCGTGGCGCTGTGGCAGTTCATCCCGATGGGGCCGAGCGGCGCCGCCTGGGCGGTCGCGCTGGCGGGGGCGGTGTCCTACCTCGCCATGGGGGTGATGGCCTGGCGCACGCTCCAGCAGGTGGAGCGCGGTCGGATCGCCGTCGGCATTGCGGACCCGGTCACGGACGAACCCGCCTCGACAGCCGACTGAGCGCGCGTATCATGCGGCGATGACCGCCAGCCTCGCCGCCGAAGCCGCCGCCTTGGCCGACCGCGCCTTGTCCGAGCGCATCGTCGCGCTGCGCCGGGCCATCCACGCCGACCCCGAGATCGGGCTCCATACCCCCAGGACGCGCGACAAGATTCTTGCGGCGCTGGCCCACCTCCCTCTCGCATGGGCGGAAGGGCCTTCGACCACCGGCCTGGTGGCGACGCTGCGTGGCGGTGCGGGGCCGGGCCGCTGCGTCCTGCTGCGCGGCGACATGGATGCGCTGCCGATGCCGGAGGAGACCGGCCTTGCCTATGCCTCCGCCGTTCCGGGGGTGATGCATGCCTGCGGCCACGACGCGCATGTCGCCATGCTTACCGGAGCCGCTGAGATCCTTGCGGGACGCGCCTCGGACCTGCGGGGCGAGGTGCGCTTCATGTTCCAGCCGGGCGAGGAGGGCTACCACGGCGCTCGCTTCATGCTCGAGGACGGGCTGCTCGGCGGCGCGGGTTTCGACCGCCCCCTGCCCGACGCCGCCTTCGCGCTCCACGTCATGCCCAATGCCCCGCACGGTCTCGTCGGCGGGAAGGCGGGGCCGCTGCTGGCGGCGGCCGACCAGCTGCGCATCACCGTGACCGGGAGAGGCGGCCATGCCTCGATGCCGCACGACACGCTCGACCCGGTGCCGATCGCCTGCGAGATCGTCGGCGCGCTCCAGACCATGGTCGCGCGCCGCTTCAGCGTGTTCGACCCGGTGGTCGTCAGCGTCACCCGGATCGAGTCCGGCACCGCCCACAACGTCATCGCCGACAGCGCCACGCTCACCGGCACGATGCGCACGCTCTCCGCCGCGAACCGTGCGCGTCTGGCCGAGGAGGTTCCCCTGCTCGCCGCGGGGATCGCGGGCGCGCACGGGCTCACCGCCGAAGTGGAGATCCTCCAGGGTTTCCCCGTCACCGTGTGCGACGCCGGCGCGGTCGATTTCGGCGAGGGGGTGGCGCGCGAACTGCTGGGCGAGGGCGCCTTCCTGCGGCTGGCCGACCCGATCATGGGGGCGGAGGACTTCGCCTATGTGCTGGAGACCGTGCCGGGGGCGATGTTCTTCCTGGGCGCCAGTCCCGAAGGGGCGGACTGGCGGCAGTGCTGCGGCATCCACTCCACTCGCATGACGCTGGACGAAAGCGTGATGCCGCGCGGCGCCGCCTTCCTGGCGGCGCTCGCCACCCGTTTCCTGGCGCAGGGCTGGGGCTGAAGCGCCAGCGCGTCGCATTGTCGATGCCGCTGCGTCTCCTGCGCTTGCCACGCCGCGCCCGCTCTGCTGACCTGCCGGCGCAGAACGGGGTGGAGAGGGAATGGACGGCATCGAGCGGATCGAGGCGATCGAGCGCATCCGCAACCTGAAGGCGCGCTACTTCCGGCTGATGGACACCAAGCAGTGGGACCATCTGGCAGAGGTCTTCACGCGCGACATGAAAGTGCTCACCCCTGACGGGAGGATCTGGCTCTGCGGGGGAGAGGCCTATGCCCAGAGCCTGAGGGCCTCGCTGGAGCACGCGGTGTCCTGCCACCAGGGCTTCACCGCCGAGATCACGGTCCACGACGCCGAGCACGCCGAGGGTGTGTGGGCCATGCAGGACGCCATCACCTGGGACACCGCCCACCCGCGCGAAGGCTGGAAGGCCATCCTCGGGCGCGGCCACTATCACGAGACCTACCGCGTAGAGAACGGGGCATGGCGCATCGCCACCCTGACGCTCACCCGCATCAGCCTGGCCATCGAATGGCCCGAAGGAGCGACCGCGCCATGAACGACCTCAGCTTCGCCGACCAGTTCGGCGCCGGACGCGACGACAATCCCTACTGGAACGAGAGCGTGTGGTTCTCGCTCTCGATCCCCGAGCGGCACGTCCACGGGATGATCCAGTACTACTTCCGCCCCAACATGGGGATGCTGAACGGCGGGCCGGTGCTCTGGGATCCTTCGGGGACGTTCCAGTGGAACTGCCTGCACTATCAGTGGAGCCACCTCCAGGCGCTGCCGGCGGACACCCGCGGCAAGTTCGACATGAAGGCGCGCAATTCGCTGTCGTGCCGGATGGTCGAGCCGATGCGCCGGTACAAGCTGGACTACGACAAGGACGGGCTGCTGCTCGACCTCACCTGGACCGCGGTCGGGCCCGCGCACGAGCTGCGCACCGGCGATTCGGGACAGGCGGCGACGGCGAAGTTCCACATCGAGCAACCCGGCCGCATGCAGGGCACCGTGCGGCACGACGGCGAGGAGTGGGCGATCGACTGCTGGTCGATGCGCGACACCTCCTACGGCGCGCGGGAGTACGAGTCGCTCGCTTGCGGCGGGTACTTCTGGGGCATCGCGGACGGCAGCGCCTTCCACGCCATCGCCATGGGCGCCGGCACCGAGGCGCGCTCGATCGGCGGGTTCATCTGGAAGGACGGCACGATGGCGAGCCTCGCCTCCGGCCGCCGCGAGGTGCTGGAATGGGGCCAGTTCGGGCCGGCGCGGGTGCTGTGGCAGGCGACCGACACGCTTGGCCGGACGATGGAGGCCACCGGCACCATCGACCCCGGCCTCGTCTTCACCGGCTATACCGATCACACGGTGGTCTGGTCGTTGGTGCGCTGGGACTGGGACGGGAAGGAGCACTGGGGCGACAATCAGGAGTTCGCCCCGGTCGAGCGCTTCCGCCGCATCGCGCGCGGCGAGATCGCGGTGGGAAGCCCGGCATGACGCCCGCGGTCGCGCCCGGGCAGATCGTCGTCGTCAACGGCACCTCGGGCTCGGGCAAGTCGACCACCTGCGAGCTGTTCCAGAAGCGGCAGGAGGATTACTGGCTGCTCTATGGCATCGACCACTTCACCGCCAACACCCTGCCGGCCCGCTACGGCCACCACGGCCCGCTCGCCGCGCAGGGGATCGAGGCGGTGCCGGTCGATCCCGCGGACCCCGACGGCCCGCTGCGCTGGCGTCTGGGGCCGCAGGGGGTGAAGGCCTTTGCTGCCCTGCACGAATGGATGGCGGCGAGCGCGCGGCAGGGCCTCAACGTCATCTTCGACCACCTGCTGATGAGCGATCCGCCGGTCCTGCAGGACCTGGTGGCGCGCACGGCGGGGCTTCCGGTGCTGCTGGTCACCCTCAGGCCGCCCTTCGACGTGCTCGAGCGGCGCGTGGCCGAGCGGCGGATGGACAAGAAGATCCCCACCGACCTGCTGGGCGAGGATGCCGCGCGCAGGATCGTCGACCGGCTGACCCGCCTGCGCCCCTGGTTCTACGAGGAGGTCTACCGCAACGACGTGTCGGACCTGGTGATCGACACCGCGGTTCATGGTCCCGAGGTGGTCTGCGCGATGATCGAGACGCGGCTGGCGCAGGGGCCGGGCACGGCCTTCGAGACGCTGCGGGCGCGGTACGGCTCCTGACCGGGGCCGGACCGCGCCCGCCGCCCCCTAGAGGCTGAACGGCCGCAGGGTCAGGCGCAGGAACACCTCGCGCCCGCGGTCGGGGATGCAGGCGAGCTCGTCCACGCCCGCGGCGTTGCGGGTGGTGCCACCCGTCAGCGGCGAGAGGAAGATCTGCCCGGTGGCGCCGCTGAACTGGGTGCAGTTGCCCGAGGTGTACTTGTTGGTCAGGTTGTTGCCGATCAGCGCCAGCTCCCAGCCGTCGGTATCGCCCGCAAGCGCGACGTTGCCGTTCAGCTTGAAGAAGGCGGGCTGGTAGAAGTCGGCGCGGTCACCCAGGTTGCGCAGGAATTTCGAGGAATACTGCCCGTTCAGCCCCAGCGTGAGCTTCATGCTGGCGCCGACCGGGGTCTCGTAGTCGACACCGCCCGTGGCGGTCCAGTCGGCCGCCTTGGGCAGGGGCACGCCGGAGAGGTCCTGCGCCTGGAACAGCCCCGTATCCTCGTTGAAGAAGCGGTCGCAGCCGTCCTGGATGCGCTGGCCGCCCCAGCAGGGCGCGTTGTCGAAGGTGGTGAACCGTGCGTGATTCCAGTTCACCGCCAGCCTGGCGCTGAGGCCTTCGAACGCGGGCGGGCGGTAGGTGGCCTCGAAGTCAATGCCGTAGACCTTGGACGAGGCCGCGTTGATCGTGCGGATCACCGGGAGCCCGCCCGAGGCGACCTCGTTGGCGCCGACCTGCAGGTCCGAGTACTTGTAGTAGTAGAAGGCCGTGTTCACCGTCACCGTGCGGTCCGCCAGCCGCGCCTTCACGCCGATCTCGCCGCCGCGCACCTTCTCGTCGCCGAAGGAGTTGTCGACGCCTTCCGCGGGCGGCGTGGTCATGATGAACGAGCCGGACTTGTAGCCCTGCTTGAGCGCGCCGAAGATCGTCAGGTCGTCGGTCGGGGTGTAGGTGATCGTGAGCTCGGGCGACCAGTTCTTCGAGCGGATGTCCGGCTGCCCCACTGTGACCGTGACGGGCGTTGCGTCGATTCCCGTCAGGGTATAGCCGTCGTCATGCCGCTTCTCGTCGGTGTAGCGCACGCCGCCGGCGATCTCGAGCGTTTCCGCCGGGCGCCAGCGCAGCTGCCCGAAGCCGGAGTAGGCGTCGATCCCCACGTCGTTGATGCCGGCGGTCAGCGTGGTGAACGCCGGGCTGCCGAAGAGGGCCAGGTTGCCGCCGACGAAGACTCGGTTGGTGATCCGCCCGTCCTGGTAGTAGCCGCCGAGGAGGAAATTCAGCGCGCTGGAGAAGTCCGACTGGAGGCGCAGCTCCTGCGTGTAGTCGCGCCGGGTGAAATGGTTGTCGGCCATCAGGCTGGGCCCGGCATAGCCCGTATTGACGCCGTTGATGAAGCCGTCGACGGTGGTGTTGAAGTAGCCGGTGGTGGACGTCAGCGTCAGCAGCGGCGCCACTTCATAGTTCATCTCCAGCGTGCCGAACTGGGTCTGGTACTTCATGAAGGGCACGCCGCCGTTGCGCGCGCTGGGGAAGGCGGCCGGATCGAGATCGACGATGTAGATGTCGCGGTCCACCCTGCAGTCGTCGGCCGGGTTGATGAAGGGAATCCCGGCCGGAGCGCCGTTCCCGTCCGGGCAGCTGCCGTAGGCCGAGCTGCCGCCGGTGATGCGCTTCTCCGTCGCATTGGCCTTGAGGCGCAGGCTGAAGCTGTCGTCCGGCTCCCACACGAAGGTTCCGCGCACGATGAACTCGTCGCCGCCGTTGTAGCGCTTGCTCGAGGGATCGACGGCGCCGGTGCCGGGGAGGGCCGTGGCCCGGTTGCGGAAATAGCCGTCGTCCTTGGAGTACATGCCGGCGAAGCGGAAGCCGACGGTGTCGCTGAGCGGCGCCGAGTAGATCAGTTCGCCGCGCCGCTCGCGCGATTCGAACAGGTAGCTGGCGCGGGCGATCAGCTCCGCCTCGTCGCCGGGATCGGCCGTGCGGATCGAGATCACGCCGCCCGGGCTGTTCTTGCCGAAGAACAGCGCCTGCGGACCCTTGAGCACTTCGACCTGCGCCATGTCGAACAGTCCGACCGCATACGTGGCGCCCTGGGTGAGCTGGAGCCCGTCGATGTTGAGCGAGACCGACTGGTCGACGCCGGCATCGAGCGAGCTGGTGCCAACGCCGCGCAGCGAGATCTGGGTGCCCACGGTCAGCACGTTGTTGCCCACCTGCAGGCCGGCGACCTGGTTGGTGATGCCCGTGATATCGGTCACTTGCGCCTTGGAGAGGATCTCCGGGCTCAGCACCGTCTCGATCACGGGAACCTTGAGCACCGATTCCTGCCGCTTGCGGGCGGTGACGATGATATCGCCGTTCTCAACCCTCGGGGCCTCGGCCGGCCGGGCGGCGGCTTCCTGCGCCTGTCCGGCGACGGGGCAGGCCAGCGCGCACCCGGAGGCGGCCAGCAGGAGCATGCTCTTGCGCATCGTGTTCTCTCCCATCCCTGCTCCGCCGCGCGAGCCGCGTCATGCGGCGTCGGTCCGTGGCGGAGGTCTTGCCGGCTTCTGCGGCCGGCCGGTGTTCGGACGGGCTGTCTAGCGCGGGATCGCTCCGGGCGATTTCCCCCGCGCGCAAGCGGCCTTGACTGCGGTTGCGCTCGGCGCACCCATTGCGCGCGAGGTCACGCCCGCGCTCAGGTCTGGACCAAGGAGGGGATCGGCGCGGGCGCTCAGGCCTGGACGTCGGCCCAGTCGGGATGGCGACGGAAGGCGGTCACGACGTAGCTGCACACCGGCGCGATCCGGAAGTCGTTCTCGCGCGCGTCTGCGACCATCGCCTCGACCAGTCGCATCGCCACGCCGCGACCGCCGATCGGCGGCGGGACCAGCGTGTGCTCGGCGTAGCGAACGCCGCCCCGCTCGGTCCAGGTGAGCCGGCCGATGTGATCGCTGTCGGCGACGTGCGCGTGGTACTCGCCGGTCGAGCCGTTCTCGTGCTTGGTGATGGTAACGCCGACCATGGGCGGTTCTCCTCTTTGTCAGGGTGCGAACGCCGGGGTAGTGCTTGACGTTCCAGGCGGCTGCTTTCAGGGCATGGGGCCATGCAGTTCACGTCCGACAATGCCGCCGCCGTCCATCCCGCCGTGTGGAAGGCGATGATGGCGGCCGATGCCGCCGACGCCCCATACGACGGTGACGATCTCAGCCGCCGGCTCGACGGCGCCTTCTCCGCGCTGTTCGGGCGCGAATGCGCGGTGCTGTGGGTGGCGACGGGGACCGCGGCGAACTGCCTGGGCCTGGCCGCGCTGGTGTCGCCGCACGGCGCGGTCGCGTGCCACCGCGAAGCGCACATCGAGATGGACGAGGCGGGCGCGCCCGGTTTCTACCTCCATGGCGCCAAGCTGCTGCTGGCCGAAGGGGAGAGCGCCCGGGTCACGCCCGAGACGCTCGCCGCCATCCTCGACCCGATCCGCGACGACGTCCACCAGGTGCAGCCCCACGCGGTCTCGATCACCCAGGCGAGCGAGTACGGCTGCGTCTATAGGCCGGCGGACCTGGCGGCGATCGCGGCCTTCGCCCGTGGTCGCAAGCTGGGCCTGCACATGGACGGGGCGCGCTTCGCCAATGCGGTGGCGTTCCTCGGCTGCAGCCCGGCCGAGGCGGCAGGCGACATCGACGTGCTCAGCTTCGGCTTCGTCAAGAACGGCGGGATGAGCGCGGAGGCGATCGTCTTCTTCGACGTCGAGGCGGCCCGCACGATCCGGTATCGCCGCAAGCGCGCCGGCCATCTCCAGTCCAAGGGACGGTTCATGGCCGCGCAGATCCTGGCGATGCTGGAGGACGACGTGTGGCTGGCCAACGCGCGCGCGGCCAATGCCGCCGCGGCCCGGATCGCCGCGGCGGACCCGGCTCGGCTGCTGCACCCGGTAGAGGCCAACGAGGTGTTCCTGTCCTGCACCGCGAACGAGCGCGAGGCGCTGCGGGCGCAGGGCTTCGCCTTCTACGACTGGGGCCCGGACGCGGCGCGGCTGGTGACGGCATGGGACGCGCGCGACGATCACGTCGAGGCGCTGGCCCGCGCCATCGCGGCGCTGTGAGCATCGCGTCGCAGACGAGGGCGCCGTGAGCGCCGGTGCCGGGGAGGCGCCGGCCTCCCGTGCCCGCATCGTCATCGCCTTCCTGGTGGTGACCGCGATCTGGGGCTCGACCTGGCTGGTCATCAAGGACCAGGTCGGATCGGTCCCGGCCTCGTGGTCAATCACCTACCGCTTCCTCGTCGCCTGCGTCGGCATGTTCGTCCTTGCGCTGCTGCGCCGGGATCCGCTGCGCCTCCCGCGCGAGGGGATGGTGCTCTCGATGCTGGTCGGGCTGGCGCAGTTCGTCGGCAACTTCCAGTTCGTCTACCAGGCCGAAATCCACCTGACCTCGGGCCTGGTGGCGGTGTTCTATGCGCTGTTGATGGTGCCCAATGCGATCCTTGCGCGCATCTTCCTCCAGCAGCGGGTCGCCCCCGGTTTCGTGGTCGGTTCGCTGGTGGCGATGTCGGGCATCGCGCTGCTGCTGGTCCACGAGTACCGCTCCGCCCCGCCCGAGGGTCGCATCGTGCTGGGCGTGGCGCTCACCTGCGCCGGGCTGCTGAGCGCCTCGGTGGCGAACGTGCTCCAGGCCGGGCGCGTCGCGCGCGGGCTGGCGGTGGTGCCGCTGATCGCCTGGTCGATGCTGTGGGGGACCCTGATCGACATCGTCTGGAGCCTGGCGACTGCGGGGCCGCCGGTGATCGAGACGCGCTGGGAATACCTGGCGGGCATCCTCTATCTTGCGATCATGGGCTCGGTGGTGACGTTCCCGCTCTACTTCATGCTGATCCGCCAGCTCGGGCCGGGCCGCGCGGCCTACAACGGCGTCGCGGTGCCGGTGGTGGCGATGGCGCTCTCGACGCTGTTCGAGGGCTATCGCTGGACCACGCTGGCCGTGGCCGGGGCGGTGCTGGCGATGGCGGGGCTGGTGATCGCCCTCTCGGCGCGGCGCAAGGCGGCGTAGGGCGCGTGGACAAATTCAGACGGTCCGGTCACGCCCCATGGCGGACATTTCGCGCAAAAGATTAGCCCGGCTTGCGGCGACCCAACAAAGCAATAACTGCGCCGATGGGCAGCACCCACAGAGGTTGAAAGATCAACGGATGAATAAGCAAGGCAACGGCAGATGTTGAAGATCTTGCGAGATCGATCAAGATAACCAACCGTAGATAATCAAGCGCAGCTGCGAGTGAAAAGACGACAATAGCGCCCTTAAATCTTATAGGTATCGACTTCTTGACAATGAAGACGCCGAGAATTTGCAGCCATGCAATAATGGGCGACGCCATCAAGAATGCTAATGCCTGCGTCAAGAAGTCCCCAACGCTCTTATCCCAAGATATAACGCTTGCAGTGGCAATTGGGTTTACAAAACACAGAGCACAGGCGGCAGGGATCAATTTGATTCGCATAGCTGATGCCATCCGCTTTGTGGCAGCAATCCACCCAACCTGGCCATTCCGGTGCGAAAAATCGCACTTTCAAGCGAAATGGCAGCTTACGCCCCATCCTCCCCTTGGGGGAGGGGAACCATGCGAAGCATGGTGGAGGGGCACGAGCGTTTGCGTGACCGTGATCGACAGGAAGTTCTGCTGTGGGCTAACGAGATGGCACGCACACCGAGGGTGCCCCTCCACCACCCTCCGGGTGGTCCCCCTCCCCGTTCCGGGGAGGATGGCTACGGCGGCTTCCGCCCCGTTGCAGTCCTTCGCTGATTTTCTAACATGCAGCGATGTTGCGCTATTACATTTCCTTGTCGCTGACGATTTTAGCTTTGTCGGGATGCAACTTCCCGGGAAAATATGAGCGGTTCCGAGGAATGGCAGTATTGGGACCGCATGGCCCCGAGTTTTATCCGGAAATGGAATTCAGGAGCGGACAGGAAAAGATTTCTCCTTGGCGTATGTCGGGGATCGGAAAGGATTTAAAGCCCCGACTAGAGAAAGCAAAGCGCAACGCAGCCGAGCTTGGCCTGTCGTCGTTTCCTTGGATCACAGTCGAATTTTTGGGCGAAGAGATCACCCCTTCGCCTAAATACGATGGACCCACAAAGGAAGTCAGGGTGGTCGAATGGGTAAAGGTAGAGCCGTGCACGACAATGCCGGACAAGTGCTTAGATCAATGACCGCTTTCCACTCCGTTGCTGCCATTTAGCAGACGTCGAATTTGTCCACGCCGCCTAGCGAACGGCCGGCGGTACATCAGCCGGGGCGCAGTGCCCGCAGCCCCTCCCGGTAGGTGGGATAGCGCGGTTGCCAGCCGAGGACGCGGCGGGCCTTGCCGTTGGCGACGCGGCGGTTCTCCGCATAGAACGCCCGCGCCATCGGCGAGAGGCCGGCCTCGTCCAGCGCCTGCAGCGGCGGCAGCGCGGCGCCGGTGAGGCGGCAGGCCTCCTCCACCAGCCGGTTCTGCGCGCAGGGCAGGTCGTCGGCGAGGTTGTAGGCGCCGCCCGGGGCGGCGATGCCGCCGACGACGCCGGCTGCGATGTCCTCCACGTGGACGCGGCTGAACACTTGCGCCGGCAGGTCGATGCGGTGGGCGCGTCCTTCGGCGAGCCGCTCGAAGATCGAGCGTCCGGGCCCGTAGATCCCCGGGAGGCGGTAGACCCGCGCACCCCGCGCCAGCCAGGCGGCGTCGGCCTCGCTGCGAGCGGTGCGGCGGCCACGGCCGACGGGGGCGCTCTCGTCCACCCAGGCGCCCCCGGTGTCGCCATAGACACCGGTGGAGGAGAGATAGGACAGCGCCTTGCCGCCGAGCGCGTCGCCGTAGCGCTCCAGCACCGGGTCGAGCGGCTCGCCCCGCCCCTCGCGCCCGGGCGGGACCGAGGAGAGCACATGGTCGGCGTCGGCCAGCGCCACGCGCACGCTGCCGGCGTCGTCGAAGCCGAGATCGCCCTCGCGGCCGGTCGCGATCACCTCCCAGCCGAGCGCGGCGAAGCGGCCCGCCACGAAGCGCGCGGTGTAGCCGAGGCCGAAGATGAAGAGACGAGGCATGCCGGCGACGTCATAGTCACCATCGCCGCTGCAGAGAAGCGCCCATCCGCGCCGGAATTCGGATGAGCCCGCGCTGGCAATCCCGGTCCGAGCCTCTAAGTATGCCGCATGGACATCGCCAGCAGACCCTCCGAGCCCGCCGAGAACCCCAAGGTTGCCGACGCCGCCCCGCCGCCGCAGGCGCCGCCGTCGATCCGCCGGGAGGATTACCTGCCGCCGGCCTGGCTGGTCCCCGAAGTGGCGCTCGATTTCCGCCTCGGCCTCGAGGAGACGCGGGTCGCCTCCCGCCTCTCGGTGCGGCGCAATCCGGAGGGCAACGGCACGGCCACGCTGCGGCTCAATGGGGACCAGATCACCCCCCTGACCCTGCGTATCGACGGGCAGGAGGTCCACGACTGGCGCATGGATGGGCCCGACCTGCTCGTCGCTTTGCCCGGAGAAGCGCACCAGGTGGAGATCGAAACGTGCCTCAACCCCGGCGCTAACAGCCAGCTAATGGGCCTCTATGCGTCGAACGGCATGCTCTGCACCCAGTGCGAGGCCGAGGGCTTCCGGCGCATCACCTTCTTCCCCGATCGCCCCGACGTGCTCTCCACCTACACCGTGCGGATGCGCGGGGACAAGGCTAAGTTCCCGATTTTGCTGGCAAACGGCAACTGCACCGCGCAGGGCGAGGACGCCGACGGCACGCATTGGGCCGAATGGCACGACCCCTGGCCCAAGCCCAGCTACCTCTTCGCCCTCGTCGCCGGCGAACTCGTCGCCAACCACGCCACCTTCACGACGATGACCGGTCGAACGGTCGACCTCAACATCTGGGTCCGTCCCGGAGACGAAGATCGCACGCAGCACGCGATGGACTCGCTGATCGCTTCGATGAAGTGGGACGAGGAGACGTTCGGGCGCGAATACGACCTCGATCTTTTCAATATCGTCGCCGTATCCGACTTCAACATGGGCGCGATGGAGAACAAGGGCCTCAACGTCTTCAACACGCGTTACGTGCTGGCGGACCCGGAGACGGCCACCGATGCCGACTACGACGCGGTCGAGGGCGTGATCGGCCACGAATACTTTCACAACTGGTCCGGCAACCGCGTGACCTGCCGCGACTGGTTCCAGCTCAGCCTCAAGGAAGGCTTCACGGTGCTGCGCGACCAGCTGTTCAGCGCCGACATGGGCAGCGAGGCGGTCAAGCGGATCGAGGACGTGCGAGTGCTGCGCATCGCCCAGTTCCCCGAGGATTCCGGCCCCCTCGCACATCCGATCCGGCCCGATTCCTACCAGGAGATCAGCAACTTCTACACCGCCACCGTCTACAACAAGGGTGCCGAGGTGATCCGCATGATGCGCACCATGGCGGGCCCGGAGCGGTTCCGGAAAGGCACCGACCTCTATTTCGACCGCCACGACGGCCAAGCGGCCACTTGCGAGGACTTCGTCAAGGCGATCGAGGACGGCGCCGGCCTCGATCTGAGGCAGTTCCGCCTCTGGTACGCGCAGGCGGGCACCCCGCAAGTCGGCGTGGAACTGGAGCACAAGGGCACGCAGGCGATCCTCCGGCTCACCCAGAGCGTGCCCGCCACTCCTGGCCAGCCCGAGAAGCAGCCCATGCCGATCCCGCTGCGCCTCGCGCTCTACGACCGCGACCGGGGCGAGCACTCGGGCGAGAAGCTCGTCGTGCTGGACAAGGATAGCGACACCTTCGTCTTCGACGGCTTCGCTCGGCCGCCGGTGCTCTCGATCAACCGCGGCTTCTCGGCGCCGGTCGCGATCCGCTTCCCGCGCGACAATGCCGACCTGGTGTTCCTCGCCGCGCACGATGACGATCCCTTCGCCCGCTACGAGGCGATGCAGGGGCTGGTAGTGCAGCACCTCGTCGCTGCGGTGAGCGGGCAGCTCGACGAAGCCACCCGGGCCGAGGCGCGCCACGCGATCGGCGAGGCTTTCGCCGCGATCATCGCCGATCCGGCTCTCGACGACCTCATGCGCGGCGAGCTGATGATCCTCCCGGCGGAGACCTACCTGGCCGAGCAGCTTGCCGTCTCCGATCCCGGCGCCATTCACGCCGAACGGGAGGGACTGAAGCGCTGGCTCGGGCGCGAGCTGGCAGGGCCGCTGCGGTCCCTGCACGATCGCGCCGCCGCCGTGGCTTACGCGCGCGATGCCGCGGCCCGCGGCGCACGTAAGATCAAGACGCAGGCGCTCACGCTCATCGCCGCCGGCGATCCGGCCGAGGGCGCCCGGCGGGCCTACGCCCAGTACACCGCCGCCGACAACATGACCGACCGCCAGGGCGCCCTCATGGTGCTCGCCAGCCTCGATGCGCCCGAACGGGAGGAGGCCTTGGCCGACTTCCACCGCCGCTATGAAGGCAATGCACTGGTCATCGACAAGTGGTTCTCGCTCCAGGCAGGCTCGTTCCACCCGCGCGTGCTCGAGCACATTCGCGCGCTTGCCCGGCACCCCGACTTCACCATGGGCAACCCCAATCGCGTCAGGGCGCTCTACATGGCGGCCACGGCGAATCCCGACGCCTTTCATCACGAGAGCGGCGAGGGTTACCGCATGATCGGCGAGCTCATCCGCAAGCTCGACCCGATCAATGCCCAGACCGCCGCGCGCTTCGTTCCCGCGTTGGGGCGCTGGCGCCGGATCGAGCCGGTGCGCGCGGCGCAGATGCGTGCGGAGCTGGAGCGGACGGCGGCGGTGCCGGACCTGTCGCGCGACGTGCGCGAACAGGTGTCGAAGAGCCTTGGCTGACGCCGAGCCCGGTGCGGTCGACGTCAGCCGCGCGCCGCTTCTCGAAGGGCTGCCGCACGGCTTCCTCGGCCGCTCCGGAGGCGTCAGCACGGGGGACGTGGCCGGCCTGAACGTCGGCCACGGCGCCGGGGACGATCCGGCCAGCGTCGCCCGCAATCGGGCGCTCGCCACCGATGCGGTGCTGCCTGGCGTGCGGCTGGTCACGGTCTACCAGGTCCACTCGGCCCTGTGCACCGTCGCGGGCGATCCGCTCTGGGCCGAGGCGGAACGCCCGCACGCTGACGCGCTCGTCACCGACCGGCCGGGCCGGCTCCTCGGCATCCTCACCGCCGACTGCGCGCCCGTGCTCCTCGCGGATCGCTCTGCCGGCGTTGTGGGCGCGGCGCACGCGGGGTGGAAAGGCGCGATCCAGGGCGTCACCGACGCGACGATCGCGGCGATGGAAGGTCTCGGCGCCCGCCGCGCAAGCATCGTGGCGGCGGTCGGTCCCTGCATCGCCTCCCCCTCCTACGAAGTGGACCAGGCGTTCCGCGACCGCTTCCTGGCCGAAGGGCCGGACAATCCCCGCCATTTCGCCGAAGGGCGGCCCGGCCACTGGCACTTCGACCTCGAAGGCTACCTCATGGGCCGCCTGCGCGCAGCCGGGATCGGCCATGTGGAAGGCCTCGGCCTCGACACTTATGCCGCGCCGCAGCGATTTTATTCGTACCGCCGCGCCACGCACCGCCAGGAGCCCGCCTACGGGCGGCAGATCTCCTTGATCGGACTGGCTTGAGTTACTTGCGCGACGATTGAACCGCGCGCCGTTACAGTGCCTTGCCACGACCAAAAAGGCGGTTGGCACGATCCGGTTTCGTGTATATCAGGCCGGCAAAGTCGGAAGAGGAGCGGGCTGCGCCCCGCGAATTGAGCCGACAAGGGGGATACCAGGATACCGTTGGTCAGATTGGCCTCCTGTCGGTCCCCCGGCAGTGGGTTGTCGAAAGCAAGGCAAGGGCAAACATGGCAGAAACAGAGGGCGTGCGGCGGCGCGATTTCATCAACATCGCCGCAGTGAGCGCCGCGGGTGTCGCTGGCGTCGGGATCGTCATCCCGCTGGTCAGCCAGATGTCGGCGTCGGCTGACGTTCTTGCGGCTTCCTCGACCGAGATCGACATTTCCGCAATCCAGCCCGGCCAGGCGATCAAGGCGATCTTCCGCAAGCAGCCCGTGTTCGTGCGTAACCTCACTCCCAAGGAGATCGAGGAGGCCAACGGCGTCGACGTCGGATCCCTGCGTGATCCGCAGACGCTCAAGGAGCGCACCAAGGAGGGCAAGGAGAACTGGCTCATCACCATGGGCGTGTGCACCCACCTGGGCTGCGTGCCGCTCGGCGCCGGAGAGGGCGAGGTGAAGGGCGAATTCGGCGGATACTTCTGCCCCTGCCACGGCTCGTCCTACGACACCGCCGCCCGCATCCGGAAGGGCCCTGCGCCCAAGAACCTCGAGGTTCCGGAATACGCGTTCGCCTCCGACACCGTCGTGAAGATCGGCTAAGGGCCAAGAGAGAGGATCACTGACATGAGCTTTCCCTGGGCCAAGGAATATACCCCCAGCCATCCCTTCATGAAGTGGATCGACGAGAAGCTGCCCGTGCCGCGCCTCGTCTTCAATGCGGTGGGCGGCGGCTATCCGGTTCCGCGCAACCTCAACTACTTCTGGAACTTCGGCTTCCTGGCGCTGATCTGCCTGACGATCCAGATCGTCACCGGCATCGTCATGGCCATGCACTACGCGGCGAACACCGCCGTGGCGTTCGACACGATCGAAATGACCGTGCGCGACGTGAACTGGGGCTGGCTGATGCGCTACGCGCACGCCAACGGCGCCTCCGCCTTCTTCGTCGTCATCTACATCCACATCTTCCGCGGCTTCTACTACGGCTCTTACAAAGCCCCGCGCGAGATGGTGTGGCTGCTGGGCGTCACCATCTTCCTGCTGATGATGGCGACGGCGTTCATGGGCTACGTGCTCCCCTGGGGGCAGATGAGCTTCTGGGGCGCCAAGGTCATCACCGGCCTGTTCGGCGCGATCCCCTTCGTCGGCGAGCCGCTCCAGCAGTGGCTCCTCGGCGGCTTCGCGCCCGACAATGCCGCGCTCAACCGCTTCTTCTCGCTGCACTACCTGCTGCCTTTCGTGATCGTGGGCGTGGTCGTGCTGCACATCTGGGCGCTGCACATCCCGGGCTCGTCCAACCCGACCGGCGTCGAGGTGAAGACCGAGAGCGACACGGTCCCTTTCTACCCCTACTACATCGCCAAGGACGGCTGGGCCGTGGGCGCCTTCGCGCTGCTCTTCGCGATTGCGGTGTTCTACTTCCCCAACGCGCTGGGCCACCCGGACAACTACATCCCGGCCAACCCGATGAGCACGCCCGCGCACATCGTTCCCGAATGGTACTTCTGGCCGTTCTATGCGATCCTGCGCGCCTTCACCCAGGACTTCTTCATCATCCCGGCCAAGCTCATGGGCGTGCTCGCGATGTTCGGCGCGATCCTGGTGTGGTTCTTCCTGCCCTGGCTGGACAAGTCGCCGGTGCGCTCGGGCAACTACCGCCCGATGTACCGCAAGTTCTTCTGGTTCGGCCTGATCCCGGCGATGGCGGTGCTGTTCTACTGCGGTGGCGCGCCGGCGGAGGAACCCTACGTCATGCTCAGCCAGCTCGCCGCGCTCTACTACTTCGCGCACTGGCTGATCATCCTGCCGATCTGCTCTGCGATCGAGAAGCCGCTGCCGCTGCCTTACTCCATCACGGAGTCGGTGCTCGGGCACGACGAGGGCGCGCAGCTGCGGCCCGCCCACGGCGCGACCGAAGCGGTGCACGGCGAAACCGCCGTCCACGGCGCCTGATCAACAGCTAGAGCGAAAGACGAAAGACATGGCACGCATTCTCTCGATCCTCGTCGGGCTGTTCTTCACGGTCGCCCTGGCGTGGTCGTTCGGCAAGGGCGCCTACACGGCGATCACCGAGCCCGCCGCGCCCACGGCCGAGCACGAGTTCCACCTCCACCCGCGCGAAGTCCACTTCGCCAGCGACGGCGCCTTCGGCCGCTTCGACAAGCAGCAGCTGCAGCGCGGCTTCCAGATCTACAAGGAAGTCTGCTCGGCCTGCCACTCGCTGAGCCACGTCGCCTTCCGCGACCTGGAGCAGCTGGGCTACTCCGAAGGCCAGGTGAAGGCCATCGCAGCGGGCTTCCAGGTCCCCGGCACCGATCCCAACACGGGCGAGGCCAACATGCGCCCGGGCCAGCCCACCGACTACTTCCCCAAGCCCTTCGCCAACGACATCGCCGCGCGCGCCGCGAACAACAACGCGATCCCGCCGGACCTGTCGCTGATGACCAAGGCGCGCCACGACGGCCCCGCCTATATCTATTCGCTGATCACGGGATACCGTCCGCAACCGGCGGAACTGCTCAAGCACTTCCCGGATGCCAAGACGCCGCAGGGCCTTCACTACAACCCCTACTTCGCGAACCTGAACCTCGCGATGGCCCCGCCGCTCACCAGCGACGGACAGGTCGAGTACGGCGCCGGCAATCCCAAGCCGACGGTGGACCAGATGGCCAAGGACGTCTCCGCGTTCCTGATCTGGACGGCCGAGCCCAAGCTGGAAAAGCGCAAGCAGACCGGCCTGGCGGTGACGCTCTTCCTGCTCTTCGCGACGGTGCTGGGCTACATGGCGTACCGGAACATCTGGGCCGGCAAGAAGCACTGACACAGCGTCCCTGGGACTGCTAAGGGCTGCGACGCCCCCGCCATCGGGTGATGGCGGGGGCGTCTTGCTTTTTGGGCCGATGTGGAGTGCGAAACTGTGACCGTCGACGAACTGCGCGCCTTAGTGCGCACGATCCCGGACTTCCCCAAGGCGGGAATCCTGTTCCGCGACGTGACCACGCTGATGGGCCACGGCGCCGGCTTCGCAGCCGCGATCGGGCATCTCGCTCAGCTGGCGCAGAGCGCGGAGGCGCAAGCGATCGCCG
Source organism: Novosphingobium soli (assembly GCF_042432915.1). Classification (NCBI taxonomy): domain Bacteria; kingdom Pseudomonadati; phylum Pseudomonadota; class Alphaproteobacteria; order Sphingomonadales; family Sphingomonadaceae; genus Novosphingobium; species Novosphingobium soli. The sequence goes on from NZ_JBHLWK010000015.1 coordinate 169,566, forward strand.
GGATCGAAGCGCGCGGCTTCATCTTCGGCGCGGCGATGGCAGCCCGGATGGGCCTGCCCTTCGTGCCGGTGCGCAAGCCGGGCAAGCTGCCGGTCCCGGTGCTCGCGATCGACTATGCCCTTGAATACGGGACGGACACGCTGGAGGTCGATCCCGGCGCGGTTGCCGAGGGTGCGCGCATCGTGCTCGTGGACGATCTCATCGCCACCGGTGGCACGGCGCTGGCGGCGGTGGAACTGCTCCGCAGGGCGGGCGGCGATGTGGTCCAGTCGCTCTTCGCGATCGACCTGCCGGACCTCGGGGGCGCCGAGCGGCTGCGCGACGCAGGTGTTCCGGCCAGCGCCTTGATGGCCTTCCCGGGGCACTGACAGGGCGGCCGTAAGAGGCCGTTAGGGCGCGGCTAAGACGCACTTAGCGTAGGCGTTGCGCGCGGGGCGGACACCGCGGCTCCAGCGTAGCGCGGCGCTAGGCCGGATCAAAGGCGATGTGCAGCCGGGCGATGTTGCGGAAGCTGTAGGTGGGTTCGAAGGCATAGCGGCGGGCTTCGGGGGGGCCATGGTGGGGCTCGCTGATGCGAATCTCGGAGGTACGGGCCAGCAGCTCCTCGATCGCGACACGCGCCTCGAGGCGCGCCAGCGGCGCCCCCATGCAGGCGTGGCCGCCGCGGCTGAACGCCATGTGGTCGCGCAGCGCGGCGCGGTCCATGTCGAAGCTGTCGGGCTCGGCGAAATGGCGGGGATCGTTGCTGGCGCCGGTCAGGCTGACGTTCACGACGGTGCCGGCGGGCACGTCCACGTCGCCGATGGTGGTGGTGCGGCGCGCCACGCGATAGATCGCCTTGACCGGCGGATCGATGCGCAGCGTTTCCTCAATGAAGTCGCCGATGCGGGCGGGTTCGGCGCGCAACTGGGCCTGAAGATCGGGGCGGTCGCCCAGCACCCGCACGGCCATCGCGATCAGCCGCGAAGTGGTGTCCTGCCCCGCCCCGAACAGGAAGCGCGCCAGTTCGGAGAGCCGTTCGTAAGGCGGCACGGTGCCGTCCTTGAAGCGTGCGTTGGCGAGGTCGGAGAGCAGGTCGCCACGCGGCTGCGCCTGCCGATCGAGGATATAGCGGTCGAACCGGTCCTTGAGGAAAACCAGCGGATCGGGGCCGACCTTGTGCGCGGCGTCACCGTCGATCTGGCTCGGCGGAGCGCCGAGCAGGTCGAGCAGCTCGGCGCGATCGTCCATCGGGATGCCCATGATGTCGCTGATCGCGTAAGTGGAGGTGGCGTGGGCGAACTGGGTCACCACTTCGCACCCGCCGGCCGCGGAAAAACCGTCGATCAGCCGGTTGACCAGATCGCGCAGGTACGCCTCGTTCGCCTTCAGGCGCTTGAAGGTGAGCAGGCTGGTGAGAAGCGCGCGATGACGCACGTGGTCCTCGCCATCGAAACATACCAGGTGGGCGCTCCAGGGCAGCGTCTCGCGGTGGGCTTCAAGCTGCGCCCCGATGTCGTCGCCCTCGGGCGCGAAAGGCAGGCCAGGCAGGGGACCCAGCACCGAGACGAGCGAGGAGAAGGTGCCGTCGCGGCGGGTGAGCACTTCGTTCGCCTCCTCGTAGCCGGAGACGATCAGCGAGCCGTGGTAGCCCTCGCGCAGCACCGGCGAGCGGCTTCGCAGGTCGGCGAAGAACTCGCGCGGGCGGTCGATCACCTCGGGGTCCGAGTAGAAGTCGGGATAGTCCGGCCGGTCTGACACACCATCTCTCCCATGGCGTTTTCGTCAGAGTGTTGGCGGCCCGGCACACTGTCAACCGCTGGGGCGATGCCTGGTCAGAACCACTTGAGCCTTCGGAGCAGGAGCACCTCGATCCCCAGGATGCCGGCGCACAGCCCGGCGATGATCCAGAATCCGTGGGACCCCGGATGGGAGAGGGGGATGTCGCCGACGTTGATGCCCAGCAGTCCGGTGATGAAGGTCAGGGGCAGGAAGATGCCGGCGATCACCGCCAGGACGTACTGCGTGCGCTGGGTGTTGGCGGCGGCGCGCGCGCGGATGTCGTCCTGCAGCACCAGCGCCGATTCCTTGCTGATGTCGAGGTCGTCGAGGTAGCGGCGCAGCCGCGCGATCGATTCGGCGATCTCGCGCCGGTCGTGATCCTCGAACCAGTCGGGCGCTCCGCTGGCGATCGCCATCAGCGCTTCGTGCTGCGGCGACATATGGCGCTTGAGAGCCAGGCTCTGGCGGCGGATCATGGCGATGCTGTCGAAGGTCTGGTCCGAATAGGTGTCGGCGGTCGCGTCCTCGAGCGCGTCGATCATCGCGTTCATGTCGACCACGGCGTGGCTCATGCGGTCGATCAGGTGCTCGGCCAGCGCCGTGACGAGGGCACCCGCGTCCACCGGACCCTCGCCCGCGTCGAGGTCGTTGCACACCAGCCGCGGCGTCTGCAGCGGCGCGCGGCGAAGCGTGATCACGCGCGTGCCGTCGCTCCACAGCTGCAACGACAGCATGTCCTCCGGCGCTGCGCCGGGATTGAAATTGATGCCCCGCAGCGTGGCCACCAGGGCACGGCCCTCGCGGAAGGCGCGGGGGCGGGTGGCATCGCCGGTCAGCAGCTCGGCGGTGGGCTCGGGGATGCCCAGGTGGTGCTTCAGCCAGTCCTCCACGCCGGGATGGGTGCGCAGCAGGTGGATCCACAGGATCTCGCCCTCATGCCGCGGGTGCCAGTGGCGCGCCTCGTCCCAGTCGATGCGGCGGGCGCCGCCCGCTCCGTCGAGCACGCGGCCGAACAGCAGCGGCAAGGTACAGTGCTCGTCGTCCAGCGGCATCTCGGGCGTCATCCCGCTTCCATGCCCCAAATACGCCAGGGGCAAAAGAGGGCGCGCTCAGCCGCGCGGGCGGCGATCCATGGGCAAGGTGGGGCGGTGGCTTTGCGAAAGCGCGCGCGCCTGCGCAGCGGACAGGCCCAGTTCGACGAGCACCCGTTCGAGCGCGACCTCCTTGGCGACCGCCAGGTCGGGGAGCACTCCGGTTCCTTCCCAGTCCTGCCCCGTCACCGGGTCGAAGGTACGCCCGACCGGGAGGAAGGCCGCAAGGCCGCCGGCCAGTGCGATCTCCCCGCCGAAGTGGTTCGCGCCCGCGGTCGGCTCGCCGACCAGCGTAGCGCGGCGGGTCGTCTTCATGGCCCATGCGAAATGTTCGGCAGCCGAGGCCGTGCGCGGTCCGACCAGCAGGTAGACCTGCGCTCCGCGCAGCGAGCTCTCGGCATTGGGGGTGACCCAGTGCTCGCGCCGCACCATCGCCGGATCGTCCAGCTTGCGCATCGAGGCAAGTCCCTCGACCGGGGAGCCCAGCTCGCGTTCGGCCGCCAGGGTGGTCTCCATGGTGACGAGCCGCGTCGGCTCGGCGAACAGCCACGGCAGGATGACGTCCATCTGCTCGACGCCGCCGCCCCGATGCGTGCGCAAGTCGAAGATCAGCGCACGGGCCGTCGCATGCTCCGCCATGAAGCGCGCCGCAGCCTGGGTCACCGCGGGATCGTGAGGGAACATGGTCATCCGCAGGTAGGCAATGCCCGGCGCGATCCAGCCTGCCTGCTCCAGCGCCGGCGCCTCGGCACCTTGCGGCGGACCCTTTGCGCCAGGGCGCGGTCCGCCGGCCGGAAAGACGCGCAGGTGCCCGTCGGGCGAAACGGCCTGGAGGTCGCGCGTGATGGCCGCGGCCGCCTGCTCGGCCGACAGGGAGGCATAGCGACCCGCCGCGACGCTGTCGCGCAGCGCAGCGGCGTACCGAGCGCCGGTTTCCCGATCGAGGTACAGGCGCTCCAGCTTCGCGGCGAGTTCGCAGGCTGCGGCGTCGGCATCGGTCGCAGGCGGCGCGTCGCAGGTCTGGGCCGGCGTCGAGCGTGCCGGGACCGCCAGCAGCACGGCGCCCACGCCAGCGGCGGCGACGCCGGCGGTCATCGCCAGGTAGAAGGAGGTCTGCTGGGGCATGGCGAAGTGGGGGGCTTTCGCGTGAGAGGTGATACCGCGACACTGTCGCAGGAGACGAAAGGCAGCGCCAGTGCGCAGATCGGGCGATCAATGCTGTTGATCGAGTGGCAACCAGACGAGGTGCCGGAATCGTCTTCAATCCGCAGCCTCGAGCGCCTATAGAAGGCGCATGTCTTCCGTACGACCCTGGCGCGACATCGCGCGCCGCAAGAGCCGCCAGATCATGGTGGGCAGCGTCCCCGTCGGCGGCGACGCGCCGATCACGGTGCAGACCATGACCAACACCCTGACCTCCGATGCGGCCGCAACGATCGACCAGATCCGCCGCTGCGAGGATGCCGGTGCCGATCTCATCCGGGTCTCCTGTCCCGATGTCGAGAGCACCGCGGCGTTTCGCGAGATCGCCCGCGCGGCGCGGGTGCCGCTGATCGCCGACATCCACTTCCACTACAAGCGCGCCCTGGAAGCGGCCGATGCCGGCGCGGCCTGCCTGCGGATCAATCCCGGCAACATCGGCGGCGACGATCGCGTGGCGGAGGTGGTGCGCGCGGCCAAGGCCAACGGCTGTGCCATCCGCATCGGCGTGAACGCGGGCAGCCTCGAAAGAGACCTGCTGGAGAAGTACGGCGAGCCCTGCCCAGAGGCGCTGGTCGAATCGGCGCTCGACCACATCAAGCTGCTGCAGGACCACGACTTCCACGAGTTCAAGGTGGCGGTGAAGGCCAGCGACGTGTTCCTTGCCGTCGCCGCCTACCAGGGGCTGGCCGAGGCGGTGGACTGCCCGCTGCACCTCGGCATCACCGAGGCCGGCGGGCTGATCGGCGGCACGGTGAAGTCCTCGATCGGGATGGGCATGCTGATGTGGTCCGGCATCGGCGACACGCTGCGCGTCTCGCTCTCGGCCGAACCGGAAGAGGAAGTCCGCGTCGGCTTCGAGATGCTCAAGGCGCTGGGCCTGCGCACCCGCGGCGTGCGCGTCGTCTCGTGCCCCAGCTGCGCGCGGCAGGGCTTCGACGTGATCCGCACCGTGGAGGCGCTGGAAGAACGCCTGCAGCACATCAAGACGCCGCTCTCGCTCTCGGTGCTCGGCTGCGTGGTCAACGGCCCCGGAGAGGCGCGCGAGACCGATATCGGGCTCACCGGCGGCGGCAACGGCAAGCACATGGTCTATCTGTCGGGCGTGACCGACCACACCGTGCAGAGCGAAACGATGCTCGACCATATCGTCAGCCTGGTCGAAGCCAAGGCTGCCGAGATCGAGGCGGCGAACGCGGCGCAGGAAGCCGTGGCGGCGGAATGAGACGCGCCGAATTTCTACATGACTATTATCGCTGAATAAGTTTCGGTAGACTTCGAAGAAGTAATTCAACGAATATACGCCATCCGAGGCCGAGGTGGCAGTATGGTCGATGGGACGTCTTCCGGTGCGGTGCGAGAGGCCAAGTCGTTCTCCGCGATGATAGGTCGGTTCACGGCGGCCGTCGTCGCCATCACCGCGCTGATCGCGGCGCTGACGTCGATGACGGTGGCTATCAAGGCAGGGTGGAAGGAAGTCGGCCCCTTCTTCGTCCAACTGCTGACGACCGGCAAGGCCGAGATACCACCACGGACGGAGCCGAAGCCCGATCCCGTCCTGATGTCCGGGGATCTGGCGGCGCGTCTCAAGGATGACGATTCCGTCGACCGACACAAGGCGCGCGACGATCTGGCGCAGGCGATTGCCACGGCATCGCCGGGGTCGGTCAGCGCGCTCGTGGCGCAGGCGTCGCCCCAGGACTATCGTTTGCAGCTGGGCATTGCGGTAGCGCTCGCGAAGGCCCCCGGAGGCTGGCGCGCCGCCGACGGCACGGCCCAGGCCAGATTGCAGGAGATGGCGGCCGGTGCCCGCGATGCCACCCTCGGCCGGGCCCTCCGGGCGGCCCTGGCCAATCAGCGTCGATGATCGCCGCCATGGTCGGGCCGGGAGCGCTGTCGGACCTGATGCCCTTGCTTGTCGCGGCCTTGCTGGGCTGCATGGCGAGCCTGATCCACCTGCTGGTGCAAAGAGGCGATCGGGCGGCGATGGCGCTGTCATGCGCCGGTGCGGTCATCGCGACCGCCATCTGCCTGATCACCCGCGTCGTGAGCGATCTGCCGACCGCGTTCATCGTGGTGGGGGCACTGACACTGGTGCGCCTGCGCGCGGCGATCGAGGACGTCCGCGAATTCGGGTTCTTGCTCGTGTGCGTGGCGATCGGCCTCGGCTGCGGTGAGGAGCGCTACGGCATCGTCGCGGCGGGGGCGGGCCTCACGTGCCTGCTGGGCGTGCTGCTCGTCCCGGGGCGAAGCCGGCAGCGCGAGCATCGCATCACGGTGACGCTGCTGGCGGAGCAGGCGGCGGAGTTCTCGGAATGGCTGCGCAATGCCGTGAAGGACCATCGGCTGAGCCTGCGCAACCTGGGGGAAGGGCGGATGCGGTTGCGCGTGACGTTCAGCGGTGCCGCGTCTGCAGCGGACCCGGTCCTGCGCCACGTCGGAGCGACCTGGCCCTCGCAGGCCGATCTTCAATACACGATGCGGGAGGACGACTGATGGCGCGATCGCTGGCCGTTCGCATGCTGCTGGTGGTGGGGGGGCTGATCGCGATCCTGGCGCTGGTCCTGCTCTATGCGCCGACCAGGGCGCTCATGGTGCAGGAGAAGCGGCAGTATTACTTCGGGCCGGAATCCAGCCTGTCGCGGTTCTCCTCGCTGGAGTTCGCGGTGCTGCCAGGGCAATCGCGCACCGACGCGCTGGCCTGGTTGCCAGGAGGCCTGGCCCTGCTCCCGAAGAAGTCGGACACCGCGGCCTTGTTCGGGCACCGCGAGCCCGCTCCCGGTTCTGCGGTGCGGGCGATCCTGCAGCCAGAGGAATGCCTCGCCGTGAAGGCCCTGGTGGTGACCGGAAGCGCTGCTCCCTACGCCGAGCGTCTGCGGATCGATGCCGCCTTGCGCGGCGCTGCAGGGCTCGAGCGGCTGCGCAAGGTGGTCCCGGCACAGTGCGGCGTCGACCCGGCGCAGGCGGACTGTCCGGTGTTCTGGCTGGAAGGCCGACCGGACAAATGCTGAGATCGAAGCTCAGGCTGGAGTAGACGAAAAAGCCCCGCCGGATCGCTCCGACGGGGCTTTCTATGGGTCCGGGGACGAGAGGCTTATTCGGCCCCGTTGTCCTGGTCGTCACCCTTCAGCAGGTAGTCGCCAGCATCCGCGTCGGTGCCGTGGGTCTCGCCCTCGACCGCCGCCAGCGGGCTGTCGCCCAAGTCGTCCGCAGGATCGCGGGCGAGCTCGGCGCGGTGCTCTTCCTCGGCGGTGTTGGCGAGGATCATGGCCTCCTGCACGCGGCGGGTCGCCGCACGCAGCGCCGCGTCACGGCTGGACGCCGCCACGCGGACGCGGTTCATGCCCGCACCCGTACCGGCCGGGATGAGGCGACCGACGATGACGTTCTCCTTCAGGCCGATCAGCGAGTCCTTCTTGCCCTCGACCGCCGCCTGCGTGAGCACGCGGGTGGTCTCCTGGAACGACGCCGCCGAGATGAACGAGCGCGTCTGCAGCGAGGCCTTGGTGATGCCCAGCAGCACCGGCTTGCCTTCCGCGGGGCGCTTGCCCTCGGTCAGCTTGCCGTTGATCTCGGCCATCTCCTCGTAGTCGACCTGCTCGCCCGCCAGCAGCGTGGTGTCGCCGCCGTCGGTGATCTCGACCTTCTGCAGCATCTGGCGAACGATCACCTCGATGTGCTTGTCGTTGATCTTCACGCCCTGCAGTCGATAGACTTCCTGGATTTCCGCCACGAGGTATTCCGCCAGGGCCTCGACGCCGAGGACCTCGAGGATGTCGTGCGGATCGGGCGAGCCCGAGACCAGGTTGTCGCCCTTCTTGACCCAGTCGCCTTCCTGGACGTCCACCACCTTGGACTTGGGGATCAGGTACTCGACCGGCTCGCCGTCCTCGGGGATGATCGCGATCTTGCGCTTGGCCTTGTAGTCACGGACGAACTCGACGCGGCCGGAGACCTTGGCGATGACCGCGTTGTCCTTCGGCTTGCGGGCCTCGAACAGCTCGGCAACGCGCGGCAGACCGCCGGTGATGTCGCGGGTCTTGGCGGCTTCGCGGCTGGCACGCGCGACGATGTCGCCCGCTTCGACCACCTGGCCGTCCTCGACCGAGAGCGTCGTGCCCGGCGCCAGCATGTAGCGCGCGGTCTCGCCCGAGCCCTCGTCGAGAAGGGTGATGCGCGGACGCAGGTCCTCCTTCTTCTTCGAGCGCGCCGAGGAGCGGTCCTCGGTGACGATGCGGCTGGTCATGCCGGTCGCGTCGTCGACCACTTCGGTCAGCGTGCGGGTGTCGATCAGGTCCTGGTACTTCACCACGCCCGAGGTCTCGGTGATGATGGGCAGGGTGAACGGGTCCCACTCGGCCAGGCGCTCGCCTTCCTTCACCGCCGCCCCATTGGTGTGGAGCAGCACGGTGCCGTAGGGCACGCGGTGCATGGCGCGCTCGCGGCCCTCGGTGTCGATCACCACGATCTCACCGTTGCGGGCGAGGCTGAGGCGACGGCCGCGCTTGTCGACGATCGTCGGGATGTCGCGGTACTCGACCGTGCCCTCGCAGATCGCCTCCAGGTGGCTGGTCTCGTTCAGCTGGGCGGCACCGCCGATGTGGAAGGTACGCATGGTCAGCTGCGTGCCGGGCTCGCCGATCGACTGCGCGGCGATCACGCCGACAGCCTCGCCGATGTTCACCGGCGTACCGCGGGCGAGGTCACGCCCGTAGCACGTGCCGCAGACGCCCTGCGTGGCTTCGCAGATCAGCGGCGAGCGGATGCGCGCGGCCTGGATGCCCGTCGCCTCGATCGCGGCCACGGCCGGCTCGTCGAGGAGCTGGCCCTTCGACGCGACCACGTTGCCTTCCTTGTCGACGATGTCCTCGGCCAGGGTGCGGCCCAGGATGCGTTCGGCGAGCGAGGCGATGGTCGAGCCGCCCTGCACGATCGAGCGCATTTCCAGCGCGCGTTCGGTGCCGCAGTCGTCGATGACGACCACGCAGTCCTGCGACACGTCGACCAGACGACGGGTCAGGTAACCCGAGTTCGCCGTCTTGAGCGCGGTGTCGGCCAGACCCTTGCGGGCGCCGTGGGTCGAGTTGAAGTACTCGAGGACGGTCAGGCCTTCCTTGAAGTTCGAGATGATCGGCGTCTCGATGATCTCGCCCGACGGCTTGGCCATGAGGCCGCGCATGCCGGCGAGCTGCTTCATCTGGGCCGGGCTGCCACGCGCGCCCGAGTGGCTCATCATGTAGATCGAGTTGATCGGCTTCATACGGCCGGTCTCCTCGTCCACCGGCGCGGCGCGGATCTCGTCCATCATGGCGTTCGCGACCTGGTCGCCGCAGCGGCTCCAGGCGTCGATCACCTTGTTGTACTTCTCCTGCTGCGTGATGAGGCCGTCCTGGTACTGCTGCTCGTAGTCGGCCACCAGTTCCTTGGTCTCGTTGACCAGCGCTTCCTTCGAATCGGGGATGATCATGTCATCCTTGCCGAAGGAGATGCCCGCCTTGAACGCGTTGCGGAAGCCGAGGCTCATGATGGCGTCGGCGAACAGCACCGTGTCCTTCTGGCCGGTGTGACGGTAGACCTGGTCGATGACGTCGCCGATCTCCTTTTTGGTGAGGAGACGGTTGACGACGTCGAAGGGCACCGTGTGCGACTTCGGCAGGCACTCGCCGATGAGCATGCGGCCCGGGGTCGTCTCGAAGCGCTTCATGTACTGCTGACCGTTCTCGTCGGTCTGCGGCACGCGGGCCTCGATCTTCGTGTGCAGCGTGACCGAGCCGTTGAACAGCGCCTGGTGCACTTCGGCCATGTCGGCGAACTTCATGCCTTCACCCGGCTCCCCGTCGCGGTCGAGCGACAGGTAGTACAGGCCCAGGATCATGTCCTGCGAGGGCACGATGATCGGCTTGCCGTTGGCGGGCGAGAGGATGTTGTTGGTCGACATCATCAGCACGCGCGCTTCCAGCTGGGCTTCCAGCGAGAGCGGCACGTGGACGGCCATCTGGTCACCGTCGAAGTCGGCGTTGAAGGCCGAGCAGACGAGCGGGTGCAGCTGGATCGCCTTGCCTTCGATGAGGACCGGCTCGAAGGCCTGGATGCCCAGACGGTGCAGCGTCGGCGCGCGGTTCAGCATGACCGGGTGTTCGCGGATCACTTCGTCGAGGATGTCCCAGACTTCCTTGCGCTCCTTCTCGACCCACTTCTTGGCCTGCTTCAGGGTCATGGACAGACCTTTGGCATCGAGGCGGGCGTAGATGAACGGCTTGAACAGCTCGAGCGCCATCTTCTTGGGCAGGCCGCACTGGTGCAGCTTGAGCTCGGGACCGGTCACGATGACCGAACGGCCCGAGTAGTCGACGCGCTTGCCGAGCAGGTTCTGGCGGAAGCGGCCCTGCTTGCCCTTGAGCATGTCGGACAGCGACTTGAGCGGACGCTTGTTGGCGCCGGTGATGACGCGGCCGCGGCGACCGTTGTCGAACAGCGCGTCGACCGCCTCCTGCAGCATGCGCTTTTCGTTGCGCACGATGATGTCGGGCGCGCGCAGCTCGATCAGGCGCTTCAGACGGTTGTTGCGGTTGATGACACGGCGATAGAGGTCGTTGAGGTCCGAGGTCGCGAAGCGGCCACCGTCCAGCGGCACCAGCGGGCGCAGCTCGGGCGGGATGACCGGCACGACGTCGAGGATCATCCACTCCGGGCGGTTGCCCGAATCGATGAACGATTCCACGACCTTGAGGCGCTTGATGATCTTCTTGGGCTTGAGCTCCGACTTGGTCGTCTCAAGCTCCTGCAGAAGGTCGGCGCGCTCCTGCTCGAGGTCGAGCGCGATGAGCATCTGCTTCACCGCCTCGGCGCCGATCCCGGCCGAGAACGCGTCCTCGCCGTACTCGTCCTGCGCGTCGAGCATCTCGTCTTCGGTGAGCAGCTGGTACTTCTCGAGCGGGGTCAGGCCCGGCTCGATCACGATGTAGCTCTCGAAGTACAGCACGCGCTCGAGCTGCTTGAGCTGCATGTCGAGCAGCAGGCCGATGCGCGAGGGCAGCGACTTAAGGAACCAGATGTGCGCGACCGGCGCGGCCAGCTCGATATGGCCCATGCGCTCGCGGCGCACCTTGGTGACGGTGACCTCGACGCCGCACTTCTCGCAGACGACGCCCTTGTACTTCATGCGCTTGTACTTGCCGCAAAGGCACTCGTAGTCCTTCACGGGGCCGAAGATGCGGGCGCAGAACAGGCCGTCACGCTCGGGCTTGAACGTGCGGTAGTTGATGGTTTCCGGCTTCTTGATCTCGCCGAAGGACCAGGAGCGGATACGCTCGGGGCTCGCCAGACCGATCTGGATCTGGTCGAACGTCTCGGGCTTCGCCATCTGGTTCGTGAACTTGGTCAGGTCGTTCATTTTTGTCTCCAAGGCAGGAGCGTAACAACAAATTGTGCGAAGCGATCTAGCAGTTCGAAAGAGGACGGCTGTTTTTGAAAGCTGGCACTTTCTTCAACCCTTTCTCTTTCTTTACGCCACTTCCTAAAGTTTCCCCGAACTTCAGGGACGGAAAGCTCGCTTCTCACAAATTCGAAATTGTCACTGATTGCTTCGATCGCGAATGCTCTTCGGGGAGAAGTAAAGTTAAAAAATTCGACCAACTGGTCTGCAGGAAATTTGTAGATGTCATTCAAAATAACGTCGTGAAAAATTCCGTCTCGGCTGGCTTCGTAATCAAACTTCACGTTCTCCCTTTGCAATATCAGGCGGTTATTAGGCCCTGAGTTCCAGTGGCTGATGACGCTCCATCCGGCTTGCTCGACTAGGCGGTCGAAGGGTGGATGGAGCGTCGCCAAATTCACTCCGCCGCGATCGCCACGCCATCTTCGTCGGTATCGAGCGAGGACAGTTCGACGTTGAGGCCCAGCGAGCGCATTTCCTTGACGAGAACGTTGAAGCTCTCGGGAATGCCGGCCTCGAAGGTGTCGTCGCCCTTGACGATCGCTTCGTAGACCTTGGTGCGGCCGACCACGTCGTCGGACTTCACCGTCAGCATTTCCTGCAAGGTATACGCCGCGCCGTAGGCCTGGAGCGCCCAGACCTCCATCTCGCCGAAGCGCTGGCCGCCGAACTGCGCCTTGCCGCCCAGCGGCTGCTGGGTGACGAGCGAGTACGGACCGATCGAACGGGCGTGGATCTTGTCGTCGACCAGGTGGTGCAGCTTGAGCACGTACTTCATGCCCACGGTCACCTTGCGGTCGAACTTGTCGCCGGTGCGCCCGTCGTAGAGGTTCACCTGGCCCGATTCATCGAGCCCGGCGAGCTTGAGCATGTCGGTCACGTCCTTCTCGACCGCACCGTCGAACACCGGCGAGCCCATCGGCACGCCCTTGCGGACGGAATCGGCGAACTCGACGATCTGCTCGTCATCGCGCGCTGCGATGTCGGCCGCGTAGTTCTCACCGTAGATCTCGGTGAGCAGTTCGCGGACCGCCTCGGGCGGCTGACCCGCTTCGGGATTCGGATTGGCCGCTCGCCATGCGTCCAGCGCCTCGCCGATCCGCGCGCCGAGGCCGCGAGCGGCCCAGCCCAGGTGCGTCTCGAAGATCTGCCCGACGTTCATGCGCGAAGGCACGCCGAGCGGGTTCATCACGAAGTCGACCGGGGTGCCGTCTTCCAGGAAAGGCATGTCCTCCAGCGGCAGGATGCGGCTGATGATGCCCTTGTTGCCGTGACGGCCGGCCATCTTGTCGCCCGGCTGCAGCTTGCGCTTCACCGCGACGAAGACCTTGACCATCTTGAGCACGCCCGGTGCCAGCTCGTCGCCGCGCTCCAGCTTCTCCTTGCGATCCTCGAACTTCTCCTGGATCGCCTTGACGGTGGCGTCGTACTGCGCCTTCACCGCTTCGAGCTGCGACTGCATGTGGTCGTCCGCGACCGCGAACTTCCACCACTCGTGACGCTCGACCTCGCCGAGGGTCTCCTCGGTGATCTCGCCGCCCTTCTTCACGCCCTTGGGGGCCGAAGCGGCCACCTGGCCGATCAGCATGTCGCGCAGGCGGTTGTAGGTGGCGCGGTTGAGGATCGCACGCTCGTCCTCGCGGTCCTTGGCGAGGCGTTCGATCTCCTCGTTCTGGATCGCGCGGGTACGGTCGTCGATCTCGATGCCGTGGCGGTTGAAGACGCGCACGTCGACGATCGTGCCCGAGACGCCCGGCGGCAGGCGCAGCGAGGTGTCGCGGACGTCCGAGGCCTTCTCGCCGAAGATGGCGCGCAGGAGCTTCTCCTCCGGCGTCATCGGGCTTTCGCCCTTGGGCGTGATCTTGCCGACCAGGATGTCGCCGGGGTGCACTTCGGCGCCGACGTAGACGATGCCCGCCTCGTCGAGGTTGCGCAGGGCTTCCTCGCCGACGTTCGGGATGTCGCGGGTGATGTCTTCCGGCCCCAGCTTGGTGTCGCGGGCCATCACCTCGAACTCGTCGATGTGGATCGACGTGAACACGTCGTCCTTCACGATGCGCTCGGAGATGAGGATGGAGTCCTCGTAGTTGTAGCCGTTCCAGGGCATGAACGCGACGAGCACGTTGCGGCCGAGCGCCAGCTCGCCGAACTCGGTGGACGGACCGTCAGCGATGATGGTGCCGGCCTGGACCACTTCGCCTACCTTCACCAGCGGACGCTGGTTGATGCAGGTCGACTGGTTCGAGCGCTCGAACTTCTGCAGGCGGTAGATGTCCACGCCCGACTTGCCGGGTTCGATATCGCCCGAGGCGCGGATGACGATACGCGTCGCGTCGACCTGGTCGACGATGCCGGCGCGCAGGGCCGAGATCGCGGCGCCCGAATCGCGCGCCACGGTCTCTTCCATGCCGGTGCCCACGAAGGGCGCGTCGGCCTGGACCAGCGGTACCGCCTGGCGCTGCATGTTCGAGCCCATCAGCGCGCGGTTGGCGTCGTCGTTCTCCAGGAACGGGATCAGCGAGGCGGCGACCGAGACGAGCTGCTTGGGCGAGACGTCCATCAGCGTGATCTGGTCGCGCGGGCTCATCACGAACTCGCCGTTCTGGCGGGCCGAGACGAGTTCCTCGACGAAGCTGCCGTCCTCGTTGGTTTCGGCCGAAGCCTGCGCGACGGTGTGCTTCTGTTCTTCCATCGCGGACAGGTACACGACGTCGCCGGTGACCTTGCCGTCGAGCACCTTGCGGTACGGCGTCTCGATGAAGCCGTACTTGTTGACGCGCGCGAAGGTCGAGAGCGAGTTGATCAGGCCGATGTTCGGGCCTTCCGGCGTCTCGATCGGGCAGATGCGGCCGTAGTGGGTCGGGTGGACGTCGCGGACTTCGAAGCCGGCGCGCTCACGGGTGAGACCACCCGGCCCGAGCGCCGAGACGCGGCGCTTGTGGGTGACTTCCGAGAGCGGGTTGGTCTGGTCCATGAACTGCGAGAGCTGCGAGGAGCCGAAGAACTCGCGCACCGCGGCCACGGCGGGCTTCGCGTTGATGAGGTCGTTGGGCATGACCGTCGACACGTCGACCGACGACATGCGCTCCTTGACGGCGCGCTCCATGCGCAGCAGGCCGACGCGGTACTGGTTCTCCAGCAGCTCGCCCACCGAACGCACGCGGCGGTTGCCGAGGTTATCGATGTCGTCGATCTCGCCCTTGCCGTCCTTGAGGCCGACAAGCTCCTTCACCACGGCGAGGATGTCCTCGACGCGCAGCGTGGTGACGGTGTCCTCGGCGTCGAGGCCGAGGCGCATGTTCATCTTGACGCGGCCGACGGCCGAGAGGTCGTAGCGGTCGCCATCGAAGAACAGGCCGTCGAACAGCGACTCCGCGGTCTCCTTCGTCGGCGGCTCGCCCGGGCGCATCACCTTGTAGATCGCCTCGAGACCCATGTCGCGATTCTCGGCCTTGTCGGCCTTCATCGTGTTGCGGATCCACGGGCCGGTGTTGACGTCGTCGATGTCCAGCAGCTCGATGCGGTCGATGCCGGCGCGGTCGAGCGCTTCGAGGTTCTCGGGCGAAACCTCGTCACCCGCCTCGATGTAGATGCGGCCGGTCGACTCGTCGATGAGGTCCTTGGCCGAGTAGCGGCCGAAGATTTCCTCGGTCGGGATCAGCAGCTCTTCCAGGCCGTCCTTCTGCGCCTTGTTGGCGGCGCGGGGGCTGATCTTGGTGCCCGCCGGGAACACCACTTCGCCCGACTTGGCATCGACGATGTCGAACGCCGGCTTGGCACCGCGCCATGCCTCGGGGGTGTAGGGCAGCTGCCAGCCGCCAGAGCCGCGCTTCCACGCCACGGTGGTGTAGAAGTAGTCGAGGATCGCCTCGCTATCGAGACCCAGCGCGTAGAGCAGCGAGGTGACCGGCAGCTTGCGCTTGCGGTCGATGCGGACGTTGACGATGTCCTTGGCGTCGAACTCGAAGTCCAGCCACGAGCCGCGATAGGGGATCACGCGGGCCGCGAAGAGATACTTGCCCGAGGCGTGGGTCTTGCCGCGATCGTGGTCGAACAGGACGCCCGGCGAGCGGTGCATCTGCGAGACGATGACGCGCTCGGTGCCGTTGATGAAGAAGGTGCCGTTCTCCGTCATCAGGGGCATGTCGCCCATGTAGACGTCCTGCTCCTTGATATCGAGGACCGAGCGGGTCTCGGTCTCGGCGTCGACCTCGAACACGATGAGGCGCAGCGTGACCTTCATCGGGGCGGCGTAGGTGATGCCGCGCTGGCGGCACTCGGTCACGTCGTACTTGGGGTCTTCCAGCTCGTAGTGGACGAAGTCCAGCTCGCTGGTGCCCGCGAAGTCGCGGATCGGGAACACCGAGCGCAGGGTCTTCTCCAGGCCCGAGACGTAGCCGGTCGCCGGATCGGAGCGCAGGAACTGCTCGTAGCTTTCGCGCTGGACCTCGATCAGGTTGGGCATCTGGACGACTTCGTGAATGTCGCCGAAGATCTTGCGGATGCGCTTCTTGGCGGAGCGTACCGCAGTGTCGATGGGCTTGGTGGCCATGAGCTGGTCTTGCCTCTTCGCTTCAGGGGGCCGATTCGCTGGTGGATCGGCCTAGAAAATGTCGTCTTCGCGAGATCGTGCGCCTGCCGGGGCAGGCTATCCGAAACGCAGAAAAGGCCGCCTGGCGCGCGCATTCCCGGATTTGGGAACACCTTGCGGCCTGCAGCCTTCCACGTCGGATGAAATCCCGATCGCTTCCTTCCCGGGCGTGTCCCCGCGCATGGACCCGCCTTGCTCGAAGCGATCGAGCAGACTGCCCATATAGGAGGCAGACGGGGTGCTGTCAAATGGGTGTCGTGGGCCGCGAAGACTCTCCCTGCGAGCGGGATGGACATCAGCGGAGATGCGCCATTCCGTTAATCTGCCGTAAATGTCAAGAACGCCGCGGCTAAGATGCGGAGAACCAGAGATCATCAACTCGTCGCAACAAGAAGTTCGTCTGGTCTTGTATTCGCCGGATGCGAAGCACTTTACTACAAATACTGCATTTACGATTGCATGGACAACAATTCTTACGCCCGCTCGCCCCACAGCCTGACGGCGATTGCCGCCGTCCTCGCGCTGTCCTCCGTTCCCGCCATGGCGCAGGAGGTGCAGCCTCCCGCGCCCGCAGCACCCGCCCCCGTAATCGACGCGGCGCCGCCAGCCACGCCCATCACGCCGACCCTCGTCCTCCCCCCGGCAGCAACGGCGCCGACCGCCGCGCCCGATGCGACCACGACGGCTGGCACCACGCCGTCGGCGGCCGCCCCGGTCGTCGTGCCCGAGCCGGCTCCCGCCGCCGGGGAGGGGGCGCGGTCGCAGACCGTTCCCGCCCAGGTTACGAGCCGCACCGCCTCGACGCCCCCGACTCGGACCCGCCTGGCGCAGCCTGTCGCCGTCGAGGCGAGTGACGCGCAGCCCACGGTGCCCACGGCTCGGCAGAACGGCACAGCGGCAGACGGCGCGCTGGCGCAGGGCGGGGTGCCACGCGCCGTAGCATCCCCGGCCGGTGACAGCACCGCGCCTGCCCCCGCCGCGCGTGCTCCGGCCCGAGCCGAAGACGCTGATCGCGGCCGGAAACTGCCGCTCGCCGAGATCGCCGGCATCCTTGCCGCGCTCGGCATCGCCGGCGTCGGCATTGCAGCCATGATGCGGCGCCGTCGCAGCCCGGTAGCCGGAGACCTCGACGATGCGCCCGAGCCGCTGCCGCCGATGAGTGCGGCGGAGCCGGTGCCTGCCCCAGCCCGGGCGGTGGCAGCGGCCCAGCCCGGGGTGGCGGAACCGGCCGTGGTCGAGCCCCCGGTCCGCGCGGCCGCTCCGGTCGGGGCCGGTGCGACGGCCATGCTCGCAGCGTCGCCGCTCCCGCGCACGGCGCAAGAGCGCCAGTCCATTCTCGACCGCATGGTCGCAGCCACGCCCGACGAGGGCAATCCGTTCACCTCGCGCAAGGGTCGCCTGCGTCGTGCGCGCATCCAGCTCCAGCATCGCGAGCATCGGGAACAGGCCGCGGCCGAGCGGGCCTCCTCCTTCGACTTCCGCACCTACAGGTCGTCCAAGCAACCCGGAACGGAGACCGCCTCGAGCCCAGCGCGCCCCGATCTGGTCGACGCCTGAACTGCCGGCCGTCACGCCCGGCACGAGGGGCGGCTCCATCCGGAGCCGCCCCTTCTTTCTGCTTTCCACGCAGCCGCATATCGAATTTCGATATTATCGATTGACGATAAGGCGGATCGCGCTTATTGATTTTCGATATGACGCATATCGGAGATCGACAAATGCCTCGGCTCTTCTTCCCCATTCCACGGCTGCACCCCACGGCTGGCGCCCTTATGCTGATGGCGCTGGTCCTGCTCCCCATCCTGCCTGCCGGCGTGCCCGCGCCCCTGCGGCCGGCGCCACCCTCCGCTCCGGGGGTGGTCCTGGTGGTCGCGCATGCGCCGGTGCTGATGTGAGGGGCGGGCCCATGCGCTCCATCGCCCGCGATCCGCTTCTCGCGTTCGCCCGCGTCGTCCTGTTCCTGGCCATGGGGCTGTGCGGCCTGGTGGGCGCCGTCATGCTGGTCACCGCACCCTTCATGATCTTCGGTCGCTTTTCCATCCTGGATGATGTCTCGGCCGACCTCGAAGGCGCCACGACCGGCACGTTTCTGGCGATCGGCGGCGTGATGCTGCTCGTCGCGGTGGCGGCGGCGCTCGCCTTCCTGTTCCTGCGGCACCTGCTGCGGATCATCGATTCGGTGGGAGAGGGCGATCCCTTCGTCCCGGTCAACGCCACCCGCCTGGCGGCCATGGCATGGCTGACGATCGCGATAGAGGCGCTGACTTACCCCATCGGCGGCCTCGGAATCCTGATCGCGCGCAGCTTCCCCAATGTCCATTCCGACCTCGAGGTGGGCTTTTCGCTCAGCGGCGTGCTGCTCGCGGTGATCCTGTTCATCCTCGCCCGGGTCTTCCGCAAGGGCGCACAGATGCGCGCCGACCTCGAGGGCATGGTGTGATGGGGGAGGAGACCGAAGGAACCAGTATCGTCGTGCGCCTCGATGACCTCCTGCACGCGCGGCGCATGACGCTGACCGAACTGGCCGAGCGGATCGGCATCACGCTCGCCAATCTCTCGATCCTCAAGACGGGGAAGGCCAAGGCGATCCGCTTCTCCACGCTGGAGGCCATCTGCCGCGAACTCGATTGCCAGCCCGGCGATCTGCTGGGCTACGAAGAGCGCTGAACCGGACCCGCGGGCCCTCGGGTGCTGTGGGGGCCCGGGCGCCGCGTCGTGCTAGGCGGCGTGGACAAATTCGACGTCTGCTAAATGGCAGCAACGGGTGGCTAGTTGCCGATGTTGCTGAGGGTCAGCGAACGGAATTAGTGCGCTCGAAGCCCCGATCCGAACCTCTAAGCTTGAGAAGTCCGTCGATACCTATCGTCAGAAGAGCGAGGGTCATAATCGCCGTGTTCCATGAAGACGGAATTGACATCTCGATGCTGCGAAACGCAAAGAAACCGGCAGGAACAACAAGCATCAACGGCACTATGCGCTGTGCCAACGACCCACGCGGCAAGAACCTTGCAAACAGCGTTGAAGCCGCAAGACATACGAAAACGCCTGTCGCTGAAATATCCGTCATAACGCAAGCGTGCCATGTGGATCGCCTCAACGCAACATGTCCGCTAAGGGGCGTGACCGGACTGTCTGAATTTGTCCACGCGCCCTAGGCACCGCGGCGGTTGTTGTCGCGACGGGAGCGATAGGGGGAAGCGGCGTTGCCGGCGATGGCGGTGGTGGCGATCGTGGCGGTGATCGCCCGTAGCCGGGTGGAATGGCGCTCCGCTTGACTTTCCCGCCCTTCTCGGCCATTGGCCCGCTCCGACCGGCGGGGTGATTCTCCGTCGTTCATCCGTCCGAGACCGCTGCTGAGGGTTCCCCTCTTAATTCGCAGCCTAGACGGGGAACAGGATATCTCCCGGCCCTGCCGCTCTTTCGAGCGTGGTGCCATGCTCGTGCTTCGGCACGAGGACTCCTTCCCCTTCGAACGGACTCGCCCGGGGCGCCTCGCGCGCCCTGGACTACGTAGCCGGCTGCGAGGGGTTCGCCTTTCGCGGCCATTGTGAAGGAGTAAGGCATGGATCGTTCGCAGAAAGCCGAATCGGTCGCCCAGCTCAACGCGGTCTTCTCCGAGGCCGGCGCGGTGGTCATCACCCGCAACCTCGGCATGACGGTGGCCCAGTCCACCGCCCTGCGCGGAAAGATGCGTGATGCGGGCGCGACCTACAAGGTTGCGAAGAACCGTCTTGCCAAGCTTGCCATCGCGGACACCGACTACGTCGGTATCGGCGACTTCCTGACCGGCCCGACGGCCATCGCCACTTCGGTGGACCCCGTCGCAGCCGCCAAGGCCGTCGTCGACTTCGCCAAGACGACCGACAAGATCGAGATCGTCGGCGGCGCGATGGGCTCGCAGGTTCTGACCCCCGAAGGCGTCAAGGCTCTGGCCTCGATGCCCTCGCTCGACGAACTGCGCGCCAAGCTCATCGGCCTCGTCCAGGCTCCGGCGACCAAGATCGCCCAGCTCTCGACCGCTCCGGCGGCCAAGCTGGCGCGCGTCTTCGCTGCCTACGCCGAAAAGGACGCTGCCTGAGCCGCAAGCGAAAGCATTGCGTTTCTAACGATTTATTCCGGCGGTTCGCATGAGGCGGCCCCGGACCACAGATCAGGAGTGAAGTAACATGGCCGATATCGCCAAGCTTGTTGAAGAACTGTCGCAGCTGACCGTCCTCGAGGCGGCTGACCTCGCCAAGGCCCTCGAAGAGGCGTGGGGCGTTTCCGCCGCCGCCGCTGTCGCCGTTGCCGCGCCCGCCGGCGCTGGTGGCGACGCTCCGGCCGCCGAAGAGAAGACCGAATTCGACGTGATCCTCACCGGCGACGGTGGCAAGAAGATCCAGGTCATCAAGGAAGTCCGCGCCATCACCGGCCTGGGCCTCGCTGAAGCCAAGGCTCTCGTCGAAGGCGCTCCGAAGGCCGTCAAGGAAGGTGTCAACAAGGCGGAAGCCGAAGACATCAAGAAGAAGATCGAGGAAGCCGGCGGCACCGTCGAGCTCAAGTAATCTTCTTTCCGGTTCTGCCGGACAGATCAGGGAAGGGCGGCTCCGCAAGGGGCCGCCCTTTTCGCGTGGGACCCGGATCGCGGAGCGGTTGAATCATTGCGAGACCGTCATGACGGACTCTTGGCGGGTTGGACCGGGCATCTGGGCCGCGCAGCGAGTCGCTGCCCCCCGGATGCTCACCCAGGCAAGTAAATGGCGCGGCGCAGCAGGCAAGCGTTTGCAGCCATCGCCGTGGCGGCGCTTCCCAAGCTTCGGTCGCCGCGGCCAGAGGGTCCTGTACGCGTATGCCGATCCTAGCGTTTCTGCCATTCCTGCTGTTCGCCTAGCGATAACATGCAGGATTATGCAACTAAACGTGCGTCCTATGCAACCGCTGGAACGATTTCGCACTTGCACAAAAGCGCGGTTCGGAGCATACAGACAGTGCCTTTCAGGCATCCTCTCCCAAAACTTCCACGGCCCGGTCGGTTTCGATCGGGCCTTTTTTTCTTGTCCGGGTAATCCGCGGAGCCTTCCGTTTCGGCACCCGCTTCCTGCCAACATGCAGCACGCCCGCGGCCGCGACGGGAACCCCGAACCCCGGCGCGGGTTCGCCCCATGCCGCCTCTCGCGGCCGGTTTGAAATCCAGGGCGGCGATACCTAGCTCCACCTTCGCCGTCCGATCGCGCCGCCGTCCTCCGGCTCGATCATCGGCACCGGGATCGAAGAAGGGAAGCGCAATGGCGGATACGGACACCAGGACAGACGAGCGCACGGTCAGGCTGCAGGTCGCGGCCGCCCGTCAGGAAGAGAGCGGCCAGGGCATCGCCCGCCTCTCGCGCGCCGCCCTGTCCGAGATCGGCGCGATGGAAGGCGACGTGCTGGAGATCACCGGCAAGGCCGTGACCGTCGCGCGCGCCGTGCTCGCCTACGACGAGGACGAAAGCCTGCAGGTGATCCGCCTCGACGGGCTCCAGCGCGGCAACGCCGAGGTCGGTTCGGGCGACCATGTGGTGGTGCGCAAGGCCGAGTCCCGCGCCGCCCAGCGCGTCGTCTTCGCGCCGGCGCAGAAGGACATGCGCCTGCAAGGGCCCTCGGCAGCGCTCAAGCGCAACTTCTTCGGCCGTCCGATGGTGCAGGGCGATCTCGTCGCCACCACCGGCCAGCAGCAGGTCGCGGACATCCCGCCGCAGCTGCGCCGCATGTTCAACGCGCCGGCCTACGCCCTGACGCAGATCCGCCTCAACGTCGTCTCCACCACACCGCGCGGCATCGTCCACATCGACGAGAACACCGAGGTGGAACTGCGCGAGACCTTCGAGGAGGCGCACGACGCCCGCGGCGACGTCAACTACGACGACGTCGGCGGGATGGGCGACACCATCCGCCAGCTGCGCGAGATGGTGGAACTGCCGCTGCGCTATCCCGAGCTGTTCACCCGCCTCGGCGTGGCGCCGCCCAAGGGCGTGCTGCTCCACGGCCCGCCGGGAACCGGCAAGACCCGCCTGGCGCAAGCCGTCGCCAACGAGAGCGAGGCCAGCTTCTTCTCGATCAACGGGCCCGAGATCATGGGCTCGGGCTATGGCGAGAGCGAGAAGCACCTGCGCGAGGTGTTCGAGGAGGCGACCAAGTCCGCCCCGGCCATCGTCTTCATCGACGAGATCGACTCGATCGCGCCCAAGCGCAGCCAGGTCCACGGCGAGGCGGAAAAGCGCCTCGTCGCCCAGCTGCTCACGCTGATGGACGGCCTCAACAGCCGCGCGCATGTCGTCGTCATCGCCGCCACCAACCGGCCCGATGCCATCGACGAGGCGCTGCGTCGGCCCGGCCGCTTCGACCGCGAGATCGTCATCGGCGTGCCGGACGAAAGCGGGCGCCGCGAGATCCTGGGCATCCACACCCGCGGCATGCCGCTGGGCGACAAGGTGGACTTGCGCGAGCTGGCCCGCACCACCCACGGCTTCGTGGGCGCCGACCTCGCGGCTCTCGCCCGCGAGGCGGCGATCGAGGCGGTGCGCCGGATCATGCCCAAGCTCGACCTGGAGGCGCGGACCATCCCCGCCGAGGTGCTCGACAACCTCCAGGTGATCCGCGAGGACTTCCTTGCGGCCCTCAAGCGCGTCCAGCCCTCCGCCATGCGCGAGGTCATGGTGCAGGTCCCGAACATCGGCTGGAGCGACATCGGCGGCCTCGACGAGGCGCAGATGAAGCTCAAGGAAGGCATCGAGCTGCCGCTCAAGACCCCCGAGGCGTTCCACAAGCTGGGCATCCGGCCGGCCAAGGGCTTCCTGCTCTACGGCCCGCCCGGCACCGGCAAGACCCTGCTCGCCAAGGCCGTGGCGAAGGAGGCCGAGGCGAACTTCATCTCGATCAAGTCGTCCGACCTCCTCAGCAAGTGGTACGGCGAGAGCGAGCAGCAGATCGCCCGCCTGTTCGCCCGCGCCCGCCAGGTCGCGCCCTGCGTCATCTTCATCGACGAGATCGACAGCCTGGTGCCCGCGCGCGGCATGGGCGGGTCGATGGGCGAGCCGCAGGTCACCGCGCGCGTGGTGAATACGATTCTGGCCGAGATGGACGGGATGGAGGAACTGCAGTCGGTCGTCCTCGTCGGTGCCACCAACCGGCCGGCGCTGGTCGATCCCGCGCTCCTGCGCCCCGGCCGCTTCGACGAACTGGTCTACGTGGGCACGCCCGATGCCGCCGGCCGCGAGCACATCCTGGGCATCCACACGGCCAAAATGCCGCTGGCCGAGGACGTCTCGCTCAGCAGCATCGCCGATCGCACCGAACGCTTCACCGGCGCCGACCTGGAAGATGTCGTGCGCCGCGCCGGCCTCATCGCCATCCGCAAGCGCGGAGCCGACGTCGCCGCGGTCACGCGCGAGGACTTCGAGGACGCACTCGAGGACAGCCGCGCTACCGTGACCGAGGACATGGAGGCGGAGTACGAGCGGATGAAGGGCGAGCTCAAGAAGCGCGCGATGGAAATCTCCCCCATCGGCTTCATCGCCCCTGGCATGGTGGAAAGCACCCGCGAGCGCAAGCACGGCGGCTGACACGGGATGGTGGCGTGACGAGAGGCCGGGCGGCAATCCGCCGCCCGGCCTCTCCACGCGGGCATCGGCCCGGCGGCCCGTTCAGTGGGTCTGGTGCCCCGAGGCGGCCTTGCCGTCGGGGACGTCCGGCAGGCCCTTCCCCCCGGCGAACGCCTCCATCATCGACGGCGTGGCGGCGAGTTCGATCGGCGCGGTCGGAAGCACGCGCTGGCGGGCGAGCGCTTCCGGCATCTCGCGGCGGATCCATTCCATCATGCCTTCGCGGATCTCGCAGCGCAGGTCGAACAGGGTGGGCCCGTCCCGGGCGCTCATCAGGAGGCGCACCTCCAGCGTCTGGTCGCGGCAGTCCGTCACCTGCAGGATCTGCGCGCGCTTGTCCCACAGGCGATGGGCGGTGATCTGGCGCGTGTACTCCTCGCGTATCGGCGCGATGTCGACGGCGTGGTCGAGGTAGAGGAACACGGTGCCCAGTAGCTGCGAGGTGGTCTTGGTCCAGTTCTGGAAGGTGTCCTCCAGGAAGCGGCTGGAGGGCACCACCAGCCGCCGGTCGTCCCACAGGCGCACGACCACGTAGGTCGTGCGGATGTCCTCGATGCGGCCCCATTCGCCGTCGAGGATGACGACGTCGTCGATGCTGATCGGCTCGGTGATCGCCATCTGGAAGCCGGCGATCAGCGCCTTGAGCGCGGGCTGCGCCGCGGCGCCCACCGCCAGCGCGGCAAGACCGGCCGAGGCCATCAGCGTGACGCCGATCTCGCGCACGCCGGGGATCGAGGCGAGCATGCCGGCAACCGTCAGGAACACGATCAGGAACGTGCCGATGCGGCTGAAGATGGACAGCCTGGTGCGGCGGCGGCGCGCGTTGCGGTTGTTCTCGACGGTGATGTCGGCGCGCACGATCATCGCTTCGACGAAGGCATGCAGGATGGCGATCGCGACCCAGCCGATCAGCAGCGGCATGACGAACGGCGCGAAGCGCTCCCACACCGATTCCAGCGCCTCGGTTTCGCGCGCGGCCAGCACCACGCCCATCGCGACGAAGGCCCAGCGGGTGGGCCGGTAGAGACGGCTGACGACAAGATCGTCCGCCTCGCTGGTGCTGCGATGCGCCACGCGGTTCAGCACGCGGAACAGCGCGCCGTGGACGAGCAGCGCGATGACGATGCCGAGCACCGCGGCCAGGATCGCGAGCACCGGCTGCTCCGCCCAGTCGGGCAGGCCCGTGATGTGGCGTTCGATGAAGTCGATCATGGGCGTGAAACGATGCTGCAGCGCAGCAGTTGCGCGGCGTGTCTCACCGTGCCGCCCTTTGGTCGCGTGTTCAGCGTGGCGGCCGGCAGCTCACACTTAGTGCGCGGCGCCCCAGCTCGGCCCGGAACCGATCTCGATCCCCAGCGGAACATCCAGCGCCACGGCCGGCAGCGCCGCCTCGGCCATGACCCGCTCGATCACCGGCGATGCGGCGGCGACGTCGCCCTCGGGCAGTTCGAACACCAGTTCGTCGTGCACCTGGAGCAACATGCGCACGTGAGGCAGGCCGGCATCGGCGAGGGCCGGTCCCATGCGGACCATGGCGCGCTTGATGATGTCGGCGCTCGTCCCCTGGATCGGCGCGTTGATCGCGGCCCGCTCCGAGCCCTGGCGTTCGGCCTGGTTCTTGGAGTTGATGCGCGGGAACCAGGTCTTGCGACCGAACAGGGTCTCCGAATAGCCCTTGGCGCGCACGCTCTCCAGAGTTTCGTGGATGTAGCGCTGGATGCCCGGGAAGCGCTCGAAGTAGCGGTCGATCATCGCCTGCGCCTCGTCGGCGCCGACACCGAGGCGGCCGCCGAGTCCCCAGCGCGAGATGCCGTAGAGGATCGCGAAGTTGATCGTCTTCGCGCGGCCGCGGGTATCGCGATCGACGGTGCCGAACATCTCCATCGCCGTGCGCGCGTGGATGTCCTCGCCCGCGGCGAAGGCGTCCTTGAGGCTCGGCACGTCGGCCATGTGGGCCGCCAGGCGCAGCTCGATCTGCGAGTAGTCGGCGGCGAGCAGGACATGCCCCGGCTCGGCCACGAAGCAGTCACGGATCTGGCGGCCGATCTCGGTCCGGATCGGGATGTTCTGGAGGTTCGGATCGGTGGACGACAGCCGCCCGGTCTGGGCGCCGACCAGGCTGTAGCTGGTGTGGACGCGGCCGGTCGCCGGGTTGATCGCCGCCTGCAGTGCCTCGGTATAGGTGGAGCGCAGCTTGGACAGCTGGCGCCACTCCAGCACCTTGGTGGCGACCTCGGCGCCTTGGGTGGCCAAGCCTTCCAGGATCGCCTGGTCGGTGGAGTACTGCCCGCTCTTGCCCTTGCGGCCGCCCTTGTAGCCGAGTTTGTCGAACAGGATGTCCCCCAGCTGCTTGGGACTGCCGATGGTGAATTCCTGGCCGCACAGGTCGAAGATCTCGCACTCCAGCGCGCGGATCGCTTCGGCAAACTGGCTGGACAGGCCCGCCAGCCGTTCGCGGTCGACTTTCACGCCGTGCCGCTCCATCTGCGCCACGACCGGGATCAGCGGGCGGTCCACGCGCTCGTAGATGCGGGTTCCGCCTTCGTAGGAGAGCCGCGGACGCAGCTGGGTGTGGAGGCGCCAGGTGACGTCCGCGTCCTCGGCCGCGTACTGGGTGGCGCGGTCGAGCGGCACTTCGCCGAAGGGAATCGCCTTCTTGCCGGTGCCGCAGATGTCCTTGAAGGTCAGCGTCGTGTGGCCGAGGTGCCGCTGCGCGAGCTCGTCCATGCCGTGGCCGCCGCCGATCCCGTCTAGCGAGCGCCCCGCATCGAGGCAGAAGCTGACGATCATGGTATCGTCGATGGGGGCCACGGCGATCCCGTGGCGGGCCAGGATATTGAGGTCGTACTTGATGTTCTGCCCCACCTTCAGCACCGCGTCGCTTTCCAGCAGCGGCTTGAGGCGGCGCAGCGCCTCCTCGAGGGGCACCTGCTGCGGCTTCTCGGCGAACATGTCCGAACCGCCGTGGCCGAGCGGGATGTAGCAGGCCTCGTTCGGGCCGACCGCCAGGCTGATCCCGGCCAGGTCGGCGCGCATGGCGTCGAGCATCGAGGTCTCGGTGTCGATGGCGACGAGCCGCGCCTGCGCCGCGCGGGCGATCCAGCTGTCGAGCTGCGCCTCCTCGGTCACGCATGCGTAGGCGTTGCGGTCGATCGCGGGCCATTCGGGCAGCGACTGCCGGGCGGCGCCCTCGGGGGCCTTGGTGCCCGTGGTGACCGCCTTGGCGGGGTGCAGCTGCGTCGCCCGCTCGGGGCTGCCGGTGCCCAGGTCGAGGCGCTTGAGCAGGCTGGTGAACCCGTGACGGCCGAGGAACGCGGCCAGCGGCTCGGGCGGGATGGCCTCGAGCTTGAAGGCGTCGAGCGGCATCGGCAGCGAGCAATCTTCCTTGAGCGTGACCAGCACCTTGGACAGGCGCGCCTGCTCGGCCTGCTCGATCAGCCGTTCCTGCAGCTTGGACTTCTTCATCTCCGGCGCCGCGGCGAGCGCGCTCTCGAGGTCGCCGTAGTCCTGGATCAGCTTGCTGGCGGTCTTGGGGCCGACGCCGAACACGCCCGGCACGTTGTCGACCGAATCGCCCATCAGCGCGAGCACGTCGCCCACCTTTTCGGGCGGCACGCCGAACTTCTCGATCACCTCGGGCACGTCGATGCGCTGGTTCTTCATCGTGTCGAGCATGTCGATGCAGCCGCCTTCCACCCCGTCGTGGGGCTGCGCGCACTTGCCGACGAGCTGCATGAGGTCCTTGTCGGAGGAGACGATCGTGACGTCCCAGCCGCGGCGGGTGGCCTCGCGCGCGTAGGAGGCGATCAGGTCGTCCGCCTCGAATCCCTGCTCCTCGATACAGGGCAGCGAGAAGGCGCGCGTCGCGTCGCGGATCAGCGGGAACTGCGGGACGAGATCCTCGGGCGGCGGCGGGCGATTGGCCTTGTACTGGTCATAGAGGTCGTTGCGGAAGGAGACCGCGCCGGCATCGAGGATGACGGCAAGGTGCGTTGGCCCGTCGGCCTTGTTGAGGTCCTCCGCCAGCTTCCACAGCATCGTCGTGTAGCCGTAGACGGCCCCCACGGGCGTGCCCTCCGGGTTCGTGAGCGGCGGCAGCCGGTGATAGGCACGGAAGATGTAGGCCGAACCGTCGACGAGGTAGAGGTGCTGCTTGGACTCCATGGGCGAACCCGTAGCAGCGTGGGCGTCGGTCGTCAGCATCAGTCATTTGTGGCTGTGCAGGAACCGTGCATCTCCGCAGGAGTTTCAGCCGGGCGCTTGCTACGCCGCACGCGGCCCCGTACCCAGGCCTCCGGGCCCGCTCAAGGAGGCCCACGCGGCGACCACGCCGACGGGGTAATTCGCAGAAGAAGAGGGATTGAAGCACAATGCGCAAGATCGTTTTCGCCGCCGCCGCCAGCCTGGCGGCCATGTCGCTGGGCGCCTGCTCGGAGCAGACCCAGGATGCCACCGAGGCCGCGGCCTCGGCTGCCGGCAATGACATCGAGGCTGCCGCTTCCGACGTCGGCGACGCGCTGGGCAACGCCGGCGACAAGGCTTCGGAAGCCGCCAACGACACCGCCGACGCCGCCAAGGACGCAGCTGCGGACGCCGAGAAGACGACCGACGACATCGCCGCCGACGCCGAGAAGGCTGCGAACGACGTCGCCAAGGAACTCGACGACCACACGGACGGCAACCCGCACACGAACTGATCGACGCGGGTCGGCAAATGGAAAAAGGGGGCCGCGGCCCCCTTTTTTTGTGCCGAGCGGTCCGGTTCAGCGTGAGGCGGCCCGGCGCGAGCCGCTCAGCGTGAGGCGGTGCGCGTGGGGCCTTCGCTGAGGTAGCCGTTGTAGATCGTGCGTGCGATGCTGGCGATGCGCGCTTCGCGACCCGGCCGGCCGCCCTGGCCGGTCACGTAGATGGCGATCGCGAAGACACGGCCGTCCGGGGTCTCGATGATGCCGACGTCGCTGGAGGTGTTGTTGAGCGAGCCGGTCTTGTGCGAGACCTGCACGCCGGCCGGCAGCCCGGCCGGGATGCGCCGCTTGCCCGTGATGCAGCGGCTCATCGCGCCCAGCAGCACCTTGCGGCTGGAGGGGCTGAGCCACTTGCCCTGGTAGATGCCGGCGAGCAGCGTGACCATGGCCTTGGGCGTGGCGCTGTCGCGCTTGTCGACCACCCGGGCCGGGTCGATGGCGCCGTCGTCGCGCACCAGCGTGGCGATGTCGCGGTCGATGTGCCAGTCGTCGACGCCCGCGCGCTCGATCCAGGCGTTCACCGCCTTGGGGCCGCCCACGACCTTGAGCAGGGCATCGGTGGCATAATTGTTGGAGCGCGTGATCATCAGTTCGATCAGGCGCTGGGCGGTCATGTACTCACCGGGACGCACGGGGGCCACCGCGCTGGAAAACGGGCGGGAGGCGACCGGGACCATCAGCGGGAACTCGCTGGACAGGCTCCACTTGCCCTTGTCGACCCCTTCGAGGAACGTCGCCGCGATCGCGATCTTGCTGGTGCTCGCCATCGGGAAGCGCTGGTCGCCCAGCACGTCCACCATGCGGCCGGTGGTCAGGTCCATCGCGGCCACGCCGATGCGTCCCTGCGCGGCATTGGCCACGGCGGCGAGCTGCTGGCCGAGCGGCGAAGCGTACTTGCGGGGGCCCCGCAGTTCGGTGCCGAACAGGTCATCGAAGCTGTTCTGGACTTCCACCACCTGCTCGGTCGCGCGGCCCGGCGGATCGATCTGGTCCGCCCATGCGCCGTGCGGCAGTGCGGCGGCAGCGATCATCGTCACCACAGCGAGAAAGCGTCCGGCGCCCTTTCGGCACCGTGCGAACAGTCGGTCTGCCCCGGTCATGCAGCCCACACCCTAGCTTCGTCCATGTTCCCAAACGGTTAACGGCAGATCGACGAAACGCCAGAGTCCAGCGACGAACCGTCTTGGGCTTGCGGTGATTCCCCAAGTGCGCAGCTTCCTTTCACTCCGATGAACGGAAATTGCGGAAGAAGCGCAAGGGCCGCGCACACGGAAAAGGCCGGGGGATCGCTCCCCCGGCCTTTCCGAAAATGCCTGGATGGCGGGCTGCTTAGAAGCCCATGTCACCCATGCCGCCCATGCCGCCGGGCATGGCGGGCATCGCCGGCTTGTCGTCCGGACGCTCGCTGATCGCCGCTTCGGTGGTGATCAGCAGGCCGGCGACCGAAGCCGCATCCTGCAGCGCGGTGCGCACGACCTTGGTCGGGTCGATGACGCCGGCGGCCTTGAGGTTCTCGTAGACGTCGGTCGAGGCGTTGAAGCCGAGGTTCTCGTCCGACTGGTCGAGCAGCTTGCCCGCCACGACGGCGCCGTCGTTGCCGGCGTTCTCGGCGATCTGCTTGAGCGGCGCGGTGATCGCCTTGCGGACGATGTCGATGCCGCGGGTCTGGTCCTCGTTCACGCCCGAGAGGCCCTCGAGAGCCTTGGTCGCGTAGAGCAGCGCGGTGCCGCCGCCGGGGACGATGCCTTCCTCAACCGCGGCGCGGGTGGCGTGGAGAGCGTCGTCGACGCGGTCCTTGCGCTCCTTCACCTCGACTTCGGTCGCACCGCCGACCTTGATGACGGCCACGCCGCCCGCCAGCTTGGCGAGGCGCTCCTGGAGCTTTTCGCGGTCGTAGTCGCTGGTGGTGACTTCGATCTGGGCGCGGATCTGCTCGACGCGAGCCTTGATCTCGTCAGCCGAGCCGGCGCCGTCGACGATGGTGGTGTTGTCCTTGTCGATGGTGACCTTCTTGGCCTGGCCGAGCATGCCCACGGTCACGTTCTCGAGCTTGATGCCGAGGTCTTCCGAGATCATCTCGCCGGCGGTCAGCGTGGCGATGTCGCCCAGCATGGCCTTGCGACGGTCGCCGAAGCCGGGAGCCTTGACGGCCGCGACCTTGAGGCCGCCGCGCAGCTTGTTCACGACGAGCGTGGCCAGCGCCTCGCCCTCGATGTCCTCGGCGATGATGAGGAGCGGACGGCCCGACTGCACCACGGCCTCGAGGATCGGCAGCAGCGACTGCAGGTTCGAGAGCTTCTTCTCGTGGATGAGGATGTAGGGGCTGTCGAGCTCGACCGTCATCTTCTCGGGGTTGGTCACGAAGTAGGGCGAGAGGTAGCCGCGGTCGAACTGCATGCCCTCGACGACGTCCAGCTCGAACTCGAGACCCTTGGCCTCCTCGACGGTGATGACGCCTTCCTTGCCGACCTTCTCCATCGCTTCGGCAATCTTCTGGCCGACTTCGATGTCGCCATTGGCCGAGATGATGCCGACCTGGGCGATCTCCGAGGAACCGGCGACCGGGGTCGAGCGGCCCTTGAGGTTCTCGACGACCTTGGTGACCGCGAGGTCGATGCCGCGCTTGAGGTCCATCGGGTTGGTGCCGGCGGCGACCGACTTCATGCCCTCGCGGACGATCGCCTGGGCGAGGACGGTCGCGGTGGTGGTGCCGTCACCGGCCTTGTCGTTGGCCTTCGAGGCCACTTCGCGCAGCATCTGCGCGCCCATGTTCTCGAACTTGTCCTTGAGTTCGATTTCCTTGGCGACCGAGACGCCGTCCTTGGTGATGCGGGGAGCGCCGAAGCTCTTCTCGATCACGACGTTGCGGCCCTTGGGGCCCAGGGTCACCTTGACGGCGTTGGCGAGGGTGTCGACACCGGCGAGGATGCGCTCGCGAGCGTCACGCGAAAAGCGTACGTCCTTGGCTGCCATTTCGAAATTCCTTCAGTAAATCAGAGTGTGGTTCCGGATTCCGGGGTTCGGCTCAGCCGATCACGCCCAGGATGTCGGATTCCTTCATGATCAGCAGGTCTTCGCCGCCGACCTTGACCTCGGTGCCCGACCACTTGCCGAACAGCACGCGATCGCCGACCTTGACGTCGAGCGGGGTCACGGTGCCGTTCTCGGCGCGGGTGCCGGTGCCGACCGAGACGATCTCGCCTTCGGCGGGCTTTTCCTTGGCGCTGTCAGGGATGATGATGCCGCCGGCCGTCTTTTCCTCGGCCTCGACGCGGCGCACGAGAACACGGTCGTGCAGCGGGCGGAAAGTCATTGGGTGTCTCCCTCAAATCCAACGAACTGAAAACTGGGGTTGGCACTCTGGCCATGAGAGTGCCAACGCGGCGGGATATGGTCCGCTGCTGAAAAGCCGTCAAGCGCGTGTGGCAGAAAAATTTAGGCGCGGTTCAGCTTCGCGGCGAAATGGTGCGCGCGGCGGATGACTAGGCGATGACGGCGTGGATCACGGGTGCGGAAACCGGCCGCGGCGCCTGCGGCAGCAGGCCGAAGCGTCCCCGCCAGTGCCAGCGGGCGAGCAGCAGCGCCGCCGCGACGGTCAGCCCCACGGCAAGGCCGATCCAGACGCCCACGCCGCGCAGCGGGGTGAACAGGCCCAGCGCGACCGAGGTGGCAAAGCCGGCCAGCCAGTAGCCGACGATGGCGATCACCGCCGGCACGCGTGTGTCCTGCACCCCGCGCAGGACTCCGGCGGCGATGGCCTGGAGCCCGTCCGTCAGCTGGAACACCGCGGCGACGAAGAGGTACTGCAGCGCCAGCGCGACGAGCCCGGCGTTGGCGGGCGCCGACACGTCGATGTACGCGGACAGGATCGTGCGCGGGAAGACCAGCATCGCCAGCGCCGAAAGGCACACGAAGGCCATGCCGATGGCGATCGCGGCCCAGCCGGCGCGGCCGATCGCCGCCTTGTCGGCCGCCCCGAAGTGATAGCCGACGCGGATCGTCGCGGCCTGGCCGATGCCGAAGGGCACCTGGAAGGCGAAGGCGGCGATCTGCAGCGCCACCGTATGCGCGGCCAGCTCCGCCTCGCCGACGCGGCCCATCAGGAAGGCGGCGCCGCTGAACAGGCCGCCCTCGGCGATGAGCGTCGCGGCGATCGGCAGGCCGAGCGCGAGCATCTGCCGCAGGCGGCTCCATTCCGGTCGCCACCAGCGCCCGAACACGTGGAAGCGGCGCAAGGCGCGGTCGCTTTGGATCGCGAGGACGTAGGCGAGCACAGTGACGCAGGCGGTGATCGTGCTGGCGACCGCAGAACCGTTGAGGCCGAGCGCGGGCATCCCCAGGTTGCCGAAGACGAGCGCGTAGTTGCCCAGCGCGTTGACGGCAATGGCGAGCGCGGTGATCATCGTCGCGAACACCGGGCGGCCCAGCGCCGAGACGAAGGTACGCAGCACGTTGGCGACGGCCATGGGCACGAGCGCGAGCGAGAGCACGCGGATGAAGCCGCCGGAGATCTCCGCCACGCGCGGGTCCTGCCCCGTCGCGAGCATGATGGCCTCGCCGGTGAAGCACACCGCGACCGCCGCTACGCCGATGATCACCGCCAGCCACAGCGCCATGCGCGCCGAGCGGCGCACCTCGCGCACCGAGTTGCGCCGACGGCCGATCTCGGCCGCGATCAGCGGGGCGACGGCGCCGGTGACGCCGTTGAGGCCCATCATCAGCACCGCGACGATGGCGACCGCCAGGCTGGAGGCGGCGAGCGATTCCTGCCCGAGCCGGGCGACGAAGATCACGTCGACCGCGAAGACCGCCATCTGCAGCATGTTGGCGAGCGCCAGCGGCCCGGCGAGCCGCAGCGTGGCGCTCAGTTCGGCGCGGAAGGGATGGACGGGGGCGCTCTCCTGCATGGGGCGCGGCGATAGGCGGTCGGGACAAGCGACGAAAGCGATTTCCTTCGCACCGGCGGTCCATGGATCTGCACGTCGCCTCGACGCTTTTCCTGGCCGCGCCGGTATATTACGTCCGCAACCAAGGAGAAGGATGCCCATGACGAAGACGGCGACCATGCTCGCGGCGGGCCTCGCCGCTCTGCTCGCGGCTTGCGGCGGCAACGCGCCCGAGGAGAGCGCCAGCACGGCGCCGGCGACGCAAGCGCAGGCGGGCGGTACAGAGGCCGCGGTCCCGCCTGCGCCCGAGCCGGCCGCCAGCGTCGATCCCGCCGCCACGCCGATCCCGACCCCCACTGCGACGTCCGAGGTGCCTGCCCCGGCTGCGCTCGCCCCGGCCGCCGCCCAGGCCGCCGCCTCGGGCGCCCCGGGCAGTGCAGCGCCCAAGCCCGTGGTGGCCGCCGCTCCGCCGCCGGCCTTCGCGATCTGCCGCTCGTGCCACGCGACCGAGCCTGGCCGCAACGGCATCGGGCCGACGCTGGCCGGCATCGTCGGCTCCAAGGCGGGCGAGGTGCCAGGCTACGCCTTCAGCCCCGCGCTCGAGGCCTCGGGCATCACCTGGGACCGCGCTTCGCTCGACACCTGGCTCAAGGGACCGACGAGGATGGTGCCGGGCACCAAGATGGTGCTCCCGGTGTCGGACCCGGGCAAGCGCGCGGCGATCATCGACTACCTCGAAACGCTCAAGTGACCGCTGCCGAGGTCCAGGCCGAGGCGGAGATCCGCCAGCTGCTGGCGCGCTGCACCCAGGCGGGCGACGCGCGCAAGGCGGAGGCCTACGCCGCCTGCTACGCGCCCGACGGCATACTTGCGCTCGACGGCGGGGCGGTTGCCGGGCGCGAGGCGATCCGCGACTGGATGCGCGCGCCCTCGGTGATTCCCCCGCCGGCGAGCGGGGCGCCGGGCTTCGTGAGCCATCACCTGACCACCTGCAGCGTCGCCTTCGACGGCCGGGAGGCGGCGACGGCCCGCACCTACTGGCTGGTCACCAGCGCCGCGGGGCTCGACCACAACGGCTTCTACGTCGACCGCCTCGTCCACGACGGCGGCGGCTGGCTGATCGCCCACCGCCGCCCGCGCACGCTCTGGATCAGCCCCGCGAGCGTTCTGCGCCGGGGAGACCCTGCGGTCACTCCATGAACCAGCCGTGGCTGGCGACCAGCGACTGGCCGGTCAGCGCGTTGGTCGGGAAGGCGGCGAAGAACAGCGCCACCTCGGCGATGTCCTCGACGGTGGTGAACTCCCCGTCCACGGTCTGGCCGAGCATCACGCGCTGCACCACCTCTTCCTCGGTGATGTTCAGTTCCTTCGCCTGCTCGGGGATCTGCTTGTCCACCAGCGGGGTGCGCACGAAGCCGGGGCAGATGACGTTGGTGCGCACGCCCTTGCGGCCGCCTTCCTTGGCGATCACGCGGCTGAGGCCGAGCAGGCCGTGCTTGGCGGTGACGTAGGCGCTCTTGAGCGGGCTGGCCTCCTTGGAATGGACCGAGCCCATGAAGATCACCGAGCCCGATCCTTGCGCGTACATGTGCGGCAGCACCGCCTTGGAGGTCAGAAAGGCGCCGTCGAGGTGGATCGCCAGCATCTTCTTCCAGTCGGTGTAGGCGAAGCTCTCCACCGGGTTGACGATCTGGATGCCCGCGTTGGAGACCAGCACGTCGACCGTGCCCCAGGCCGCGACGACGTTGGCGACGCCGGCCTCGACCTGCTCCTCGCTGGTCACGTCCATCGCCACCGCCATCGCGGTGCCACCCGCGGCGGCGATCGCGTCCGCCGCCTTCTGCGCCGCGTCCAGGTTGAGGTCGGCGATGACCACGCGGGCGCCTTCGCCGGCATACCGATCGGCGATGGCCCTGCCGATGCCGCTGGCGGCGCCGGTGACGATGCAGACCTTGTCCTTGAGCTTCATGCTGGTTCTCCGTGTCGAAGGCCGCTCCGGCCCCGTTCGTCCGTCATTCCGGGTTCATGCCAGCGGTAGCCCGCGATGCAAGGGGCCGCTCCAGCCGGTTGCCGGCCAGGTCGAAGGTGACGATCTCGTCGGGGTTGAGGTCGCGGCCGACCCAATCGGGGTGCCGCAGCGAGTGCTCGGCGTCGTACTTGCCGCAGCCCCAGTGCTCGTCCACCGTCATGCGCGAGAACTCGTAGTCCTTCGAATTGGTCTCGTAGCCATGCGCGCGGTTGATGAGGTGCATCACCGCCACGGCGCCCGCCGGCTGGCAGTCGAGCAGGCGGGCGAGGTCGGGGTCGTCCCGGAGCTCCTCGGGCAGCTTGCGGGCGAGGCGGCGTGCCGCCGCGCGCATCTTCTGCAGCGCCTTGGACATGTCGGTGTTGAGGCGGGTGCGGCTGGAGTAGCGAATGTCCTTCTCGCGCTGGGCGATGTCCGCCATCGTCTCGGGCACGATCCCGCGCGAGGAGAACAGGTCGACCTGATAGACGGTCATCTCCTCCGAGCTGCGGTTGTCGAGCACGTACTGCAGCGGCGTGTTGGAGACGAGGCCGCCGTCCCAGTACCATTCGCCGTCGATCTCCACCGGCGGAAAGCCCGGCGGCAGCGCGCCGCTGGCCATCACGTGCTCGGGCCCGATGGTGCGCTCGGTGTTGTCGAAGTAGGCGAAGTTGCCGTTCAGCATGTTGACCGCTCCGACGCTGAACCGGATCTCGGCGCGGTTGAGCCGGTCGAAGTCGACGAGGTCGAGCAGCGTCTGGCGCAGCGGCGCGGTGTCGTAGTAGCTGAGGCGCCCGAGCCGGTTGGGCCACTCGGGCAGCGGCATGGGGAAGCGCGGCGTGAAGAAGCCGGGCACGCCGAAGGTCGCGGCATACTGCGCGGAGATCTCGTTGAAGGCGCGCCGGGCGAAGCCGATCGGCTCGTCGAGGCGATAGGGCAGTTCGCGCGAGACCATGTGCCAGAACCGGCGCAGCGCCGGGATGCGGTCCGCGGGCGCGTTGCCGGCGATCAGCGCCGCGTTGATCGCGCCGATCGAGATGCCCGCCACCCAGCGCGGTGCGATGCCGTCCTCGTGCAGCGCCTCGTAGACCCCGGCCTGGTAGGCGCCGAGTGCGCCGCCCCCTTGCAGGACGAGGACGGAATGCGGTTCGGTCTGCGGAGCGTTCACGTGGGATCCTGCGGCGGGGAGAGGGATGCTGCAGTGCAACAAATGGCGCCTCGCCGGGTTCCCCGCAAGAGTCCTCCGCAGGCCTTGCCCGGGCGCGCCGGAGGCCTGCGGATCAGGCCGCCACCCC
Source organism: Novosphingobium soli (assembly GCF_042432915.1). Classification (NCBI taxonomy): domain Bacteria; kingdom Pseudomonadati; phylum Pseudomonadota; class Alphaproteobacteria; order Sphingomonadales; family Sphingomonadaceae; genus Novosphingobium; species Novosphingobium soli. Next base: position 206,194 of record NZ_JBHLWK010000015.1, read on the forward strand.
GTCCGTCGCGCCTTCGCTGGCAGCCTCGAGCAAGCGGCGCTCGAGCGTCTTGAGCCGCGCCGGCGCGGTCAGCTTCTCGCCCAGCAGGTCGGTGACGTAGAAGGTGTCCGCCGCGCGCTCGCCGTACGTGGCGATGTGGGCGGAATGGACCATGAGCTTCGATTCGAACAGGGCATGCGCCAGGCGGTTGAGCAGCGCCGGCCGGTCGCGCGAATTGACCTCCACCACGGTGAAGCGGTTGGATCCCTTGTTGTCGAACAGGACGCGCGGGCGCACCTCGAAGGCGTCCGCGCGCGGCCGGGCGTCGGGCCTGGCGACGAGCTGGGGCAGGATCTGGATGCGGTTGGCGAGCGCGTTCTCGATCGACAGGCCGAGCCGCTGGAGCTGGGTCTCCTCCATGAAGGGACGGCCGAGCGGATCCTGCACCAGGAAGTTGTCGACCGCGCGTCCGGTGCGGGTGGTGTGAATGCGCGCATCGATGATGTTGCCGCCCGCCAGGTGGATGCCGCCGGCGATGCGATAGAACAGGCCGGGGTGGTCGGAGGCGATCACCGTCACCAGCGTGGCGCCGCGTGCCGGGTAGTACTCGGTCGAGATCGACAGCGGCTCCTCGCCCGCGGCGACGAGCTGGGCGAGGTTCCTGGCGATCACGTCGTCGGGCTCGGCGATCCAGTAGGCATCCCCCATGACGCCGCCGATCTGCTCGACCAGCGCCGGGTAGTCGCCACCCCGTGCCGCGACCGCGGCCTTCTTGGCCTCGACCCGCTTGGCGCGGCCGAACTCGGCATGGCCCAGGCGCAGGCGCTCCTCGGCCGCGCTGTAGAGCGTGGCGATGAGCTGGCGCTTCCACGAGTTCCAAGTGCCCGGGCCCACGGCGCGGATATCGACCACGGTGAGCACCGTCAGCTGGCGCAGGCGGTCGATCGACTGCACCACCTCGACGAAGTCGGCGATGGTCTTGCCGTCCGAGAGGTCGCGCTTCATCGCCGTTGCGGAGAGCAGGAGGTGGTGCCGCACCAGCCACGAGACCAGCTCGGTCTCCTCCTCATCCAACCCGAAGCGGGGGCACAGCTTCAGTGCGATCTCGGCGCCCAGCACCGAATGGTCGCCGTTGCGGCCCTTGGCGATGTCGTGCAGCAGCACCGCGACATAGAGTGCGCGGCGCGAGCGCAGCTTGTGGATCACCTCGTGCGCGAGCGGATGGTCGTCCTTCAGCTCGCCTCTCTCGATCCGGGAAACGAGACCGATGGCGCGGATGGTATGCTCGTCCACCGTGTAGTGGTGGTACATGTCGAACTGCATCTGCGCGTTGACGCGGCCGAACTCGGTGACGAAGCGGCCGAACACACCCGCCTCGTTGAAGCTGCGCAGCGCGGCTTCGGGGTTGTTGCGGGTGGTCAGCAGCTCCATGAACAGCTCGTTGGCGCGGCGGTCGTGGCGCACCTCGTCGCGGATCAGCGCCGCGTCGCGCGAGATCAGGCGCAGCGTCTCCGGATGGATCTCCAGCCCTTCGCGGTCGGCCAGCACGAAGATCTCGATCATCCGCACGGGATCGGCGGCGAACCAGTCATCCGACGGCGCCTTGAGCCGGCCCCCGAAGACCTTGTAGCCCTTGACCATGCGCTCGCGCGCGCGGAAGCCGGCCAGCAAGCCGCGGGGCTGGCGCCGCGCGAACTGTTCGTCGAGCTGGGCCAGGAACACGCCGGTCAGGCTGCCGACCACTTTCGCCTGGAGGAAGAACATCTGCATGAACCGCTCGACCGCGCTCTTGCCGGGGCGGTCGGAGAAGTTCATCCGCGCCGCCACTTCGCGCTGCAGGTCGAAGGTCAGGCGGTCCTCGGCGCGGCGGGTGATCGTGTGGAGGTGGCAGCGCACCGCCCAGAAGAAGTTCTCGGCGCGGCGGAAGGCGCGGTATTCGCGGTGCGTCAGCAGGCCCACGTCGACCAGTTCGGCCGGAGAGCGGACCTTGTGGATGTACTTGCCGATCCAGTAGAGCGTATGCAGATCGCGCAGGCTCCCCTTGCCCTCCTTGACGTTGGGCTCGACGACATAGCGGCTGTCGCCCATCCGCTTGTGCCGCTCGTCACGCTCGGCCAGCTTCTCGACCACGAACTGGCGCTCGGTGCCCGAGACGACGTCCTTGAAGAAGCGCGTGCGTGCCTCCTCGAAGAGCTGCTGGTCGCCCCAGACGTAGCGCCCCTCCAGCATCGCGGTGCGGATCGTCAGGTCGGCCTTGGACATGCGGACCATGTCGTCGAGCGAGCGGCTGGAGTGGCCAACCTTCAGCGACAGGTCCCACATGAAGTAGAGCATCGCCTCGATCACCTGCTCGCACCAGGGCGTCTGCTTGATCGGGGTCAGGAAGGCGATGTCGACGTCGGAATGCGGCGCCATCTCGCCGCGGCCGTAGCCGCCCACCGCCATGATCGTCAGCCTCTCGCCCTTGGAGCGGTTGCTGGCGGGGTAGACGTTGGTCACCACGTGGTCGTGGATGATGCGCAGGAGCTGGTCGACCAGGAACGCCTGCGCCTCGGCCACCTCGTGCCCGGCGGACGGCCGCGCGATCAGCCGGCGCGCGATCTCGGCCCGCCCCGTTTCCAGCGCCCCGCGCAGGATCTCGACGATCACCTTGCGGGCCTTGGCGGCGCCGTGTTCGGCGACAACCTCGCCGATGCGGCCGACGAGGTCGCGGCGGTCGATCACGGAACGGGGGGCGGGGATTCGGATCACGCTCATGGCGCTCTGATCTAGGGATTGCCGGGCGCGAGGGAAAGCGGCCAGGTGGCGCCAGGCCGGGCTCATTCGTGCGACAAGCGAATTGCCCGCTACCATCGGGCCCGGGGCTATGCCAGAAGGCCGCCGGCGAAGGCCATGAGGCCCGCCCGGACATGAAGCACGCGAGGTCCCCGACTTGTCCCTGACACTGCTTGCCGCCGCCGCCACGCAGGCGCCCCAGCCGATCTACTGGGTCGAACTCGGCCTGCGGAACGGCATCGACCTGGGGTTCTTCACGCTGCGGTACTACTCGCTCGCCTACCTGGCGGGCATCATCCTGGGATACTGGCACCTCGGCCGTATGATCAAGGGACCGGGCGCGCCGATGGCGCAGCGCCACGCCGACGACCTGTTCTTCTACTGCACCATCGGCATCATCCTGGGCGGGCGCCTGGGCTACGCCACCTTCTACACCGGCGGCAGCTCCGACATCCCGAGCCTGTGGCTGCACCCGGCCGAGCTGGTGAAGCTGTGGCATGGCGGCATGAGCTTCCACGGCGGCCTGATCGGCGTGCTGCTGGCGCTGGCGTGGGTGTCGTGGCGCAACCGGCTCGATTTCCTGCGGGTGGCGGACTACATCGCGGTCTGCGTGCCGTTCGGCATGCTGTTCGGCCGCCTCGCCAACTTCGTGAACGGCGAGTTGTGGGGCCGCGTGGTCTCCGGGCCGCTGCCCTGGGCCATGGTCTTCCCCGACGCAGGACCGCTGCCGCGCCACCCCAGCCAGCTCTACGAGGCGGGGCTGGAGGGGCTGGCGATGATCGTCGTCATGCTGGTGCTGTTCTGGAAGACGCGCGCCCGCCATCGTCCCGGCCTGCTGGTTGGCGTGTTCACCGCGGGCATCGCCTCGGCCCGCTTCACGGTCGAGTTCTTCCGCGAGCCCGACGAGCAGCTCCAGCACTTCGCGCAGGCGACCGGCCTATCGATGGGCCAGTGGCTGACGATGCCGCTGATCCTGCTGGGGCTGGTCCTCGTCGCCCGGGCGCTCGCCCGCCCGGTGGTGCCGACGCGCCGGCCGATCGAGATCACCTGACCACGTGCCGGAGCAGGGCCACGAGCCGCTGGCGGCGATCTTCCGGCGGCTGATCGCCAGCTACGGGCCGATCACGCTGCAGCAGTACATGGGCGAATCGAACGCCCGCTACTATGCCGGCAAGGACCCGCTCGGCAGCGGCGGCGACTTCGTGACCGCGCCCGAGATCAGCCAGATGTTCGGCGAGCTGCTCGGCCTGTGGCTCACCGACATGTGGATGCGCGCCGGGGCGCCCACGCACGTCCACTACGTCGAGCTGGGCCCCGGCCGCGGTACGCTCGCGCGCGATGCGCTGCGGGTCATGCGCCGTCAGGGGCTGGCGCCGCAGGTCCACCTCGTCGAGGCGTCCGAGGCGCTGCGCGCGGTCCAGGCCGGCGCGGCGCCCGAGGCGCGATGGCATAGCGACATGGCCTCGCTGCCCGAAGACGGCCCGCTCCTGCTCGTCGGCAACGAGTTCCTGGACGCGCTGCCGGTGCGCCAGCTGGTGCGCGTGGCGGGCGGCTGGCGCGAGCGCATGGTGGACTGGCGCGAAGGGCGCTTCGTGCCCGTCGCCGGCGACCGGCCGATGGACGCGGCGGTTCCGGCCCCTCTCCTCGAGAGCCCCGAGCAGACCATCATCGAGACCTGCCCCGGGGCGGCGGCGGTGGTCGACGAGATCGCCGGCCGCCTTGCCCGCCAGGGCGGGGCGGCGCTGCTGGTGGACTACGGCCATGCCGAGCCGCGGACCGGCTCGACCCTCCAGGCCTTGCGGGCGCACCGCAAGGTCGATCCCTTCGCCAGCCCGGGCGAGGCGGACCTGACGTGCCTGGTCGATTTCGCGGCGATAGCCGAGGTCGCCACCGCCGGCGGAGCGCGCCACCTGGGCACCGTGACGCAAGGCGCGTTCCTGCGCGCGCTGGGCATCGAGACCCGCGCCGCCCAGCTCAGTGCCGTTGCACCGCAGCAATCTTCTGCCATAAGGGCCGCTACGGATCGCTTGATCGGTGAGGGGCAGATGGGGACGTTGTTCAAGGTCATGGGGCTGGCCGCCGACGGCTGGCCCGAGGGGGCGGGCTTCTGATGGACGCGCAAGCCACGGTGCCCGAGGCGGTGCCCGGGGTGGCGCCAGGGGAGGCGCCCGCCGGAGCCAAGTTCGCGCTGGAGCGCGTGGTCTTCTTCTCCGATGCCGTCTTCGCCATCGCCATCACCCTGCTGGTGCTCGAGATCGAGGTGCCGCACCTGCCGCACGACGCGCCGCCGCATCGCTACTGGGAAGCGCTCTACGAGCTGGTTCCGAGCTTCCTTGCGTTCCTGCTGAGCTTCCTGGTGATCGGGCGCTTCTGGCTCTCGCACCACCAGATCTTCGGGCGTGTGAAGCGCTTCGACGTCCGGCTGATCTGGCCCAACATGCTCTACCTGCTGTCGATCGGGTTCATGCCCTTCACGACCGCGTTCATGGCCGCGGGGCGCAACACCTTCGTCCCCGCCTTGTGCTACAACCTGAACCTGCTGGTGGCAGGCCTGCTGGTGTGGCTGCTGATGTACCGGGTGGAGAAGCTGGACCTGGCCGCCCCCTCGCCCGACCAGGGGCAGACCGGATCGCCCAGCGTCGTTGCCGCCGCGCTGCTCTCGATCGCGCTGACTTTCGTGATCCCGGCGCTGAGCCAGTTCGGCATGGTCACCATCCCCCTCTGGCGCAGGCTGTTCCGCCGCCGGAGCGCCGCATGACCGCGGCCGCTGCCCGCCGCGGCGCCGCCGCGGCGCCGCGCCCGATCACGCCCGACCGGCTGGAGCGCGCGCTGGGCTGGCTGTCGCTCGTCATGCTCGCCTTCGTCGTCCTGGCCGTGTTCCGCGGCATGGCCGACTGGGGCAAGATCCCGGGCGTGATCTGGCTGCACCTGGCGACGATCGCGATCGCGCTGGGGCTGACGCCGGTGCTGCTGTGGAAGCCGCGCGGGACCGCCGGCCACCGCAAGCTGGGCTATGCCTGGAGCGCGGCGATGTTCCTCACCGCGGTCGACAGCCTGTTCGTCACCACCAGCCACCCCGGGCAGTTCAGCCCGATCCACGCGCTCTCGGCGTTCACGATCGTGGCCGTGCCGGTGGTGGTGCTGTCCGCCCGCCGCCACAAGGTGGAGCGCCACCGGCGCACCGTGCGGGGCCTGGTCATCGGGGCGCTGCTGATCGCCGGGTTCTTCACCTTCCCGTTCGACCGGCTGCTGGGGCATTGGCTGTTCGGCTGAGCGCCCCGGCTGCGGGCTTGGGGCCCGGGCGCCGGTCGATCGAGCGCCAGCTCAGCGGTCCAGCCGGACCGCGCGTTCTTCCTGGGGCACCTGGCGCACCGGAGCCGCCGCCAGCCACTGCTGCAGCGCTTCGCTGTCGATCATCCCGCGGACGGGATCGACGCCTTGCCGGAACGTGGCGAAGCCATCGCCGCCCTCGGCCAGGAAGTTGACGACGGTGACCCGGTAAGTCGCGGCCGGCGCCAGCGGCTGGCCGTCGAGCGTCAGCGACACCACGCGGCTGCCGGCGGGGCGCCGCATGTCGTAGGTGAACCGGAACCCGGCCGAGGGCGAGAGCGCCTGGAGGCTGCCGGCATCGTTCAGCCCTTCCTCGATCACGGCGCGGACCTGTGCGCCGGTCAGCGTCATCGTCACCAGCTCGTTGTTGAACGGCTGGGTGGCGTAGACCTGGCCGAAGGTGACGGTGCCGTCGGCGGCGGGGTCGATCGGGGCGCGCAGGCCGAAGGGGTTGGTGAAGGCGATCCGCGCACCCGCGCCCTTGCTGGCGGCGAGCTGCGCATCGGCGACGAGGTTGCCCAGCACGCCGCCGCTGGCGTCTTCGGACGAAGGCTTGGCGGCGACCCCGGACAGGCGGCCGACCGGGCGGTTGATGAGGTCCTTCGCGGCGCCGACGTACTTGGCGACGTAGCTGGCGACGTCGGGCCGCGGCTGGAACTGGGGGTAGGCGGCGGTGTTGGGCGCGTCGCCCCGCCCGCTGGTGTAGGGCTGCGACTGCACGATCACGTTCTGCGCCTTCTTGCCCACGACCGTGTGGGTCGCCGGATCGATGGTGAGGGTGATGTCGGTCACGAGCTTGCCGTAGACGCCGGCGCTGGTCAGCAGGATCGAGCCGCCGCCGTGGGCGTAGTCGCACACGTACTGCCAGTGGGTGTGCCCCGAGACGACGAGATCGACGCCCGGGTCCAGCTGGTCCAGGATCGGCCGGATGTCCCCGGTCAGTCCCTCGCACGAGTTCGGGTCCTCGGCCGTGGTCTTGCCACCCTGGTGGATCAGCACCACGACGGCATCGGCGCCCTGCGCCTTGAGCGCCGGGATAGCCCGGTTGATCGCCTGCGCCTCGTCCCCGAAGGTGAGCCCCGCCAGCTGGTTGGGCGAGACCAGCGTGGGCACGCTGCGCAGCGAGAGGCCGACGAAGCCGATCGTCACCTTCTCCCTGCCCGTGCCGAAGCTCTTGAGCCCGGTGGCCGGGAACAGCGTGGAGCCGTCCGCGCGGTAGGTGGTGGCCGATAGGTACTGGTATCCCGCGCCCTTGAACGGCTCCAGCTGGCAGGGTTCGAGCCGGGTGTTCTTCTCGCAGCCCCCGCTCTGGAGGCGCTGGAGCTCCTTCCAGCCGCGGTCGAACTCGTGGTTGCCGACCGCGTTGAACTCCAGCCCGATGCGGTTCATCACGCCCACAGCGGGCTCGTCGAGGTAGAGCGAGGAGGCGAGCTGCGACGCGCTGGTGAGGTCGCCCGCCGCGACCACGACGTGGTTGGGGTGCCGCGCCTTGACCGAATCCACCGCCGAGGCGAGCCAGGCCGCGCCCCCCGCAGGGACGGGAATCGCCTCGCCGCCCGGACCCGGCGCGACCACGGCGGCGCGCGGCGGCTCCAGCGCGCCGTGAAAGTCGTTGAGCGCGATGATGCCGACCTCGACCCGCGCCGCCGCGGCACCGGCCGGCGCCTGGCGAAGCCCCGAAGTGGTCCCGCAGGCGGCGACGAAGGGAAGCGGGAGAAGCGCAAGCGCTGCGGACGGACGGATTTTCATGGCCGGGCCATATCGCACCGGGGTGTGACAGACCAAGGACCATTTTTTCGCGGTTGCGGCGAAGATGCTGCGCTGCGCCCCCGGGGACCGTAGTGCGCGGCGACCATTTCCGGCAATCGCTTCCGCGCCATTCCTCCCCCTTGGGGGAGGGGCACCATGCGAAGCATGGTGGAGGGGCACGGGCGGTTTGCGTAACCTCGATCGGCGGGATGTTATGCTGTGGGCCAACGCGATGGCCCGCATACCGAGGATGCCCCTCCACCACCCTGCGGGTGGTCCCCCTCCCCGTTCCGGGGAGGATGGCTGCGACGGCGTCCCACCCACATCAGACCGCCTCACCCCGCTCAGCTAACGACCCATGCCGGGCATGCGCTTGCGCCTTCAGCCTTCCCGATAGAGGACGGGCTGCTTCGCCCACTTTGCGCCAATAGGTGCCCCCCGAGGCTAAGCCCGTAAGACGCTTCTGACACCGTGGGGAGCTACCGTGGTGGACACGCCATCCTGTGAAGCGAATACTGTGCGAAGGGCTTCTCAACGTTGTTTCCGTCCCGTGCTACGATCTGCCACACGAGGTGGTCTCCCGAGAGGTGCCAACGGTTCACGAACGCGTCGTCAGGATACTGGTAGGTGACGGTGAACCCATCGGAGCTGACTTCGCCTTGCCCCGAAGCGGCGAAGCCACCTCCGAAGCTGTCTGCCCAAAATCCCACGATCTGATCTGCCGCCTTCCCCGGCTGCTTGTTGGCTCCGCCGAATACCAGGTGAGCCGAGTAGCGATCTTCGGCATCGGCCATGGCGCTGCTTTCGAGATCGAGCGCCACCATCGCCTCCTGGACGATCGGCTTTGCGAGGATGCCGATGGTGACGGGCTTGTTCATCACCTCGCCGCTGCCTTCCCAGCAACCCTTGAGGGCGATCACCGGCGCCGGAACCGGCGTGGAGCCCGGCTCCGCAGAATGGGCCGCCGATGACGCGGCGAGCAGAGCCGCGACGGCACAACATAGCTTCTCGAACATCGAAACCCCCTGGATTTCTGCTTTTACTAGAGCGGGGGAGCCACGAAGCAAGGCGTGTCGGCTGATGGCGGTTCGTGGCCGCAAGCCGACCGAGCGCTCACCACCCACTTCAGACCTCCTCACTCCGCTCAGCCTGAGCTTGTCGAAGGCCGAGGCGTGGCGCGAGGTTCCGTGCTTCGGCAAGCGCAGCATGCGCGGAGTGATTGGACCGCAGTGCAGCTGACCACCCCAACTCGGTCGTTCCTGGCATCGCGGAATGCGCCTCCGCGGCAGGCCGGGGCTGGTGCGTGTCAGCGGGCCTCGTCCTCCAGTGCGTGCATCTGTGCGTCCGAGAGGCCGAAGTGGTGGCCGATCTCGTGGATGACGACGTGGGTGACGAGGTCTTCGAGCGCGACTTCGGTCTCGCACCACTCGGCCAGCAGCGGCTGGCGATAGAGGGTGACGCGCGGGGGCAGCTCGCCCGAGGTCCAGACCGAGTCGAGGTCCATCGAGCGTCCGTGGTAGAGGCCGGTCAGGGCGAACGGATCCTCGATCTCCAGCGCGCGCAGCGTCTCCTCGTCCGCGAACTCCTCGACATGGACGGTGATGCCGTCGAGGTGGCCGGCGAAGGGGTCGGGGATGCGCGCGAAGGCGGCCTGGGCCAGGGCCTCGAAGTCGGCGGCGGAGGGCGGGGGTCCGAAGCGGCGTGTCATGCCGGTGCTTGTGGCACTACGCACCCCTTGCGTAAATCGCCCGGTGCAAAGCCCTGCTCGCCATTACTCCGGAGCCAGGGCCAGGTGCCGCATGACGACGGCGCGGTTGCTGCGGTCGGCCTCGAAGCGGGCCAGGGCCGGGTCGCGGGCGAGGATCGCGGCGATGATCCGGCGCCGGCCCGCCTTCCAGCCGGGCAGGTCCTGGTCCAGCGCATGGACCGGCGCGCCGCTGCGGGTGGTCGCATAGCCCAGCGTCACGCGGGTGAGCATCTCGAACAGCGGCCGGCGCACCATGCGGAACAGCAGTTCCTGGAAATCGAACTCGAAGGCGCCGAGCTCGGCCTGGGTCGCGCAGGCCTCCACCCGCTCGGCTATGGCCCGCAGCTGCGCGAGGAGGTCGGCGTCGTCGCAGGCCGCGGCCGCTGCGGCGAGTTCGTTGAACAGGAGCGAGGTCATGTCGAGCGCCTCCTCCCAGGTGGCGGGATGGACTCGCAGGTAGGCGTCGAACGCGCGCTCCAGCGCGGCATCGTCGGGCCGGGCGCCGTAGTAGCCGCCGCCCGGCCCGCGGCGGACCTCCAGCAGCCCCTCGTGCTCCAGCACGCGCGCGGCCTGCTGCAAGGTGACGATGCCCACCTCCAGGCTCCGCGCCAGCGCGTGGAGCGATCCGATCAGCGTTCCCGTGGGCGCCGCGAAGATGCGCTGGCGCAGGACCTCGGTGGTGGCGGCAACGAGGTTGGTGCCGCGGCGCCGGCGGACGGCGACGGGCGCCGCAGGATCATTCATAGGCATAGTATAGGGTCCAGCGTTGCTGCTTTGGGGGCGTATCTTGCAATTCAACTCCGTTGCGAGGCTATTTAGAGGCACATAACATGCCGCTCAAGCAGGCAGGCCCGAAGGCCGGCCGATCGCAGGTTGGGAGCAGGCGATGGCATTCCTCACACCGGACCGGGCGGTTCTGCCGCGCCATAGCCTCGTGGTGGGCGACACCCGCGAGACGGGGGGCGGCGGCGCGCGGTTCGAGCACGTCTACCCGGGGACGGCGCAAGGCACCGGCGCGTTCCACCTCGCCGATGCCGGGGACGTCGATCGCGCCGTCGCCGCGGCGCGGGCCGCCGCGCCCGCCTGGCGCGCGCTGCCCGGCGACAAGCGGCGCGACCTCATGTTCCGCCTCGCCGCGCTGATCGAGGAGAAGGCGGCGGAGATGACCCCGCTGCTCTCGATCGAGAACGGCTCGATCATCCTCGCCGGCCCGCACATGAGCGCCGATGCCGCGCAGAAGTTCCGCTACTTCGGCGGCTGGGCGGATAAGATCGAGGGGCGCACGGTCTCGACCTGGGGCGGGCCGGCGCACGACTACGTGATGTACGAGCCCTATGGCGTCGTCGGCGTGATCGTGCCGTGGAACGGGCCGCTCTTCGCCGCCACGATGTGCCTGGCGCCCGCGCTCGCCACCGGCAACTGCGTGGTGCTCAAGGCGCCGGAGAACGCGCCCTATTCGCTGATGAAGCTGGTCGAGATCATCGCGGAGGCGGGGTTCCCGCCGGGCGTCGTCAATCTCGTCACCGGCGGGCCCGATGTCGGCGCGGCCATGGTGGCGCACCCCGGCATCGGCAAGATCGAATTCATCGGTTCGGGCGCCACCGCGCGCAAGATCCTCGCCAGCGCGGCCGAGACGCTCAAGCCGGTGGGGCTGGAGCTCGGCGGCAAGTCGGCGGTGCTGGTCTTCGCCGATGCCGACCTGCAGGCGGCGGCGAAGCGCGGGCTGTCCGGCGCGGTCAGCGCCAACGGGCAGGGCTGCGTCAACGGCACGCGGCTGCTGGTGGAGCGCGCGATCTACGAGCCCTACGTGCAGATGCTCGCCGCGATGGCGGGGCACGTGAAGGTCGGCGATCCGCTGGCGATGGACACGATCATGGGCCCGGTGATCTCCGAGGCCGCGCTCGCCCGGATCCAGGGCATGGTCGAGGGCGGCTTGGCCGACGGCGCCCGCCTCGTCTGCGGGGGCGAGCGGCTGGGCGGCGAGCATGCCCCCGGCTTCTTCCTGCCGATCACCGTGCTCGCCGACGTCGCTCCGCAGAGCGCCATCGCCCGCAACGAGGTGTTCGGCCCCGTCCTCGTCGTGACGCCGTTCGACAGCGAGGAGGAGGCGATCGCGCTCGCCAACGACAGCGACTACGGGCTCGGCGCCTACATCCACACCACCAGCCTCGCCCGCGCGCACCGCGTGGCCGGGCAGATGATGGCCGGGCAGGTGCAGGTCAACGGCTCGGGCGAGGCGATGACGCCCTGCGTGCCGTTCGGCGGCATGAAGCATTCCGGCCACGGGCGACTGGGCGGGATCGAGGCGTTGCGCGAGTTCCAGCAGGTCCGCAACGTCTGGGTCAACCTGCAGGAGGGATGACGATGCTCGATCCGCAGGACCGCATCGCCGCCGGCCTCGCCGCCGAAGCCCGCGCCACCGCCCGCCCCGCGCGCGCGCCGCAGACGCTGTTCGAGCAGTCGTGGCGCGACTTCGTGTGGGCCGAGGTCTGGACCCGCCCCGGCCTGCCGCCGCGGCCGCGCCACCTCGTCGCGATGGCGAGCGCGGCGACCTGCGGGCTGGAGGAGCGCCAGCTCGACGACTTCGTGCGCGGCGCGCTGGTGGGCGACCACCTGAGCCTGCCCGAACTGCGCGAGGCGGCGCTGCACCTGGCGGTCTACGCCGGCTGGGGCAACGGCGGCAAGCTGGACCGCGCCGTCACCCGCGTCGCAAGCGAGCTGGACCTGCCGCCGGCCGAGCTGCCGCCGCTCGCGCCCGCGCCATGGGACCCGCAGGCGCGCAACGACCGGGGCCACGCCGCCTTCGCCAAGGTCATGACCTTCGCGCCGGGCCCGCCGAGCTCCCCCTACCTGGAGGGCATCAACAACTTCGTCTTCGGCGAGATGTGGTGGCGGCCCGGCCTCGACGAGCCGTCGCGCCGCTGGATCACGCTGGTGGGGGTGTGCGAATCGGCGGCCGAGATCCCGATCCGCAGCCACGTCCACGCCGCCATGGCGAGCGGCAACTGCACCGGCGAGGAGATGCTCGAGTTCGTCCTGCAGTACGGCACCCACGCCGGCTGGCCCAAGGCCTCGCGCATCAACGGCGTGGTGATCGAGATGATCGACAAGGTCGCCAAGGGCCTGCCGTGGCACGGATGAGGGAGACGAGACGATGAACACCGACATGACGGGCAAGGTCGCCCTCGTCACCGGCGCCGCATCGGGGCTGGGCCGGGCCAGCTCGCTGAAGCTGGCGAAGGCCGGGGCCGACCTGTGGCTGGTCGACGTCAACGCCCAGGCGCTGGCCGAGACGGCGGCGATGCTGGAGAAGAGCGGGCGCGCCGTCGCCACCCAGGTGGTCGATCTCTCCGACCCGGCGGCCTGCGCCGGCGTCGTGCCCGAGGCGACCCGGCGCTTCGGCCGGCTCGATGCGCTGTGCAACGTCGCCGGGCTGATCTACCTCGCCAACACGCCGCAGATGCCGCTGGAGCAGTACCGCCGTACGATGGCGGTCAACCTCGACGCGGCATTCATCCTCTCGCAGGGGGCGATCCCGCACCTGCTGGAGACGAACGGGGCGATCGTCAATGTCGCCTCCTGCGCCTCCTACATCGGCGAGGCCTATGCCGCCGCCTACTGCGCCAGCAAGTGGGGCATCCTGGGCATGACCAAGGCGATGGCGATGGAATACCAGAAGGCGCCGATCCGCATCAACGCGGTGGCGCCGGGCGGCATGGTCACCAACATCGCCATCAACTTCCGCCCGCCCGAGAACTGCGACTTCGAGCTGCTCAAGCGCTACTCGGGCCTGCGCGGGCAGGTGGAGGTGGACGACGTCGCCGACATGGTCCTGCTGCTCGCCTCCGAGGCCGGGCGCGGCTTTCACGGCAACTGCATCGACATCGACAAGGGGATCACGGCGGGCTGAGCCGCCGTCAGGGGAGCCATCAGGATGACCTTCACGCTCGATCAGTTCCGCCTCGACGGCAAGGTGGCGGTGGTCACCGGCGCCGGCGGGCGCGGCAATTCCATCGGCCGCGCCTATGCGCTCGGCCTGGCGGGGGCGGGTGCGAGCGTCGTCGTGGCCGATCTCAACCGCGAGGGGGCGGAAGCGGTCGCCGCGGAGATCAACGCGGCGGGCGGCAGCGCGGCGGCCGTGCAGGTCGACGTGTCCGACGAAGCCTCCACGCTGGCAATGGGCAGGGCCGCGACGGACGCGTTCGGAGGCGTCGACATCCTCGTCAACAACGCCGCGCTGATGGTCGACATCAGCTACGACAGCTGCGAGACCGTCAGCCTGGAGGCGTGGAACCGGGCGTTCTCGGTAAACCTCAACGGCGCGCTGCTCTGCGCCCGGGCGGTCATCCCCGCGATGCGCGAGCGCGGCGGCGGGCGCATCGTCAACCAGACCAGCGGCGGCGCCTTCCCGGCCAGCGGCCTCTACGGCATTTCCAAGCTGGCGCTGGTGGGGCTCACCACCACGCTGGCGAAGCAGCTCGGCAAGGACGGCATCACCTGCAACGCCATCGCGCCCGGCAACGTCACCTCGGACGCGGGCAAGCTGCTGGTGCCGGACGACTCGCCCTTCATCCGGTTCCTGGAGATGGCCTGCGCCACCAGGGCGCGCGGCGGTCCGGACGAGCTGGTCGGCACGCTGCTGCTGCTGTGCTCGGCGGCGGGGCAGTGGATCACCGGCCAGACGGTGCATGTCGACGGCGGCTGGGTCATGCGGCCCTAGGCGGGGCCATCCACATTCCGATGCCCGGGCTTCCTTGCGGAAGCGCGCCGTTTCTGCGAGCAAACCGGGCATGCTACCGGCGATCTTCGGCCTTTCGGGCCTGACCCTCACCGACGACGAGCGCGCCTTCTTCCGCGACGCCGATCCGGCGGGCTACATCCTGTTCGGCCGCAACGTCGAAAGCCGCGCGCAGCTGCGCGCGCTGACCGACGACCTGCGCGCCATTCACGGGCGCGATCGGCTGTTCGTCTGCATCGACCAGGAGGGCGGCCGCGTCGCCCGCATGAAGCCGCCGGTGTGGAGCGCCTACCCGCCGGGCGAGGCGTTCGACCGGCTCTACGACCTGGCGCCCGCCAGCGCCATCGAGGCGGCGCGGCTAAATGCGCAGGCGCTCGGGCTGGACCTCGCCGAAGCGGGGATCAGCGTCGACTGCCATCCCTCGCTCGACGTGCGCCAGCCCGGCGCCCACGACGTCATCGGCGATCGCGCGCTGGGTTCGGAGCCGATGCGGGTGGCCGCGCTCGGCCGCGCCATCCTCGACGGCTTCGCCCGCGCTGGGGTGGCGGGGTGCATCAAGCACATCCCGGGGCACGGGCGCGCCCTGGCGGACAGCCACAAGGAGCTGCCGACGGTCACGGCATCGGCGCAGGAGCTGGAGACCGACCTGGCGCCGTTCCGGACGCTGGCCTCGGCACCGATCGGCATGACCGCGCACGTGCGCTACACCGCTTGGGACGCGGAGAATCCCGCCACGCTCTCGCCCACGGTGATCGGCGAGGTGATCCGCGGCACCATCGGCTTCGACGGCCTGCTGCTGAGCGACGACCTCGACATGGAGGCGCTTTCGGGCACGGTGCCCGAGCGAGCGGCGCGGGCCATCGCCGCGGGCTGCGACATCGCGCTCAACTGCTGGGCGCGGATGGACGACATGGCGGGCATCGCGCAGGTCCTGCCGGCCTTGGGCGAGGAGACCGCCGCCCGCCTGCACCGCGCATTGCAGGGAACCGGCGAAGGCACGGCGGGCGACCACGCGGCGCTGCTCGCGCGGCGCGACGCGCTGCTGGCGCTGGGAGCCGCCTGAGATGGCCACCCTCTTCGACGCGCAGGGCTGGGAAGGGGAAGCGCGCGCCGAGGACCAGGGCGACAAGCTTTACCTGGAGATCGAGGGCTGGGAAGGCCCGCTCGACCTCCTGCTCGACCTCGCCCGGCGGCAGAAGGTGGACTTGCGGCGGATCTCGATCCTCGAGCTGGTCGACGCCTACCTGAGCTACATCGAGGAAGCCGAGGCGCTGCGGCTTGAGCTGGCCGCCGACTACCTGGTGATGGCCGCGTGGCTGGCCTATCTCAAGTCCGCGCTGCTGCTGCCGCGCGACGAGCAGGAGGACCCGAGCCCGGAGGAGCTGGCGCTGCGCCTGCAGATGCGCCTGCAGCGCCTGGGCGCCATGCGCGAGGCGGCGGCGCGGCTGATGGGGCGCGACCGGCTCGGCCGCGACGTGTTCCCGCGCGGCGCCCCGGAAGGGCTGCGGGTGGACCGCAAGTCGCTGTGGCAATGCGAATGGTTCGACCTCGTGCGTGCCTATGGCGACGTCAAGATCCGCTCGCAGCCGGTCGTCCACATGGTGCGCGAGCGCATGGTGATGACGCTCGACAGCGCGATCCAGCGCGTCTCCTCGATGCTTGGCGTGGCGATCGACTGGATGGACCTGCGCGAGTTCCTGCCGCCCGCGCACGACGCCTGGGCCGACCCGCGGCTGCGCCGCTCCGCGCTCGCCTCCAGCTTCGTCGCGGCGCTGGAACTGGCGCGCACCGGGCGCGCCGAGCTGGCGCAGGACGAGACCTTCGGCCCGCTGCGCCTGCGCGCGGTGAAGCCGTGAGGGCGGACTGGGCCCCCGCGGGCTTCGACAGGCTCAGCCTGAGCGAGGGGAAGAGTAGAGGGGCAACGCGGCCTGCGGGTCCGCCGAAGTGCCATCCCAGCGCGATCACACACCCATTCTTCCCACACCCGCTCAGGCTGAGCCTGTCGAAGCCCCCGCGGCCAGACGCAGGGCCTCTCGCATGACCCCACCCGACGAGCTCGTCCGCGCGGTGGAGGCCACGCTCTTCGCCGCGGAGGAACCGCTGACGGCAGCGCAGATCGCGCTGCACCTCGGCTTCGGGGACAAGCCGGGCGAGGTGCGCCCCGCGCTGGCCGAGCTGGAGCGCCACTACCGCGAGCGCGGCGTGCGGCTCGTCGAGCGCGGCGGGCGCTGGCACTTCGAGACCGCGCCCGACCTCGCCCACCTGCTGCGGCGCGAGAAGGAGGAGCTGCGCCGCCTCAGCCGCGCCGCGACCGAGGTGCTGGCGATCGTCGCCTACCACGAACCCGTCAGCCGCGCCGAGATCGAGGCGATCCGCGGCGTCCAGACCGGCAAGGGCACGCTCGACGTGCTGCTGGAGGCGGGCTGGGTGCGCGTGGCCGGCCGGCGCGAGGTGCCGGGCCGACCGGTGATCTACGCGACGACGCCGGTGTTCCTCGACCACTTCGGGCTCGCCTCGCTCAAGGAGCTGCCGGGAATCGACGAACTGCGCGCGGCAGGCCTGCTCGACCCGGTGGACGAGGACATGATCGAGACGGCGCTCGGCGGCGGCGCAGGGCGCGGTTCCCCGTCAACCTGACAGGCACGTGACGGCCGCGGGACAGAACCATGACGGGCTGGCAACTTGCCCGCAAAGCGCTTACATGCGCCCCATGACCGGCCGGAATCGGCCGCGCTTTTGGAGTTGAGGTTATGGGTAGCTTCTCGATCTGGCACTGGCTGATCGTCCTCGTGATCGTGCTCGTGCTGTTCGGACGCGGCCGCGTGTCGGAAATCATGGGTGACTTCGGCAAGGGCATCAAGAGCTTCAAGGACGGCATGAACGAGGAGGAGGCGAAGAAGGCCTCGGCCTCGACCACCCCGCCCGCGCAGATCCCCGCGCAGAAGGCCGACGTCGCGCCGACGGCGACCGAGACCAAGACCGAGCAGCTCTGAGCGCTCGGGGCTGACACGCGATGTTCGACATCGGCGCATCCGAACTGCTGATGATCGTCATCGTGGCGGTCGTCGTCATCGGCCCCAAGGATATGCCGATGGCGCTGCGCACCGCCGGCCGCTGGATCGGCAAGATGCGCAAGATGTCGAACCACTTCCGCTCCGGCCTCGACGCCATGGTCCGCGAGGCCGAGCTCGAGGAGATGGAACGCAAGTGGCGCGAGCAGAACGAGGCGATCATGAAGGCGGCGCCGCAGGTCCACCTGCCGACCGCCGAGGACATGCAGCCGCCGGCCGGGACGCCGGCGCTGGTGGCCGCCGACGCGCCTGACGGGCGCGATGATCCCGAAGGCAGCGCGGCGAACCCCCGGCAGGCCGAGCTGCACCTGCCCCCGCCGCCGCCCTGACCCTCCGAGCCCCGCCCATGCAGCCGTTCCGCATCTCCGACATCGACGACACCCAGGCCCCGCTGCTCGACCATCTGATCGAGCTGCGCACGCGGCTCGTGCGCGCCTTCCTGGCCTTCGGGCTCGCCTTCGGCGTGTGCTTCTACTTCTCCGAGGACATCTTCTCGTTCCTCGTGCGGCCGCTGACCGCGGCCTTCCCGCCGGGGCAGGGCACGCTGATCTACACCAAGCTCTACGAAGCGTTCTTCGTGAACGTGAAGATCGCGCTGTTCGCCGCCTTCTTCGTGAGCTTTCCGGTGATCGCGAACCAGCTCTGGCTGTTCGTGGCACCCGGCCTCTACGCCAAGGAGAAGAAGGCGTTCCTGCCCTTCCTGGTGGCGACGCCGGTGCTGTTCACGATGGGCGCGGCCCTGGCCTACTACGTGGTGATGCCGACCGCCTTCCACTTCTTCCTGAGCTTCGAGGGCACCACCGGCGGCCTCAAGCTGGAGGCGCTGCCCGGCACCGGGGACTACCTCGCCCTGGTCATGCAGTTCATCCTGGCCTTCGGCATCAGCTTCCTGCTGCCGGTGCTGCTGATGCTGCTCAACCGCGCCGGGATCGTCACGCGGGCGCAGTGCGTGGCGGCGCGCCGCTATGCCATCGTCGGGGTGTTCATCGTCGCTGCCGTGGCGACCCCGCCGGACGTCGTCTCGCAGCTGCTGCTGGCGATCCCGCTGCTGCTGCTGTTCGAGGGGACGCTGGTCGTCATGTGGTTCACCGAGCGCCGCGACGCCCGCGAGCGCGCGGCCGAGGACCAGGCGGCCGAGGAACAGGCAATCGCGGAGAACGCCGAGGCGGCCGGGCGGGCCGTCGCCGAGTAGCGACGCCAACCCGCTCCTGTTGCCGCGCTAATGCGGCGCTAATGCGGCGCTATTGTCGCCTGACGCCGGCCTTGCCACCGTCCTGCGCGGCGGACCAGGCAAGCTTGCCGCCGATCCAGGTCTCCAGCACCCTGATCCCCCGCACCTGCTCCGGGCTCGCCGTCATCGGATCGGCGTCCACGAACAGGAAATCCGCGCGGAATCCCTTGGCGATGCGCCCCAGGCGATCCTCGGCGAACAGCGACCACGCCGCGCCGGTGGTGTAGGCGGACAGCGCCGCCTCGCGGCTCAGCGCCTCCTGCGGCTGCCAGCCGCCGGCAGGCTGTCCGTCCGTCCCGGTGCGGCTGATCGCCACGGCCAGGCCTTCGAACGGATGCGCCGGCTCGACCGGAGTGTCGGAGCCGAACGCCAGCGTCGCCCCGGCCGCCGCGATGGACTTCCACGCATAGGCGCCCGCAAGCCGCTGCGGCCCAAGGCGCGCCTCGGCCATCAGGCGGTCGGAGGCCTGGTGCTGCGGCTGCATCGAGGCGACGACGCCGTTGCGCCCGAACCGCGGAATGTCGGCAGGATCGACCACCTGCGCATGCTCGATGCGCCAGCGGCGGTCGCCCTTGTAGGTCTGCGACAGCTCCTCGATCGAATCGAGCACGGTGGCGTTGGCCTCGTCGCCGATGGCGTGGACCGCCACCTGGAAGCCATCCATCGCCGCGCGGCTCATCAGGTTGCCGAGCTGCGTCTGGCTCATCTGCGGCAGGCCCCTGGTCGAGGCATCGTCGGCATAAGGCGCCTTCAGCCAGGCCCCGCGCGAGCCGAGCGCGCCGTCGAGGTAGAGCTTCACACCGTTCATCTTGAGCCGGTCGTCATAGAGCCACGGCGTCGGCCCGGGGCCGCCGATCAGCGTCATGGCGTCGGTCCCGCCGGCGTAGGCGACGATCCGGATGCGCAGGTCGCCGCGATCGGCCGAGCGGCGGAAGGTCTGCCAGTCCTCGATCGCAGTGCCCATGTCGGCGATGGTGGTGACGCCGGCGGCCAGGAACTGCAGCTGGGCTTCCCCGAACGCGGTGTCCCGATCCTCGGGCCGGGGCTGGGGCGCCTTGCTCTCGACCAGCCGGGTCGCTGCGTCGACCAGCACGCCTGCAGGCGCCTTGGAGCCTTCCGCGCGCAGGATTTCGCCGCCCGGCGGGTTGGCCGTGGCGGCGGTCACCCCGGCTGCGGCGAGCGCGGCGGAGTTGGCCCAGCCGGCATGGCCGTCGACCCGCATGAGCCAGGCCGGCTTGCCGCCGGTGGCCGCGTCGAGCTCGGCCGCGGTGGGCATGCGGGCGAGGCCCCATTGCGCCTGGTTCCAGCCGCCGCCCAGGATCCACGGCGCGTCGGGATGCGCCGCCGTCCAGGCGCGGATGCGCGACAAGGCCTCGTCCAGTGAGCGCGCCGCCGACAAGTCGAGCGTCATGCGCGCGAACCCGGTGGCCATGACGTGGCCGTGCGCGTCGATCATGCCGGGCACGACCACGCGGCCCTTGCCGTCGACCTGGTACTCGACCTTCTTAGGCCGCTTGTCGCCGTGGCGGAACACCTGCAGCACGCGGCCGTCCTGAGCGATGAGGAAGCCTTCGAAGCGCTCGACGCCGCCCTTGCCATCGGGCGTGATGCCCTCGACGTTGTCCACCAGCACGTCCGCATGCGCCACCGAGGCAAGCCCAGCGGAGAGCGCCGTGCCGGCCAGCAGCGCGAGGGCTGCCGCTATCGAATGCCTCACGAGTTTCCCTTCTTCGGCAGTCGCTTGATGATCGCGCTGGTATCGAGCCGGCCGCCGCCCGTCGCCTGGATTTCGGAGAAGAACTGGTCCACCAGAGCGGCAACCGGCAGCGAGACGCCAAGGCCGCGCCCTTCCTCCAGGCTGAGGCCGAGGTCCTTGCGCATCCAGTCGATTGCAAAGCCGAAGTCGAATTCGTCCGCGTCCATCGAGCGCCAGCGATTGTCCATCTGCCACGACTGCGCCGCGCCGCCCGAGATCGCCTCGTAGACCTTCTCCATGTCGAGGTGCGAGGCCTGCGCGAAACGCACCGCCTCGGCCAGCGCGGCGACGTTGCCGGCGATGCAGATCTGGTTGGCCATCTTGGCGATCTGGCCCGATCCCGCCTTGCCGACGTGGACGATGCGGCTGGAGTAGCTCTCCATGATTGGCCGCGCCGCCTCGATCGCGTCGTCGCGCCCGCCGCACATCAGCGTGAGCGTGCCGTTCTCGGCACCGATCTGCGAGCCAGTCATCGGCGCATCGACGCAATGGATCTTGAGGTCGCGCGCCTCGACCGAGATCTGGCGGGCGATGCGCGCCGAAACCGTGGTGTGGTCGATGAAGGTGCCGCCCTTCTTGAGCATGCGGAACACGCCGTTGGGGCCGAGCACGACATCGGCGAGGTCGTCGTCGTTGCCGACGCAAGTAATGACGACGTCGGCGTCCTGCGCGGCATGCGCGGGGTTGGCGGCGATGCGGTGGGCCAGCCCCGGATTGTCCGCGTTCCACTTGCGCGCGCGTTCGGGCGTGCGGTTGTAGATCGTCAGCTCGTGGCCGGCCGCGCCAACGTGGCGCGCGATCGCCCCGCCCATGGTGCCGAGGCCGATCACGGAAACCTTGCGGGGTGTGGCAGTGTGCTCGCTCATGCCCGCTTTCTAACGCGTTTTGCAGGAAAGCAAACGGGGTCCGGCGTTTCCCGGTCGGCCAGACCGGGTCCGCAACGGGTGGGCCCATGTTTGCTTCCCATCGGAGCCGGTTTCCGGTAGTCGGCGCCGTCTATGGACCAGACTTTGCTCAACATCGCTCCCGCGGCCGTCTCGGACGTCCCGCTGACCGCAGCCGACGTTCGCGCGGCGGCGGAGCGAATTGCGGGCAAGGTCGTGCGCACGCCGACCGAGTACAGCGCCACGCTGAGCGCGATCACCGGCGCGGAGATCTACCTCAAGTTCGAGAACCTGCAGTTCACCGCCGCTTACAAGGAGCGCGGCGCGCTGAACGCGCTGCTCCAGCTGCCCGAGGACCGCAAGAGCCGCGGCGTGATCGCCGCCTCCGCCGGCAACCATGCGCAGGGCCTGAGCTACCACGGGACGCGGCTGGGCGTGCCCGTCACCATCGTCATGCCCAAGACCACGCCGACCGTGAAGGTCATGCAGACCGAGAGCGTGGGCGGCAAGGTGGTGCTGGAGGGCGAGAGCTTCGACGAGGCCTATGCCCATGCCCGCAAGCTGGAGGGCGAGCTGGGCCTCACCTTCGTCCATCCGTTCGACGATCCGCACGTCGCCGCCGGGCAGGGCACCGTCGGCCTCGAGATGCTGGAGGACGTGCCGGACCTCGACACGCTGGTGCTGCCCGTGGGTGGCGGCGGCCTGTCGTCGGGCATGGGCACGATCGCGCGCGACATCAATCCGGCGATCCGCCTCGTGGGCGTCGAAGCGCAGCTCTATCCCTCGATGTACAATCTGCTGAAAGGCACGAACCTGCCCATCGGCGGCGACACCCTGGCCGAGGGCATCGCCGTGATCGCGCCGGGGCTGATGACCTCGAAGGTGCTGCGCCCGCTGCTCGACGAGTTCCTGCTGGTGAGCGAATCGGCGATCGAGAGCGCGCTGTGCCTGCTTCTCCAGATCGAGAAGACATTGGTGGAAGGCGCCGGCGCCACCGGGCTTGCGGCGGTGATGAACAACCGCGAGCTCTTCGCCGGCCGCAAGGTGGGCATGGTGCTGTCTGGCGGCAATATCGACACACGCCTGCTCGCCAACGTGCTGTTGCGCGATCTCGCCCGGTCAGGTCGCCTCGCGCGTCTGCGCATCGGGCTGCAGGACCGCGCTGGCGCGCTGTTCAAGGTGGCCAAGGTGTTCCATGAGCACAACGTCAACATCATCGAGGTCTTCCACCAGCGCATCTTCACGCACCTGCCGGCCAAGGGTCTCGTCACCGAGATCGAGTGCGAGGCGCGGGACAAGCAGCAGCTGGAGGCGCTCGTCTCCGCGCTGCGCCGCGAGGGCTACGAAGTGAAGCTGGTCGAGACCGAATAAGCCGCCGGAGGAAGCCGGCCGGCTCACCGCGGCCGGAACCTGCGCCCCAAAGCGGAACGATCGCTGGCCGATGCCGCCGGTCCGGCGTGAATTCGCTGCGGCCCGCTCGGATTTTGTGGTTAAATGACTCGCAAGGCGCTGATCCGGTATGCATATTCCCGGAACAGGCGGACGCAGCGCCGACCGAAAACGCCAGAGGAAGACTCCACCAAGTGACGGCTCCGGTTCGATTTCCACGCTTTTTCGTGACCAGCCCGGCGCCGTGTCCGTACCTTCCGGGCCGGAGCGAGCGCAAGGTGTTCACGGAACTGAAGGGGCCGCACGCCGATTCGCTCAATGATGCGCTCGGCCGCATCGGCTTCCGCCGCAGCCAGACGGTTGCGTACCGGCCATCCTGCATCGATTGCAACGCCTGTGTCTCGGTCCGCGTCGTCACCGGAGAGTTCACGCCCTCCGGCACGCAGAAGCGCACCATCCGCGCCCATTCCGACCTCGTCGCCACCGTCTGCCGGCCCTGGTCGACCAGCGAGCAGTTCGACCTGCTCCAGCGCTATCTTTCCGTCCGTCACCCTGAAGGCGGGATGACCACGATGGACGAAGTGGACTTCGCCGACATGGTGGAGCACACGCCGGTCACCAGCTACGTCATCGAATACCGAGAGCCTTCGCCCGACGGCGTGGCCCCAGGTCGCCTCGTCGGTGCCTGCCTCACCGACCGGCAGTGCGACGGGCTGTCGATGATCTATTCGTTCTACGATCCCCACCACAGCGCCCGCCAGGGCCTGGGAACCTACATCATCCTCGATCACATCCGCCGGGCGAACGAGATGGGGCTGGCCTACGTCTACCTTGGCTACTGGGTCGAGGGTTCGGCCCGGATGCAGTACAAGGTGCGCTACCGCCCGATGGAGCGCCTGGGCCGTAGCGGGTGGGAGCGGATCGCCGCCGCCGAGCACGACCGCCTGATTCACGATGCCGCCGGCCCGCGTTGCCGGGAAACGGCGGCGGGCTGCAAGGACGGCATGCCTGCGGTCGCCAAGG
This sequence comes from Novosphingobium soli, assembly GCF_042432915.1. Taxonomy (NCBI): domain Bacteria; kingdom Pseudomonadati; phylum Pseudomonadota; class Alphaproteobacteria; order Sphingomonadales; family Sphingomonadaceae; genus Novosphingobium; species Novosphingobium soli. Next base: position 229,866 of record NZ_JBHLWK010000015.1, read on the forward strand.
GCCCGGCACGGAGTTGATCGCGCTGAGGCCGTTTGCCGAGGTCTGCGGTCCTACGTTATCGCGCATCGGCCACTAGCCCCTGGGCGTTGGCAACGCCGCGGTCCATGTAGTTCCTTGCTGCCCGAACGAACCGGCGGCGGGATGCGGCCGTTCGCGCGAGCCACGGCGGCCACATCGGCAGGTGTGCCCCCGCCAGTGGCCGGACCGGGCGATCCGGTCCTCGATGCACCCCCACGGCTTCGGAGAACCGGAAGCTGCTGCCGTCAGACCGTCGCGTAAAGCTTGGCTTCGTCCGCTCGGCGCGACTTCAGGCCGTTCATCGGCCGCCCGTCGTTGAAGATCCACTTGCCGAACTCCTTCTGCGCCTCTGCGAACTGTCCCTTCTTGTGTAGCTTGCCGAGCGTGGAAGAGCCGATGGCGCCGGTGTTGTAGTGGAACGAGACGAGTGCATCGAACTGGTTCTGCGTGGTGGGTGCGGAGCCGACGAAGTCCGCCACCGCCTTGACGTAGCGTCCCATGTCCTTGGTGAAGCGCGCGTCGCACTGCTGCTGTGTCCATACGACGCCCCTGCTCACGTCGGCCCCGGTCGAGCCCCATCCGATGGTCCAGGGCCGGCCGTCGGTGCTGCCCGGATCGGGATAGGCGGTGAAGGTGCCGTCGGCGAGGCGCTTGGCACAGCCCTCCCACTTCTTGATGAGAGCGGCACCGGGCTCGCCGAGCGAGAAGCCACCGTCCGCTTCCTCGGCCGCGGCAGGCTTGGGAGCGGGCTGGGGCGCGGCCTGAGCCGGGGGCTGGGGGGCGAGGCCGGCCGAGAGGCCGCCGGTGGCCAGGTCGATGGCATCGTCGAGCGCGTCGACCTCCGCCTGCGTGAAGCTGCGGTCCAGCATCTGGCGGACGGCGTCGAAGATCGGCTTCCTGTTCATGAACGTTCCCTCCTCAACATGACATGCGCGAAGCCGACGCGTGATCGCGGCTGCCTGGATGCGCCCGAATTCTCGTGGAGGCGCTGCGCGCCGGTCTGCCTGCCCCGCTGGTCGCGGGATCGCTCATCAGGTAACCCCGTTCGCACCGTGTAGGAAAGCGCATTCTGGGGCTGCCATCGCGGCTATCAGCATATGTCATCGGCCAAAGAGAAAGGGCGCCCGGATCGCTCCGGACGCCCCTCTCGGCGAACTCGTCGCCGCCTGGTCGTGAGATCAGGCGCTGTAGTACATGTCGAACTCGACCGCCGAGGGCGTGGTTTCCCAGCGCAGCACTTCGGGCCACTTGAGTTCGAGGTAGGCTTCGATCTGGTCCTCGGTGAACACGCCGCCTTCGAGGAGGAAGGCGTGGTCGGCCTGCAGGCTGTCGAGCGCTTCACGCAGCGAACCGCAGACGGTCGGCACTTCGGCCAGCTCGGCCGGCGGCAGATCGTACAGGTTCTTGTCCATGGCTTCGCCCGGATGGATCTTGTTCTTGATGCCATCGAGGCCGGCCATCAGCAGCGCGGCGTAGCACAGGTACGGGTTGGCCATCGCGTCGGGGAAGCGGAATTCCACGCGCTTCGCCTTCTCGCCCGCACCGTAGGGGATGCGGCAAGAGGCCGAGCGATTGCGGGCCGAGTAGGCCAGCAGCACCGGCGCTTCGTAACCCGGCACCAGGCGCTTGTAGCTGTTGGTGGTCGGGTTGGTGAAGGCGTTGAGGGCCTTGGCGTGCTTGATGACGCCGCCGATGAAGTACAGGCAGGTGTCCGAGAGGCCCGCGTAGCCGTTGCCGGCGAAGAGCGGCTTGCCGCCTTCCCAGATCGACATGTGGGTGTGCATGCCCGAGCCGTTGTCCTTCATGATCGGCTTCGGCATGAACGTGGCGGTCTTGCCGTAGGCCTGCGCGACCATGTGCACCACGTACTTGTAGATCTGCATGCGGTCGGCGGTGGTGACCAGCGTGCCGAAGGTGAGGCCGAGCTCGTGCTGCGCGGCGGCCACCTCGTGGTGGTGCTTGTCGCAGGGCAGGCCCATCTCGAGCATGGTAGAGACCATCTCGCCGCGGATGTCGACGGCAGAGTCGACCGGAGCGACCGGGAAGTAGCCGCCCTTGGCGCGCGGGCGATGGCCCAGGTTGCCGGTGTCGTAGGCCTTGTCCGAGTTGCCGGGCAGCTCGATGTCGTCGATCTTGAAGCCGTTGCCGTCGTAGCCATCGTAGAATTTCACGTCGTCGAACATGAAGAACTCGGCCTCGGGACCGACGTAGACGGTGTCGCCGAAGCCCGCGGACTTGACGAAGGCTTCGGCGCGCTTGGCGGTCGAGCGCGGATCGCGGCTGTAGAGCTCACCGGTCGAGGGCTCGACGATGTCGCAGAACACGATCAGCATCGGGGTGGCCGAGAACGGGTCAGTGTAGACGGCGTCGAGGTCGGGCTTGAGGATCATGTCCGACTCGTTGATGGCCTTCCAGCCTTCGATCGACGAACCGTCGAACATCAGGCCGTCCTCGAGCTCGTCCTCGCCGAGGACCGACGAGACCATGGTGAGGTGCTGCCACTTGCCCTTCGGATCGGTGAAGCGAAGATCGACCCATTCGATCTCCTCGTCCTTGATCTTGTTCAGGACGTCCTTTGCACTAGCCATTGTCTTGGTTCTCCAGCGTTACTCTTCCGATCCCGAAAGAGGATAGTGTGGTCTTGTTGCGGAACAGCGCCGCCCCCAAGCAAGCGCAGTTTCCGGTCCCGGCCGCGGCCGGAAGTTCTCAGAGCGCGTCGTCGTCGCGTTCGCCGGTGCGGATGCGCACGGCGGTCTCGACCGGCACCACGAAGATCTTGCCGTCGCCGATGCGCCCGGTCTGCGCCGCGTCGGCGATCGCTTCCACCACGCGCTCGGCCAGGGCGTCGGGCACGACGACCTCCAGCTTCACCTTGGGCAGGAAATCGACGACGTACTCGGCGCCGCGATAGAGTTCGGTATGGCCCTTCTGGCGCCCGAAGCCCTTCGCCTCGGTCACGGTGATGCCCGAAACGCCCACTTCGTGCAGCGCCTCTTTCACTTCGTCGAGCTTGAACGGCTTGATGATGGCTTCGATCTTCTTCACGCCTGCCTGGACCCCTGCACTTGCACCCGGACTGTCTTGAAGAGGTTACCGGTCCGGGAACCAGATGCCTCGCGCGCGATTCCCATCAAGAATCGTGCCAATGCGGTCCCCACCCTGATAGGCGCAGTGTGCAGGCGCGAAAAGACCGGAATTGGGCGATTTGACCGTGCGATGAATAATCCGCCGCAAAGCGCCGGGGCACATTGCCGACCGATCTGTACAACAATCAGGCAGAGGCTGCCTGAAAATTGTGCAAGAGGGTTGGCGGCAGGGTTCCGGCGGTGCCGGAAGCGGCGTCAGAGCCGGAGGCCCGCGGTCTCGTCTAGGCCGGCCATGATGTTGAGGTTCTGCACCGCCGCGCCGCTCGCGCCCTTGCCGAGGTTGTCGAGCATGGCGACGAGGCGCGCCTGCGTGCCGTCCTCGGATCCCAGCACGCGCAGCGTCAGGGTGTCGACAGGAGCCATGGAAGCCCGCAACAGCAGCTCGTCAGGGCGATCCTGCGCGACCGCAACGACCGGGCTGCCGGCATAGAAGGCGGACAGGGCGGCGCGCAGTTCGGCCGGCGTTGCCGACGAAGGCATGGCGGAAAGGTGCAGCGGCACTTCGACCAGCATGCCGCGATGCGCAGGCACCACGGCGGGTGCGAAGATGGGAGCGTGGGCGAGGCCCGCATGCACCTGCATCTCGGGCACGTGCTTGTGGCCTAACGCGAGGCCATAGGCGCGGAAGGCGATGTCGGAGTCGGCCTCGAAGCGCGCGATCAGCGCCTTGCCGCCACCCGAGTAGCCCGAGACGGCGTGGCACACGAAGGGCCAGTCGGCCGGTAGCAGCCCGGCGCGCACGAGCGGTGCGACGAGACCGATGAAGCCCGTGGGATAGCAGCCCGGGTTGCTGACGAAGCGGGCCGCGGCGATCGCCTCGCGCCCGGTGACTTCGGCGAAGCCGTAAGCCCACTCCGGCGCCACGCGATGGGCGGAGGAGGCGTCGATCACCCGTGTGCGCGCGCTGCGGATCATGCCCACGGCGGCCTTCGCGGCCTCGTCGGGCAGGCACAGGATCACGAAGTCGGCGTCGTTCAGTGCCTCGGCGCGGGCGGCATCGTCCTTGCGCCGGTGGTCATCGAGGGTGACGAGATCGAATTCCGGGCGGCCCGCCAGCCGCTCGGCGATCTCGAGGCCCGTGGTGCCCGCGGCGCCGTCGATGAAGACGCTGGCGCTCATGCCGCTTCCAGGCTGGCGAGCGGCAGGTAGCCGACCGGCCCGTCCTCGCCGTACTGGCCCCAGGCCCAGCCGCCCGCCATGTCGAGCACGTCGAACGCGGCTCCGGCGGGGACCGGGCAGATCTCCGGCGCGCTCTCGGCAGTGGCGGCGCGCAGCGTTGCGGGAGCGACCAGCCGGTGGGGCATCGGCACGGCGTAGTGCGGGACGAAGTAGCGGCCGGCGAGCTTGATGTGCGCCAGGTCGCCGCGCACCGGCAAGCAACCGGGATCCGCGCTTACGCTCGGCCCGGTCATGGCGAGCATGCCTTCCACGGCGGGAGGGCGGTCAGGCGAATCCACAAGTGCCAACGCGAGTACGTCTCCAGATGCAAGGATGCGCGCGCCTAGCCGAGTCCCGGCGGGATCGCAAGGTCAGCCGTCCTTGGCGGCGTATCGGGCCTGCAGCATGTGCCAGGCGGCCCGCAGGCCCAGCGCGTCGCCGCCCTTGGGACGGCCCGGCTTGGCGGCGGGGCGCCAGGCGAAGGTATCGAAGTGGGCCCAGTCGATGCCGTCGGCGACGAAGCGGTCGAGGAACAGGGCGGCGGTGCTGGCGCCGGCGAAGCCGCTGGAGCCGGCGTTGTTGATGTCGGCGATGTCGGACTTGAGGTATTCGCGGTAGCCCTCGTGCAGCGGCAGCCGCCAGCAGGGGTCGTCGTGCTCCGCGCCGGCCGTCAATAGCGCCGCAGCAGTGGCGTCATAGCGTGCGAACAGCGCGGGGAGATCGGGACCGACCGCCACGCGCGCCGCGCCGGTGAGCGTGGCGAAGTCGATCACCAGTTCGGGCCCGGCCTCGCTGGCGCGGGCCAGCGCGTCGCCCAGGATCAGCCGCCCTTCCGCGTCGGTGTTGCCGATCTCCACCGAGATCCCGGCGCGGCTGCGCAGGATGTCGCCCGGACGGAAGGCGTTGCCCGAGATCGCGTTCTCGACGGCGGGGACCAGCACGTGAAGGCGCACCGGAAGGGCGGCAGCCATGACCAGGCGGGCCAGCGCCAGCGCGTGCGCCGCGCCGCCCATGTCCTTCTTCATCAGCAGCATGCCCGAGCCCGGCTTGACGTCGAGCCCGCCCGAATCGAAGCACACCCCCTTGCCGACGATCGCCACGCGCGGGTGCCGGGGATCGCCCCATTCGAGCTCGATCATGCGCGGAGCGTGGGCGCGCCCGGCGGCCCGGCCGACCGCATGGACCATCGGGAAGTCGCGCTCCAGCACGTCGCCGCGGGTGACGCGGATCTCGGCGCGGAAGGCGCGGTGCAGGTTCTCGGCCTCGGCCTCGAGCTGGGCGGGGCCCATGTCCTCGGCCGGGGTGTTGACGAGGTCGCGCACCAGCATGACCGCTTCCGCCTCGGCGGTCAGCGCCTCGATCGCGGCAGGCTCGGCGGTAAGGAGGACGCGCGGGCCTTCCTCCTCTGGCTCCGCCTTGTAGCGGTCGAACGTGTACTGGCCGGTGATCCAGCCGAAGGCCGCGGGCCCCGGCTCGCCACCGACGCGGCGATAGGTGCCGGTCGGCAGCTTCTCGGCCAGCTTGGCCATGCACCAGCTCGACAGCGCCGCGGCATCGGCCACGCCGGCGACCACGGCCCAGCCGTCGTCCTCGGGGATGATGGCGTATTCGTAGGCCGAGGCGTCGAAGCGGTGGGCCTCGAGCGCGGCGCGCTGGGGAACGGCGAGGCCCTTGCGGAATTTATCGAGTCCGTCCTTGTCCACCAGGTGGATGGAGACGGCCTTCTGTCCGCGGTCGGGCTGGACCAATGCGTTCTTGTCGCTCATGCGGCTCTTCTCTAGCCTTCCCGCAAGCCCGAGTGCGAGAGGAAATTTGATGCGATACGGCGGTTTTGTGGCGGTTCTGGCCTTCGCGGCCGTGGCTTGCGACGGCGGGCAGCCGAACGCTCAGGCCAACGCTCAGGCCAGCGGGCCGGCCGGCGAGGCGATGCCCGATGCGGGCGCCGAGGAGCCGACGCAGGCGGCGCCCCCCGTGCCGGTTGCCCGCGGCCGGAGCGAGAGCGCGAAGACCGATCTCTACACCTTCGCCTATGCCTATCCGGACGAGGCGGCGGCGATCCCCGGCCTGCGCGACCTGCTCGACCGCCGGCTCGAGGCCGGCAAGGCCGACCTCGTCTCCACCTCCCGCACCGCCAAGGCGGACGCCAGCAAGGATGGCTACCCCTATCACGCCTACGAACGGCAGACGGAGTGGAAGGTGGTCACCGACCTGCCGGGCTGGCTTTCGCTCTCCGCCGTCCACTACGAGTTCTCGGGCGGGGCGCATGGGATGACCACGTCCGATTCGCTCCTGTGGGACCGCCGCGCCGACGTGGCCCGCAAGCCGGACGAGCTCTTCGCCAGCGCCGACGCGCTGCGCTCCGCGATCCGCGCGCCGTTCTGCGACGCCCTGGACCGCGAGCGGGCGAAGAAGCGCGGCGAGCCGGTCCAGCGCGACAGCGGGCAGATGTTCAGCGAGTGCATCGACCCCGCCGCGCAGACGCTGATCCTGGGCTCCTCGAACCGGCGCAGCTTCGACCGGATCGGCGTGCTGGTGGCCCCTTACGAGGCCGGTCCCTACGCCGAGGGGAGCTACGAGGTGACCCTTCCGGTCACCGGCAAGGTCATGGCCGCGCTCAAGCCGCAGTACCGCAGCGCCTTTTCGGTGCAGCCTTGATCTCGCAATTCGGGGCCGGATGCGCTATATCGGGGGCATGAGCGAATACCAGATCGTAGAGCCCGGCGACGACACCCTGCTGCGCGACGGCACCATCAAGCTGCACGGCCCTGAAGGGTTCGAAGGCATGCGCCGCGCCGGCCAGCTGGCCGCCCGCATCCTCGACGAGATCGCGCCGATGGTGCAGCCCGGCGTCTCCACCGCCGAGATCGACAATCGCGTGCGCGAGCTCACGATCGCGGGCGGCGCCGTGCCCGCGACGCTCGGCTACCGTGGCTATGCCCATTCCTGCTGCATCTCGATCAACCACGTCGTGTGCCACGGCATCCCGTCCGAAAAGACGCTGAAGGACGGCGACATCGTCAACATCGACGTGACCCCGCTGCTCGATGGCTGGCACGGCGACACCAGCCGCATGTACCTGGTGGGCGACGTGCCGCTCAAGGCCCGCCGCCTGGTGGACGTGACGTACGAATGCCTCATGATCGGCATCGAGCAGGCGAAGCCGGGCAACCGCATCGGCGACATCGGCGCGGCCATCCAGGCCTATGCCGAAGCCAACCGCTACGGCGTGGTGCGCGAGTTCTGCGGCCATGGCGTGGGTCGCCTGTTCCACGATGCGCCCGAGGTGGTCCACGCCGGCCGCCCCGGCACCGGACCGCTGCTCAGGCCGGGCATGTTCTTCACCATCGAGCCGATGATCAACCTCGGCAAGCCGCCGGTGAAGCTGCTGGCCGACGGCTGGACGGCGGTGACGCGCGACAAGTCGCTCTCCGCGCAGTTCGAGCACTCGATCGGCATCACCGAGGATGGCTGCGAGATCTTCACGAGCAGCCCCGGCGGCCTGCACAAGCCGCCTTACGCCTGAACCGCGGGGCAGGCGCGGAACGCCGTCGCCAGCACCGCGGTGACGCGAACAGGCGCACTCATCGCCCCTGCGCATCGCTCCTGGCGTGACCTGACGCGCCGCGCGTGACAGCCTCCCTCCCGGAACACCGGAAGGGAGAGAGCCATGGCCACCACCACGCAGGACCTGTCCGGCGGCATTCCGCTCGAACGCGAATACGTCGTGGCCGAGAAGCCGGACGACGGCATCCGCGACGCCGTGAACGTGTGGATCGAAGAGGAGAATGGCCTCTTCGCCATGCGCGTCGGCGTGGAGGCGGTGGGCGCGCAGTGGGACCGGCACGAGCTCTGGCTGGACGTCGCCTTCGCCGATGGCCGCCTCTATTCGCGCCGGGGCGACGGGGACACGCACCCGGCTTATGGGCCCGGCGGGCTGCCCACCGTGCGCGGCACCGGGCCGGTCCGGTTCGAGTGCGTCGAGCCCTTCCGTCGCTGGACGGTGGACTTCGAGGGGCCGGTGGCCCGCACCAGCGCCCAGGAGATCCTCGAGGACCCGGGCTTCACGGAGCGCGAATGGAGCGAGATCGCCTTCACCGTCGACATGGCCATGGCGGCGATCCCCTGGGAGCCGGGCACGATCCTGCCCGAGGCGGCACAGGCGCTCGGCGGCACGCAGGGCGACTACATGAGCCCGCGCTACGAGCAGCTGTTCCGCGCCACCGGAACGCTCTCGATCGACGGCGAGGTGCGGCGCTTCCGCGGCAACGGCCTGCGCATCCGTCGCACCGGCTATCGTGCTTTCGCCGGCTTCTGGGGGCATTGCTGGCAATCCGCCGTGTTCCCCGGCGGGCGCGCCTTCGGCTTCAACGTCTATCCCCCGCGCGAGGGTGAGCCGCCGAGCTACTGCGAGGGCTGGATCATCGAGGACGGCGTGCGCATCGGAGCCCGGCCGGTGGTCATCCCCTGGCTGCGCCGGCTGGTCACCGGCGGCGAGGACGTCTCCTGCGTGCTGGAGACGGTGGACGGGCGCCGCATCGCCATCGGCGGGGTGACCTTCGCCAACACCCGCTCGCGCGGGGGGCACGTGCTTCCGCCCGACTGGCCGAAGGACTGGCCCATCGTCCAGCAGTCCCACGCCGTCTACACCTGGGACGGCGAGCGCACGACCGGGATGATCGAACGTTCGAGCAAGCCGAGCGTGATGGAGCTGTGAGGCGGGTGGTCTCCCGCCGGTCCCCTGCTCCGGTCAGAACGAGATCACCGCTTCCCCGATCGCGTTCCACACGTCATCGAGCTGGTCGTCGGTGATGCAATAGGGCGGCATCACGTAGACTGTGTTCCCCAGCGGGCGCAGCAGCACGTCCCGCTCGCGGAAGAAGGCCATCAGCCGGGGCGCCAGATCGTCGAGGTAGCCGCCTTCGCCGCGGCTGCGCACGTCGAGCGCGGCGATGGTGCCGAGCGCGCGCGGGTTGTCGAAGTGGCAGAAGCGGCCGAGCTTCTCCAGCCAGGCGGCCTGCCGGCGCGACAGGTCCTCGATGCCGGTGCGGACCGGCTCCTCGCGCCAGATGGCGAGGTTCGCGGCGGCGGCGGCGCAGGCGACCGGGTTGGCGGTGTAGCTGGAGGAGTGGAAGAACATCCGCGCGCGGTCGGTGGACCAGTGTGCGGCGAAGATCGGCTCGGTCGCCATCGTCACCGCCAGCGGCAGCGCGCCGCCGGTCAGCCCCTTGGAAAGGCACAGGATGTCGGGCACGATCCCGGCCTGCTCGCAGGCGAGGAGCGTACCGGTGCGGCCCCAGGCGGTCATCACCTCGTCGGCGATGAACAGCACGCCGTGGCTTGCGCAGATCTCGCGCATGGCCCTGAGCGTCTCCGGGCCGTAGACCAGCATGCCGCCGGCGCCCAGCACCAGCGGCTCGACGATCAGCGCCGCGGCGTCGCCGCCGCGGCAGAGCGCCTCGAGCGCGTCCAGCGTGTCCTGCTCGGCGCCGGCCGCGGGGAAGGGGATGCGCCCCACGTCGAACAGCAGCGGTTCGTAGGGGCGGTTGAAGACGCCGCGCGCGCCCACCGACATCGCGCCGATGGTGTCACCGTGGTAGGAATGCTCCATCACCACGATGCGGTGCCGCGGCTCGCCGCGTGCGTGCCAGTAGCCGAGCGCCATCTTCAGCGCGACCTCGACGCTGGTGGAGCCCGAATCGGAGAAGAACACCCGCGTCAGCTCGGGCGGCATGATCGCGGTGAGGCCGGCGGCGACCGCCTCGGCCGGCTCGTGCGTCCAGCCGGCGAAGATGAGCTGGTCCAGCCGCTGCGCCTGCGCGGCCACGGCGGCCATGATGCGCGGGTGGCAATGGCCGTGCGTGGTCACCCACCAGGACGAGATCGCGTCGATCACCGTGCGCCCCTCGGCGGTGTGGAGCAGCGCGCCCTCGGCATGGGTGACGAGCGGGACCGGCTCCTCCAGCCCGTGCTGGGTGAAGGGATGCCAGATCGGGGATGCCGGCGCGCTCATGCGAAGTCCTCGAGCCGGAATGCGGCGGCGAAGGCGGCGCGAAGCGTTGCGGGGTCGAGCGGGTCGAGGTGCGGCAGGCGGCCCAGGCGCCGGACGCCGGCCATCGCGCAGATCGTCGTCTCGCTGTCCTCCACCGCCTCACCCACGAAGGCCAGGCCCAGGATCGCCACCCCGCGCGCGCGCAGCGCCTCGATCGAGAGGAGGCTGTGGTTGATGGTGCCGAGCGCGGTGCGGGCGACCAGCACCACCGGCGCGCCCCAGCGGGCGAACTGGTCGGCATAGGTCTCGGTGCGGGAGATCGGCACCAGCACGCCGCCCGCCCCTTCGACCACCAGCGGCCCGCCGACGCGCGGCAGCGCCAGGCGCGCGGGATCTATGGCGACGCCGTCGATCTCCGCCGCCAGGTGGGGGGAGCAGGGCGTGGCGAGCCGATAGGCTTCCTCCAGCACGCGGCCGCGGGGCAGGCCGGCAAGGGCGGCGACGCGCTCGGCATCGGTGCCTTCGTCCTCGATCCCGGCCTGCACCGGCTTCCAGTAGTGCGCGTCGAGCGCGCCCGCGAGCGCGGCGGCGAACACGGTCTTGCCGATGCCGGTGTCGGTGCCGGTGACGATGATGGGGCGCGTGGTCATGGATGCCTCATCCGTTAGCGCGGTGCAGGTGGCAGGTCACCACCTCGTACGTGACCTCGCATCCGCTTCGGTCGAATCGTTCCATCACCCGGCGCAGCTGGGCGGGCCCGAGGGGGCGGTGCGCAGGGGCCGCGGTGCCCGCGCCGATGGCCTTGACGCTGCGCAGGAAGGCGCGGGCATCGGCATGGCGTTCGACCAGGCGCTCGATCCCGAGGTGTGCGGGCGCGAGCGCGGCGAAGCGCTCGGTGGCGGCGAACGCGGGCGTGCCGGCCACCAGCCCCTCGGCCGCATGCGCCGCGCGCCATTGCGCGAAGCTGCCCGTTCCCAGCGTCGTGACGAGCACGTGCCCGCCCGGCGCCAGCCAGTCCGTCATGCGTGCCAGCGCCGCCGGCGCGTCGTCGAACCACTGCACGGCCAGGCTCGAGCAGACGAGGTCGAACGGCCCGCCGGCCGGCGTCCCGCGCTCCCCGTCGAGCACGGCGAAGCGCAGCGTGGCGGCGCCGGGTTCTCCGCCCAGGCCGGCGCGGCAGCGCTCCACCATTTCGCCGGCGATGTCGGTCACCAGCCACTCGCCCGCGAGGCCGGCGTCGCGCAGGGCGCGGGTGAGGAACCCGGTGCCGCAGCCGATCTCCAGCACCCGCGGCCGCGGCGGCAGCTCGAGCGCCGCGATGCGCGCCGCCAGGCTGGCGGCGACCGCGCGCTGGACGCGGGCCTGGCCGTCATAGTCGGGCGCCGCGGCGAAGGCGCGGCGGATGCGCTCGCGCCGGCTCATCCCAGCGCCTCGACCATGCCGCGCACCGCCGCCGCGCAGAGTGCGGGCGCCTCGCGCGGGAGGAGGTGGCCGCAGCCGGCATGCTCGATCCGGCGCACCGCGGCCCCGGCGAAGCAGGCGTCGCGCATGGCGGGCGGGAGCAGCGGGTCGCTGCCGCCGTGGAGGGCCACGACCGGCACCGACGGCAGCGGCGGCGCCGCGTCGCGCAGGCGCAGGAGATCGGCCCGCAGCGGCGCCGCGTCGATCGCGGTCGGGGGCACCTCGGCGCCGCAGGTGCGGCGGAACTCGGCCAGCACCGCCAGCGGCTCCACCTCGAAGCGGCGCAGCATGCGGTCGATCACCCGAAGCGGCACTCCGGCGCGTCCGGGTACGGCGGAGAACCGCTCGAAACCGTTGATGGCGACGATCCCCGCCAGCCCCGGCGGCGGCTCGGCGAGCACGCGCATGGCGCCGAAGGAGTGCGCCACGGCGATGCACCGGCCCGCCACCGCGGCGGCGCGCGGCGCGCCGAAGTACCCGCGGTCGTCGACGACCTGCTCAAACCGCTCGAGCAGTGTGGCGAGCGGGGTCCAGAAGTGCCGGTCGAAACCCCAGCCATGCGCGAAGAACAGCTTCACAGCGCGGCCCCGATGGCGGCGAGCAGGGCATCGACATCGCCCGCCGCATGACCCGCGCGCAGGGCGATGCGCAGGCGGCTGGTGCCGGGCGGCACCGTGGGCGGGCGGATCGCGGAGGCCAGGAAGCCCGCCGCCTCCAGCCTTGCGGAGAGCGCCATGGCGCGGTCCTCGGCGCCGATCACCGCCGGCACGATCTGGGTCGAGGACGCGCCGTGGTCGAGGCCCAGGCGGGCGAGCCCGGCGCGCAGACGCTCGCCCAGCGCGTCGAGGTGCGCGCGTTCGGCGTCCATCCCGGGCACCAGGTCGAGCGCGGCGTCGATGGCCCCCAGCACCGCCGGCGGTGGCGCCGTGGTGAAGACGAAGCCGCTGGCCGCATTGACCAGGTAGTCGATCAGCACCTGCGAGCCCGCGACATAGGCACCGAACCCGCCCAGCGCCTTGCTGAACGTGCCCATGACGAGATCGACGCGGCCGGGCACCAGCGCCGACAGGCCCCGCCCCTCGGGCCCGAGCACGCCGGTGGCATGCGCCTCGTCGATGAACAGCGCCGCATCGTGCCGCTCCGCGATCGCGGCGAGGCGCGCGACGTCGGCGCGGTCGCCGTCCATGGAGAACACGCTTTCGGTCAGGATCAGGCGCGCGGGCGCGGCAGCGCCCTTGTCGGCCAGCAGGGCTTCGAGGTGATCGAGGTCGTTGTGGCGGAAGCGGTGCTGGCGGACCCCCGCCATGGCGAGGCCCGCGTGCATGCTGGCATGGACCAGGCGGTCGGTGAACACCGCAGCGCCCGGCATCGCCGCCAGCAGCGCCGGGATCACGGCGGCGTTGGCCTGCCACCCGCTGGCGAAGAGAAGCGCGGCCTCGCAGTGCTTGAAGGCGGCGATCCGCGCCTCCAGCGCGAGGTGCGCGGGATGGGTGCCGGTGACCAGCCGCGAGGCGCCCGAGCCCGACCCCACCTGGCGCGCCCACTGCGCCGCACGCTCGGCCAGCAGCGGGTGCCGCGCGAGGCCGAGATAGTCGTTGCTGGAGAAGTCGAGCAACGCCCGTCCGTCCCGCTCGACCCGCCCGCCCGGTAGCATCGCCGCGGGACGAAGCCGCCGCCGCTGCCCCGCCTGCGCGATCCGCGCCAGCGCCGCCTCCAGGTGGGAATCGAGCCTGCTCATGGCGCGCCCCGGTATGGCATGCGGGCCGCCGGCACAATGGGGCGCGCGACGGCGGGCGAGTGGAGCCTAAGTCCCGACCGGGCGTTGGTACGGCACAAGAACAAGACACAGGATGCCGCGTGAACCGCTATCTTCCGCTTTGCCTCTCGGTCCTCGCGCTCGCCGCCACGGCGTGCAGCCCGCGCGACGAACCCGCACCGCCGCCTTCGGCCCGGAGCGACACACTCGCCTTCGCCGATGCGCCGGGCGGGGGCGAGACCGAATCCGCCGACAGCCTCATCATGCGTGCGCAAGTCGCGCTCGACCGGCTCGGCTTCTCGCCCGGCGTGATCGACGGCAAGGAGGGGCAATCCTACAAGCTGGCGCTCGCCGGCTTCCAGCAGGCCCGCGGCATCCCCGAGACCGGCGCGCTCGACCAGCAGACGCAGCAGGCGCTCTTCACGGGGTCGGGCACCGCGGCCACGCGGCTGGTCGTGATCCCGGAGGCGTTCGCGCGCGGCCCCTTCGTCCGGGAGCTGCCGCACAGGACGTCCGAGCAGGCCGGCTTCGAACGGCTCGGCTACCGCTCGATGACCGAGGCGCTGGCGGAGCGCTTCCACACGACGCCCGATACGCTGGTGGCGCTCAACGGTGCGAACACGCGCCTGGGCGCCGGACGCACGGTGCGCGTGCCGGCGATCGCCAACGTGCCGCTCGCCACCATCGAGGGCGACGAGAGCGGCTGGGCCGAGACGCTGCAGCGCCTGGGCGTCGCGGCCGACCAGCCCGTGGCCGAGCGGATCGTGGTCGACAAGTCGGAAGGCACGCTGCGGGCGTATGACAAGGACGACAAGCTGATCGGGCAGTTCCCCGTCACCACCGGCAGCGAGCACGACCCGCTGCCGCTCGGCACCTGGAAGATCAAGGGCGAGGCGCGCAATCCCGACTACCAGTACAATCCGGACCTGTTCTGGGACGCCAAGCCCGGCGACAAGGCGAAGCGCCTGGCACCCGGCCCGAACGGCCCGGTAGGCGTGGTGTGGATCGACCTGTCCAAGGAGCACTACGGCATCCACGGCACGCCCGAACCTCAGAAGATCGGCCGCACCGAAAGCCACGGCTGCGTGCGCCTGACCAACTGGGACGCGGCGCGCGTGGCGCAGATGGTCCACGCCGGGACCGCGGTGCTGTTCCAGGCGTGACCGCGGCGTGGCGGAAGTGGCGCCGACGCAGTCGGTGACGGAGGGGTTTCTTCCCCTCCATCGCCACCCGTCACCCCTCCAGCAGGTCGAGATAGGCGACCACGTCATTATCGGTCGCAAGGAACAGGCCATCCTGCACGGCCTCGCTCTGCTGGGCGGCGACGGCCATGGCTTCGGAGAGGGGGCCGTAGAACAGCGTGTTCGCCGCGCCGCCCTCGGCACCGCCGTCGAGATGGTAGAGCCGCACCGATGCGTCCGCCTGGGTGGTGCGCATCAGTCCTGCTCGCGCTCGCGCTCGCGCCGCGCGCCTTCGAGCGTGCGGTCGAGGCGCGCGACCTCCGCCTCGCTGGTGCGCCGCTCGGCCTTGGTGCGACCGTGCTGCGCGCGGTTGGCAGCGGCCTGGGCTTCTCCCGCGGCTCGGGCGTGCCGCTTGCGGGCGGTGCGCAGGTTGATGATCTCGGCCATGGGGCGCTCTTAGCGCGAAGCCCGCGTCCGGTGAAGCCCGCCGCGGCCGGATCAGGCCTCGACCGGTGCGGTGGTGACGCCAAGGTCCGGCAGGGCGACCGAGCGCTTGCCGGAGAAATCGGTGCGCACCACGATCAGCCCGTCCTTCTCCAGATAGTCCAGCAGGCGCTGCACGCGCCGCGGGCTGCTGGTGCCGTAGATGCGGGCCAGGTCCATGTCGTCGGGGCACGGCTTGCCGTCGATCGCCGCGCGGGCGATCACGTAGAACGGGGCGAGCGCATCGTCGGGCACGTGCTTGGAGAGGTTGACCAGATCCTCCCAGCGCGGATCGTCCGGGTCCTTGATTCCCGCCAGCGCGGCCGCGAAGCCGCGGCGGAACATCGTCGCGTCGAGGCCGCGCACCGAGATGCCCTTCATCCGGCAGCGGATGGTGAAGTCCTGGAACAGCGTGGTGGAGGACTGGAAGGTGCAATCGTCCTCCAGCGCCATGGCGTTCATGATCTCGATCATCGCGGCGCGGCTTTCCTCCGCGCCCGGCTCGGCGCGCTCGCGCTCGCGCTCCCGCTCGCGCGCCTGCGCCGGGCTGGGCTCGAGCATCTCGTTGGCGGCGATGCGACGCGCCAGCGTCTCGGCGTCCTCGGTCCGCGGGGCGGGGCGCGGGAACTCGGGCCGCTCGGGCTCGACGTGGAGGTTCTCGTGGAGCAGCTCGCGCAGTTCCTCGGTGGTAGCCGTGGGCAGCGGCGCGAGGCCGGGCGTCACCGACTTGGCGCCGGTGCGCACGGCGCCGATGTTCACCGCGACCGGCCGCCGCGCGATGGCCGGCCCGAGGCCGAGGAACTGCCCGCGGGCGAGGTCGCGGATTGATTCGGCCTGGCGCCGCTCCATGCCGAGCAGGTCGGCGGCGCGGATCATGTCGATGTCGAGGAAGGTGCGGCCCATCAGGAAGTTGCTGGCCTCGGCCGCGACGTTCTTGGCGAGCTTGGCGAGGCGCTGGGTGGCGATCACCCCGGCCAGCCCGCGCTTGCGCCCGCGGCACATGAGGTTGGTCATCGCCGCCAGGCTGACGCGGCGAGCTTCCTCCGACACCTCTCCGGCGGCGGCGGGCGCGAACATCTGCGCCTCGTCCACTACCACCAGCGCGGGATACCACTGCTCGCGCGGGGCATCGAACAGCGCGTTGAGGAACTGCGCCGCGCACTTCATCTGCTGGTCGATCTCCAGCTCGTCGAGCGCGAGGACCACCGAGGCGCGGTGCTGGCGGATGCGCGCGCCGAGCCGGGCGACCTCGGCCTCGCCATAGGCCGACCCGTCGATCACGACGTGGCCGAACTCCTCGGCCAGGCTGACGAAGTCGCCTTCGGGGTCGATCACCACCTGCTGGACGATGCCGGCGCTCTCCTCGAGCAGGCGGCGCAGCAGGTGCGACTTGCCGGACCCGGAATTGCCCTGCACCAGCAGGCGGGTCGCGAGAAGTTCCTTGATGTCGATCTCTATCGACTGGCCCTGAGGAGCCTGGCCGATGACGATGTTCGCGCTCACGCAGCGGCTCCTGCCAAAGCCGGCCGGGGCGGCGCAAGGGGCAGGGCGCGCGTTATCCAGAAGCTAGCGCGGCGCGGGTGCGAAGCGCGCTGCGGCGGAAGAAAAAGCGGCGCGATCGAAAATTATCTGCGCGACTCGCTTGCAGGGGGCATGGACCCTTGCTAAGGGCCCGCTCCTGCCACGGGGCGGATGCAGATCCCCCCGTTGATTTAGCGGTCGTGGCGGAATTGGTAGACGCGCAACGTTGAGGTCGTTGTGGGCGAAAGCCCGTGGAAGTTCGAGTCTTCTCGACCGCACCAGGCAGTTTCGGAACAGCACTGATCATTGCCTTCGGGCACCCCCGACGCGGCGATGGCCGGCGCCGCGCAGGGCGAGCGTTGCTGCCCTCATGGCCGCGCGGGTGGCCGCTCCGGAAATTCGAGCGAGACGCGCAGTCCCGGGTCATCCTGCACGATCTCCAGGGTGGCGCCGTGGGCGTGGGCGATGGCGTCGACCATGCTGAGGCCCAGGCCGTCGCCCGGCACCGCGCGGGATGCGTCGCCCCGATAGAACTGCTCGGTCACCCGCGCTGCCTCGCCGGGCGCGAGGCCGGGCCCGTCGTCGCAGACGCTGAGGCGCAGGCCGGTCCGGGTCCTAGCCGCCACCAGTTCGATCCGGCTGGCCCCGCCGGCGTGCTTGAGCGCGTTGTCGAGCAGGTTCGACAGGCCCTGGAACACGAGATCGAGGTCGAGGTCGGCGACGAGCGGGCGGCGGGCGGTGCAGACCAGTTCGATGCCGCGGCGCTCGGCCTCGGGCTGGTAGAACTCGACCAGGTCCTCCAGCAGCTGGATCACGTCGGTGCGCCGCAGCTCGAGCGGGTGGCGGCCGTTCTCCAGGCGCGAGATGCGCATCAGCGCGGCCAGGATCTGGCGCAGCCGGTGCGCCTCGACGATGGCGTCGCCGGCGGCGCAACGCATGGGCAGATCGTCGCCGGCAAGCTGCTCCAGGTCCTCCAGCCGCCCGATCAGGCGGGCGAGCGGGGTGCGCAGCTCGTGCGCGGCGTTGTCGGACACGCTCTGCACCGCCTCGAACAGCGTCTGGATGCGCGAGAGCATGAGGTTGAGCGTCTCGCCGAGCCGGTCGAAGTCATCGTTGGTGCCGCGGACCTGGACCCGGCCGGCGAGGTCGCCTTCCATCACCTGGCGCGCCGCCAGGGTCACTGCCTCGATCCGCCGCCCGATGGCGAGGCTCATCAGCCAGCCGCCGGCGAGCCCGAGCAGCAGCGTCACGCCCAGGATCCAGATCGCCGCGATCCGCAGGGCCTCGGCCTCGCTGGTGATCTCCTCCACGTCGCGGCCGACCAGCAGCCGGGCGCCGTCGGGCAGCACCTGGTCGCGCACGAGGGCGTTGTAGTCGATCTCGGTGCCGCGGCCGAAGGCGTCGGCCTCGATGAGCGTCAGCTCCTGCGGCGGGCGGGGCGGCCATCCGGGGAGGTTGGAGGTTACGACCCGTCCCCCGGGAGCGACCAGGGCGTGGAAGGCCTTGGGCCCGCCCTTGGCCCGCGCCCGGCGCTCCAGCGCGTCGCGTGTGGCGGCAAGGCCGCGGGCGCGATAGGTCGAGCCGAACGCCCGGGCTTCGCCCTCCACCATGGCGCGGGCTTGGTCCATCGGCACGACCACGCGCAGCCAGTACCCCGCACCCATGATGATGGCGACCGAGACGCAGAACAGCCCGGCATAGAGCAGGGCCAGGCGGAACGACAGGCTGCGGTAGGGCCGCCTCATTCCGCGCGCATCATGTAGCCGACGCCCCGGACGGTGTGGATCAGGTTCGTCTCGTGATCCTGCGCGATCTTCTGGCGCAGCTTGCTGATGTGCTGGTCGATGATGTTGGTCTGCGGGTCGAAGTTGTAGTCCCACACGTTCTCCAGCAGCATCGAGCGGGTCACCACCCGCCCGGCGTTGCGGGCGAGGTACGCCAGGATGCGCAGCTCGCGCAGCGTCAGCGTGATGCGCCGCCCGCCGCGGGTGACGCTGTGCGCGGCCAGGTCGAGCTCGAGGTCGCCGACCCGCAGGAGGCTCGCCGGCTCGGCCACCGGAGCGTTGCGGCGGGCCAGGCTCTCCAGCCGGGCGATCAGCTCGGAGATCGCGAAGGGCTTGGCCATGTAGTCGTCGCCCCCGGCGCGCAGCCCGCGCACCCGCTCGTCGACGTCGCCCAGCGCGCTGAGGATCAGCACGGGCGTGGCATCGTCGGTGGCGCGCAGCGCGGCCAAGACCTTGAGCCCGTCGAGCGTGGGCAGCATGCGGTCGAGGATGATCGCGTCGTAGCTCTCGCAGGTCGCCTTGACGAGCGCCTCGCGCCCGTCGCTGCAGTGCTCGACGACATGGCCGGCCTCCCGCACGCCGGACATGATGTGCCTCGCCAGGGCCCGATCGTCTTCTACCAGGAGTATCTGCATGGCCCGCGCAGCCTTAGCCCGCGGACCGGGCTGCGTCGAGGTGGCAGGGGGCCCGGGCAATGATGGGCAAAATCACACGATTGCCCCATGCCGGAGCCATGAACCTGCGCCATGGGCCCCGGATGCCTGCTTCGCAAACGCTTACCCCATCCCCGCGTTCCCCGCTCGAGCGTCCCCGCGTCCATGTGCTCGCCATTGGTGGCGCGCACCAGTTCGCGCACATCCTGCCGGTCGCCTGCGTGCTGGAGCAGCGCCATCCCGGCCGCGTCACCTTCTTCGTCTGCACCGACGCGGAGGCCGCGGCGGCCGCGGCGCAGGCGCGGGGCCTTCCCGGGCGCATGCCGCGCCTGGAAGTCCTGCGGCTTCCCGCCGCGGCCGCCGCGCTGCCGCGCAAGCTGCACAAGGCCGCCCGCCTCGCCGCCTGGTCGCGCCGGCTCTGCGATGCCGACGCGATCCTGTGCGCCGAGCGGACCTCCACGCTGCTGCGCCGGCTGGTGCCTGACTGCCCGCCGCTGCTGCACATCCCGCACGGGGCAGGCGATCGCGCGGTCGGCTTCGAGAAGCGCTTCACGCTGTTCGATCACGTCCTGGTCTCCGGGGCCAAGGACCGCGACCGCCTGATCGCGAGCGGCTACGTGCAGCCCGATGCCTGCAGCGTCACCGGCCCGGTCAAGCTCTCGACCATGCTGGCCACCGGCGTGCAGCGCCCGCCGCTGTTCGACAACGGCCGGCCGACGATCCTCTACAACCCGCACTTCGCGCGCAAGCACTCGTCGATGGCGGCCTTTGGACGCAGGCTCGTCGAGGCGGTGACGGCGGACGGGCGCTGGAACCTCGTCGTCGCCCCGCACGTGCGGCTCGCCCGCGGCTGGTCGGAGCGCCGGCGGCGGCGCTGGGAGGCGCTGGCGGTGCCCGGCCGCGTCATCGTCGATCTCGGCTCCGAGCGCTGCAGCGACATGACCTACACCCTGGCGGCGGACCTCTACGTCGGCGATGTCAGCAGCCAGGTCTACGAGTTCCTGGTACGCCCGAGGCCGTGCCTCTTCGTCGATCCCCATGCGGTCGAGTGGCACGAGAGCGACGACTACGCGATGTGGCACTTCGGCGAGGTGATCGCGCCCGGAGCCGACCCGGTGGCGGCGATCGAGCGCGCATTCGACAACCACGCCGCCTACCTTGGCTGGCAGCGCGAGCGGATGGCCTATTCGATCGACGGCCTGCACTGGCTGGCGGACGGCACGCCCACCTTCGGAAGCCGCGACCCGGTCTGCGAAGCGGCGGACGAGGTGGAGGCGTTCGCGGGGCTCGGCGGGGCCGGGCAACTGCCGAGGGCGGCCTGATCTGCGGGCGCGATCTGTCCGGCACGCTCGACCGCTCGCCGGACGCATGCTAGATGAGCTAAGGGCAGCGCCATAGGGTTCTGCCCGAAGTATCGCGTCGCATCAGGAGAATCGGTCCATGTCGGCGAGCGAGCCGGGCAGCGAGGTCATCGCCGCAGAGGCGGGCATCACGCCGCCCCCGCGTCCCGCCAGCCCTTGGCAGCCGCGCGCGGATGGGCCCGATCGCCAGTCGGGGCGGGCCAGTGCGGACGGCGATTCCGGAGCGCGGCCGATAGCGAGCGCCGGGCAGCGACCGGGGCGGGTCGGCGGCCGGCCGATCCGGTGGGGATGGTGGCTCCTGGCAGCGCTCCTCAGCCTCCTGCTCTGGGCGGGAATCCTGGCGCTCGTCACCTGAGCGCAGCCGCAGGCCCGCTTCGCCGCGCATTCGCGACGCACCCGGCGAGGATCTCCTCCAGCCGCGCGATCCAGGCGAAGGGTGTCAGGCCGAGCGTGCGGGTGCCGCCGAAGGCGGCTTCGCTCATCGCCCGCACCGCGCCGTCGTCCCTGCCAAGATCGCGGATCGCAGCGGCGAACGCGGCGGTATCGCGCGGATCGACGGCGAGACCGGCGCCCACGGCCACGAGATCGGGCGCCAGCAGCGCCGTCGGCGCCAGGATCACCGGCAGCCCGCTCCAGGCCGCCTCCAGCGCGACGAGGCCGAAGGGTTCTGGATAGCGGCTGGGCATGACCAGCAGGCGCGCGTCGGCGGCCAGCCGACGGATCTCGGCCGGGTCGCACCGGCCAGCCAGCCGCGCCTGGGGGTGGAGGCGGCGGACCTCGGCTGCCAGCGGGCCTTCGCCCACCACCGTCAGCGGTGCCCCCGCGCGGAACGCCGCCGCGGCGGCCAGGTCGGCGCCCTTGCTCGCTTCCAGGCGACCGACGAACAGGACCTGCCGGTTGCGTTCTGCCGCGATGCGCGCGGGCGCGAAGGGTTCGACCGGATTGGGCAGGACCCGGATCGCGTCCCGGGAAACGCCGCCGCGCACCAGGCGGTCGCCCATGCCGGCATGGATGGCGAGGACCGGCGGCGATGCGCCCGGCCGGTAGGCGCGGCGCTGGACCGCGTGGCGCGCGGCGCGCCAGAGCTTGTGGGCGGCCCCATCGCGATCGCACGGGGCGGCGAGGCAGGCGGCGGAGAGCGGGGTACGCGGGCAGGGCTCTCCGGATCGCAGCGAGGCGAAGGCGCCGTTGGGGCAGGCGAGGAAGAAATCGTGCGCCGAGACGACCAGCCGCTCGCGCACGGGCGCGAGCGCGGCGAACACGGCGGGCGAGAGAATCTGCGACCAGCCGTGGAGGTGATAGGCGGTCGCGGGGGTGTCGTGGACGGCGATCCAGTCGCGCACCATGGCATGGGCGGCGCGGTTCCACAGGCCGCTGACCATCCCCCGTGCACGGCCGCCGGCGAGCAGGCGCGGCTGCCCCAGCGCGACGATCCCGACCCCCGCCGCACGCAGGGCTGCGCTGTCCCCGCCATCACCGGCAATGAAGGTCACCGCATGGCCCCTGGCGGCGAGCCCGCAGGCTGCCTTGACCGCCAGCCGGCTGGCCCCGCCCAGCGGTTCGCTGAGGTCGTTGATCTGGACCACCCGCTCGATCACGATGTGGCATCCTGCAGCGCGCGCGCGAGCGCCGCCACCTCGGCCTGCGCACGCGCGACGAGCGGGGCGGGATCGGGCGGGTCGGCGATCGCCGCCAGGACCCGCGCGCCGAGATCGCCGGCGGCCACCTTCGCGGGGTCCAGCAGGTGCGCCGAGCGTCCCGCCAGCGCGAAGAAGCCTTCCAGCTTGACGTCCCAGCGCAGCCCGATCGCGGGCACGCCGAAGGCATGCGCCGCCACGCAGGCGTGCATGCGATGGGCGACGACGGCGGCGTACCCCGCGACGCAGGCGGCGAGGTCCGCCGGCACCTCGAAGGAGGCGCTCAGCGCGACCGGGCCGCGGGCGCGGCGGACCCATTCGTCCAGGCGGGAGCGCAAGTACGCGCGGTCTTCCGGACTGCCGTTGGTGAACAGCGCCACCTCGAAACCCGCTTCGACCAGTGCGCGCAGGGCGGCGGGATACCAGGCTTCCAGCGTCGCCGCGGCGGGATCGTCGCTGTGGTAGCGCACCGCGCGCGGGTCGGTGATGCAAAATCCCACCTTGCGACCCTCCCGCCGGCGTTCCGGCTGCGGGAAGTGCCGGCCCGCCAGCAGGCCGGGATCGAGCGCGATCGCGGCAGGGGGTGCCTCTCCGCCGGCGAAGTGCGCCTGCCAGGCCGCGCACGAAGGCCGGTCGCGAACGGTTGCGGCGAGGGGCAGTGCGGCGCGCAGGCCCCGGGCGAAGAGCCGTTTGCCCGCTCGCGACCAGCGCGGGGCGACGCCCACCGCGTGGATGGCGACGGGCAGCCCCGCGCGCGCCGCCTCATCCAGCGCGGCCGAGAGCTTGATCGGAAAGTTGAGATCGGTGTCGGTGAAAAGATTCCCGCCCCCGACGACCACGGCGTTCGCGCCGCGAAGCCCGGCACGGTAGCGGCGGCGCAGCCGCAGCGCCACCAGCCCGCGCAACGCGAGGCCGGCCGCCGCCGCGCGCAGCGGCCCGGGTATCGCCTGCAGGAGCGTCAGCAGGGTGCCGCGCGTCGCGCCATGCCGGACCGCGAAGGCGCTGCGCCCGGCAAGATCGAGCGAGACGACATGACACCCCGGCAGCGCCTGGGCGAGTTCGCGCTCCAGGCATTCGCTCAGCAGCCCGTCACCCAGGTTGGGGCTGTACTTGACGTTGAGCAGGACGATGCGTCCGGGATTGGGCGGTGCGGATCGCAGTAGGGGCAGCGCCTCGCCCATGGTGTTCGACGGCCTCCGCAAGAATGGGAAGTATCGGCACGCCCGGCGGCATGACCGGATCTCGAATTAGCAGGGGCGGTGCTGCAGATGGAGGAGGATCAGTGAAGGTTAAGAAGGTTTAATACTGTCTGGAGGGAAGCGTTCACTACGATGGCCGACGGACACCACCCTCTTTTTTCGTCCGCTTCGGCAGGGGAGATCGCATCGTGCCCGGCATCCATGTCGTGATCGCCACCCTCGGCCGGGCCGCGCTGGTGCGCCGGACGGTGGCGCTGCTCGGCGCCCAGACCCGTGCCCCGGACGGGATCGTCGTCGCCGCCACCTGCCCGCAGGACGTGTCTGGGCTGGAACGTGGGGGTCGCCTGCGCGTGGTGTTCTCGGAGCCGGGATCGTGCCGGCAGCGCAACCGCGCGCTGGACCTGCTGGAAGGACAGGCAGACACCCTGGTCTTCTTCGACGACGACTTCGTCCCGGCTGCAGACTACCTCGCCGCAGTCGAGGCGCTCTTCGCCGCCGATGCCGGGCTGGTGGGGATCACCGGCGAACTGCGCGCCGACGGCGTGCGGGACGGAGAGCTCACGATCGAGCAGGCGCTGGCGCTGCTCTCCCGTCCCTGGGCCGACCCGCCACCCTTGCGTGCGCGGCACGAGCTCTACGGCTGCAACATGGCGGTGCGGGCGCGGGCGGCCGCGGGGCTGCGCTTCGACGAGAACCTGCCGCTCTACGGCTGGCAGGAGGACATCGACTTCACCAGCCGCCTGGGCCGGCGCGGCCGGCAGGTCTCCACCGGCGCGATCACCGGCGTCCACCTGGGGGCGAGCGGCGGCCGCACCTCGGGCAAGCGGCTGGGCTACTCGCAAGTGGCCAATGTCCTGTACCTGCGCCGCAAGGGGACGATGCGCGCGGCGCTCGGCCACCGGCTGCTGTTCGGCAACCTCGCCGCCAACGCGCTGCGCAGCCTGCGGCCCGAGCCCGCGATCGACCGTCGCGGGCGGCTGCTGGGCAACCTGATCGCACTGGCCGACTGGCTGCGGGGCCGGGTCGATCCGCGCCGCATCCTGGGCCTATGACGGGCGCTGCGGCCATGTGCGCGGCGCCCGGCGGGCGGCGGCAGGTCTTCGTCTGCGGCGACCTGCACAACCTTGGCGACCTCAAGCTCCTG
This sequence comes from Novosphingobium soli, assembly GCF_042432915.1. Classification (NCBI taxonomy): domain Bacteria; kingdom Pseudomonadati; phylum Pseudomonadota; class Alphaproteobacteria; order Sphingomonadales; family Sphingomonadaceae; genus Novosphingobium; species Novosphingobium soli. Next base: position 254,357 of record NZ_JBHLWK010000015.1, read on the forward strand.
CTCCAGAACCTGGCGCTGACCGGAGGGCGGGGCGGGATCGTGCGGTACTGGGCCGCGCTGCCCGCGCCCGTCGTGCGGCAGGTGGAGGCCGCGGGCGGCGTGCTGGTCCCCGGGCGGCCGCTGCTCGGCTTCGCGCGGCACGCGCTGGGCGCCGAGATCGTGCTCGGCGGCGGGCAGCTGGTGCGCGACAACGTGGCGATCCGCGCGCTGCTGGGGCTCGCGCTGGCGGTACTCTGCGCCCGCGCCGGCGGCGGACGGCTGGTGACGCGGGGCCTGGGCGTGAGCGCGGTGCGCTCCCCGCTGCGCCGCCTCTTGTGGCGCCTCGTGCTGCGGGCCGCAGGCACGCTCAACCTGCGCGACGAACTCTCCGCCCGCCACCTCGCGGGCCTGCTTCCCGGCCGACGCGGCGCGGTCCACGCCGACATGGCCTTCCTCCCGCTCGAGGGGGCGCCCGCACCGGTGCCGGGACCCGGCGCGCGGCGGTGGATCGTGGTCGCCCCCTGCGTCGATGCGGGCGAATGCCGGGGCCTCGACGGCGCGGCGCTCGACGCTGCCGTTGCCGCGGCGCTGGCGCTGTGCCCCGGTGCCGGGCTGGTCATCGCCTGCCACGACCCGCATCGGGACCGGGCGGCCGCGACGGCGCTCGCCGCGCGCTGGCAGGCGCACGCGCCGCGGATCGCGGACGGCTACGACCTCGGTGCCCTATGCGGCCTCTACGGCGAGGCGGCGCTGGTGGTGACGAACCGTCTCCACGCGCTGGTGTTCGCGCTGCTGGCGGACGCTCCGGCGCTCGCGATCGAGGACGGCAGCGCCAAGCTGCGCGCGCTGGCCGAACGCTTCGGGGTTCCACTGCTGCCGCAGGCGCAGGAGCGGGAGCCGCGAGCGGCGGACTGCGTCGCTGCGGCGCTCGCCTTCGACCGCTCCCACCGCGCGCGGCTGCGCCAGGAGATGGCCGGTGCCGCAGCCGGCAACTTGCGCTGAGGGGGGTAAGAAACCCCTTTCCTACACGGCCCGAGTGGGAACATACCATGAACGAGATAGGTGCGAATCGCCGCGCCGTGTCCCCCAACAGCCGGAGCAGCCCCGATGCAGGATCCGTTCGAAACCCACGCCGACGCAGCCTTCGCCCCTTCACGCGCGCCCTTCGCCGTCGTTCCCAGCGATACCGAGGCGCTGTCGCGGGTGCCCAAGGGCCTCTTCGTCGGGACCGGCGGCGACGTCGTCCTGCGCGGGATCGACGCTGCGGCCGACGTCACCTACCGCAACCTGCCGGACGCCAGCTACCTCGCCGTGCGCGCGCTCTACGTGCGGGCCACCGGCACGAGCGCGGCCGACATCGTCGGGGAAGCCTGACCATGGCGCGCCTCGTCTCGGGCGGCCGTAGCGGCGGCGTCGCCAACCGCGCCCGCATCGCCCCCGCGCCCGGCACCACCCTGGCGTTGCCTCGCACGCTCGGTGCCGGGTCGACCTTCGCGCTGCGGCCCGGCAGCCACGCCAACCTCGTCCTGTCGGGCGGCGGCATCGCGATCGCCGCCCCGCTCGCCGCCGGCGAAAGCCAGGTCGCCCTGGTGCGCGAGGCGGTGGGCTCCGGCCTCTCCGCCCGCGCCGTCGAATACGCGCTGACGCTGAGCGGCGCCGTTCCCGGCAGCGGGAGCGCCTCGGGGCCGTACCTGCCGGCGGGTCCCGCCTTCGCAGGCGTCTACGGTCTCGCCCGGCTTCTCGCGGCCTACGGGGGACCGGCGCTGCGCGTCCGACGCAGCGCGGACGGCGCGGAGAGCGACATCGGCTTTTCGGGACAGGCGATCGACCTTGCCGCCGCGGCGGCATTCCGGGGGGCATCGGTCCTCACCGTCACGGCGGTCTATGACCAGACCGGAGGGGGGCGCCACCTGATCCAGCCGCTCGCCGCCGCGCAGCCGGTGCTGTGGCTGGGCGAGGGCGGGCCGACGATCACCAACTACGACACCGACGCGCCGCTGCTGATCCCTCCCGAACTCGCCGTGGAACGCGCCGATTGCGCCGTCTTCATGGTGGCGCGCACCCCCGGCCAGGCGGCGACCTGCGGCTACTGGGGCTTCGGGGCGGGGACGACGGACTTCGGCCTCACCAGCCCGCGCACGCCCGGCAACCTCGCCATGCAGCCGATGGTGGACGGCGCCTCCGTGTCGGCGACGCAGACGAATGCGCGCGCGCTCGGCATCTGCAACCTCGCGGTGCTGGGTCTGGTCTCCGATCCCGGCGGGCAGGTCGTCCACCGGGACCACGAGACCGCGCACTACCCCGCCGCCGCGCCGCGCACACTGGCGCAGGGCGGCGAAGTGGGCGAGGCGGTCGAATATGGCGGGCGCACCGACTGGCGCGCCTTCGTGGTCTGCTCCGCCGCGCCTTCCGCCGCGGGCACCGCCGCTATCAAGGCTGTGCTGCGCGAGACCTTCGGCACGGCGGCAGCGCCGTCGCTGTCCTTCCTGGCCGGGGGCGACAGCATCGTCTTCGGGACCGGCGGCGCCAACAACCGGACGATCACGGCCGCCATGCACCACCGCTCGGACCTGGGGGTGCTCTATCGCAACGTCGCGATCCCGGGGCATCGGCTGGACCAGCACTACAACGACTTCGACACCGCCTCCCCCGCCTTCCTCACGCCCGGGGTGCCCAACGTCTATGTCGCCGACTACGGCCACAACGACATCAAGACCCGCGTCACCGACGCGGCCAACGGGGCGTCCACGCTCACCGCGATGAAGGCGCAGGCGCGGCATATGGCGGCCAGCCTGCGGGCCTATGGGTTCGACATCGTGATCTGGCAGGAGGCATTGGCGGACATCGGCTTCTCCCCCGCGCAGGAGGAGGCGCGCCTGGCCTGGAATGCGTGGTTGCGCTCGGGCCCCACGGGCGCGGACGGGCTGGCTTGCTTCGACGCCATCGACGCGGTCGCCAGCGATCCCGCCTTTTCCTTGTCCGATGCCGAGACCATCGCGGGGCGCGGAATGGCGCTGCCCGCCAACTCCTCAGACGGGATCCACCCGAACGAGGGCCAGGCCGGCACGCGGGCCGAGCATCTGCTGGCGACCTTCGCGGCGATTCCCTTCGGGCTGCGCTACGTGGCGGCAAGCGGGCAGCAGGCACAGGCCTACGCGGGCCCTGTGCCGCGCCTGGTCAAGGGCACCGCGCCGTTCTCCTTCGCGTTGGCGCCGGGATCTTCGGGCTTGCCTGCGGGTCTCGCGCTCGATGCCGCGACCGGCGTGGTCGCAGGCACGCCGGCCGGCGCCGGCGTCACCGCCGGACTGGTGCTGCGCGCGACCGACGCGAGCGGGGCCATAGCCGACGCGGCATTCTCCATCGACATCGCCCCGGCCGCCACGATCGCCGTGCTCGGCCAGGTGGAGAGCTTCAACTCCGGCGACGCGACGAGCATCGCGGTGGCGCTGCCGGCGGAGGTCGCGGCCGGGGACGTGCTCGTCGCGGTGATGAGCGTCGACGGCAACGTCGCGGCCGCCTGGGACGACGCGACCGCCGGCGGCTGGACGGCACGCGCGCAATATCCGGCGAACTCCAATGCCCACGTGCTCGCGATCTTCACGCGCACGGCCGACGGGACCGAGGGCGGCAAGGTGCTGAACGTCGGGCTCTCCGCCGCGCAGCAGGCGGTGACGCGGGTGCTGCGCGTCGGCGGGGCGAGCGGCGCGGTGGAGGTCAGCGGCTATGCGCGCGGCTCGACCGCGGCGGCGGCGGCACCCGCGATCGCGCCGAGCTGGCCGGGCGCCGGGCTCCAGATCGCGGCGCTGGCGGTGGACGGCACCGCTTCCGTCTCGGCCGGTCCCGCAGGGCACGAGGGCTTCGCGGTGCGTGCTTCGAGTGCGAGCGGCCAGTCGACCAACGCCACGGCGTGGAGGATCGGCGCCGCCGGCACCGAGCCCGCGGGCTTCACCCTCTCGGCCGCGGCGCAGTGGGTGGCGGCAACGATCGCGGTGCAGGCGGCCTGACGGCGTCAGGCGCTGCGGAGCGAGCGCACCAGCGCCGCGCCGATCAGCAGCGGCAGGCGGCGGAAGCGGCGCGAAAGCACCGCCTTCGGCGCCACCGCCAGCAGGTCGCGCAGCACCGGCAGGCGCATGGCGCGCACCCGCGCCGGCGAGATCGCACGGTAGCGGCGAAACAGCCGCAGCCGCAGGTAGGCTTCCAGCATCCGCGGCGAGGGCGCCGGCAGCCCGGCGCGGGCCAGCGCATCCAGCTCGGCGCGGACGGCCGAACGCTCCTGCACCTCCAGGTTGGCGATCGAGACCGCGCCCTCGTGCCTGCGGTAGAACAACATGTCGACGGGCGGATTGTCGATCCGGCCCCAGGCGCTCGCGCGGATGAACAATTCATAGTCCTCCGCATGGGGATAGGTAGCGAGATAGCCGCCCATGGCGCGCAGCACGTCGGCGCGGATCATGATGAGGGGGTGCATGGCGACGGCGATGCGCGGCGGGAAGACCGAGAGGTCGGTCCTGGCGTGACGCCCCCCGGTGGTGCGCGTGCTCGCCGGCCGCGGCCGCAGATCCGCCACGGCGCGGCCTCCCACCAGCACCGTTTCGGGATGGTGGTCCAGGTATCGCGCCTGGAACGCCAGGCGATCGGGAAACGAGACATCGTCCGCGTCCATCCGCGCGACGTAGCGGCCGCGGACCAGCGGCAGCGCGGCGTTGAGCGCGGCCACGATCCCGCCGTTGCCGCGGGTGAGCACGCGCATTCGGGCGTCCCCCGCGGCCAGCTCGCGCAGGATCGCCGGCGAGGCATCGGTGCTGCCGTCGTCGACGACGATCAGCTCGAGCTCGGACAGGGTCTGGTCCAGGATGGAGCGCACCGCCTCGCGCACGTACGGCGCGCCGTTGTAGCACGGCAGGATCACCGAGACCCGCGGTGGATCGGGGTTCATGCCAGGCTGTCCTCCGCGCCGGCCAGTCGGTTCAGCGTCTCGAACAAGTCCCGCCCGGCTCGCTCCCAGGTGAAGGCACGCGCGCGCTCTCGCCCTTGCGCCACCTTGCAGGCATGGAGCGCGGACGCAGGGTCGAGCGCCGCGACGGCCTGCGCCCAGGAGGCGGGATCGTCGACATCGGCGTAGAGCACGGCATCGCGACACACCTCCGGCAGCGCTCCGGCGGGCGCCACCACGGCGGGCGTGCCGCAGAGCATGGCCTCCAGCGGCGGCAGGCCGAAGCCCTCCGTGCGCGAGGGGCAGAGCAGGCAGCGCGCATGGGCATAGAGCGCCCGCAGCGCGGCGTCGTCGCAAGCGCCGGCGAACACGGTGCCGGGCGGCGGATGAAGCCCCTGCGCCGCGAGTTCGGATCGGGTGGCGCCGACGACGACGAGCGGCAGTCGCGGCGCCGCGGCGTGGCTCCAGGCAGCGAAAACCACGGCATTGTTCTTGTAGGCCTTGCCGCTCCCGAACATCAGCGCATAGCCGCGCGGGCTCAGCGCGAGGCGGTCCAGGGTGCTCTCGTCCGCCGGCGTGTCGAGGATGTGGTCGGCGCCGTTGTAGAGCACCCCGGTGCGCGCCGCCGGTGCGATGCCCATGATCTCGAGCGTGCGCCGCGCGTAGTGCGAGACGGTCAGCACCGCCGCGCTGGTGCGCGCGATGTGCGGCACCAGCAGGCGGTAGCCCAGCCGCTGGCGCCGCGGGTAGGAGCTGTCCGGGAAGAGGAACTGCGCATCGTGCAGGAGGGTGACCTTGCGGCGATGGCGCAGCGGCGCGAGATTGCCGAGGTTGACGAGCAGGCCGTCCTGCGCCAGCCCGGGCAGGCGGGCTTGCTCCCACATCTGCGTGGGGGCATGGCCCAGCGCCTCGACCCTGACGTTGCGCAGGTCCGGCGCGGCGCCGTCGACATCGGGCAGGAGCAGGGTCACCTCCGACGATCCGGAATGCGCCGCCAGCCGGTCGATCTCGCGCACCAGCCTGTCCGCGACGCGGCGCACGCCGTTGCGGGGGCCGGCATAGAACTTGCCGTTGATGTAGATCGGCAGCATGGGCGCCAGACTAAGCCCGCGGCGGCGGCCCGGCGACAGGCAAGCGCTCGCATTGCCAGGATTTAACCGGCGCTTCCGCTCCGCCTCGGGCACGCTGCGCACCGATGTCCCAGCCCGCCGGAGAGATGCTGATCAACGGTCGTTTCCTGACGCAGCCGATTACCGGCGTGCAGCGGGTGGCTCGCGCGATCGTGACTGAGATGGACCGGCTCGCGGGGGAGGGAGGTACGCCGCTGCGGATCGCGCTCGCCTGTGAGCCGGCTGCGGACCTTTCCGACCTGCCCCTGCGGCACATCGCGGTGGAATGCCGGGGCGGGGCCAGCGGCCACCTGTGGGAACAGCTGATCCTCCCGCGCATGGCACGGGGGCGTACGCTGCTGTGCCTCGGCAACACGGCGCCGCTGGCCGCTCTGCTCGGGCCCGCACGCGTGGCGGTGATGCTGCACGACGTGTCCTATCTCGCGCTGCCGCGAGCCTATGCCGCGCGCTACCGCTGGGCGCACCGCGCATTGCTGCCGTTCGTGCTCCGCCGCGCCGATCCGGTGCTGACGGTCTCGGTCACCGAAGCGGAGCGGCTGAAACGCCTGCGCGGGCGCGGGCGCGGCCGTGTCGTCCCCGCGCAGAACGGCGCCTGGAGCGACGATCCGATTGCGCCCTGCGGCGATGAAGCGGACCGGCGGGAGGCCACGGTCCTCTACCTGGGCTCGCTGTCGCGCCGCAAGAACGTCGATCGGGTGATCGCCGTCGCCCACCGGCTGGCGCGGGAGGACGGGGTGCGCACGGTGCTGGTCGGGACCGGCAACGACATCCTGGCGCCGATCCGCGCCCGCGTGGCGCCGGACGTCGCCTCGATGATCACCTTCCTTGGCCAGGTCCCCTGCCGCAAGGCGCTGGCCGCGCACTACCGGCGCGCGTCCTGCCTGCTCTTCCCTTCGCTCTACGAGGCATCGCCGCTGCCCCCGCTGGAGGCGATGAGCCTGGGCTGCCCCGTCGTCGCCTCGGCGATCCCCGCCATGACCGAGCGCTGCGGCGCCGCGGCTCTCTACTGCGATCCGCGCGACGAGGAGGACATGCTCGCGGCGGTGCGGCGGGTGCTGCGCGAGCCGGCGCTGGCCGAGGCCTTGCGCCGCAAGGGGCTGGCGCAGGCGGCGCGCTTCTCGTGGCGCGGGCAGGCGGAGCGGATCCTGGCGGCGGTCTGCGCACCATGAACGCGCGTCCGCGCTCTCGTCGCGAGCCGGTCCACGGGCTCGACCTCGTCCGCTTCCTCGCGGCCTGCCTGGTCGCGGTCTATCACCTGGGGTTCAAGGCCTGGGCGCTCGAGAGCAGCAGCCTCCACGCGGTGCTCGCCGAGACGGTGCGACGCCCTCCGGGGTCCGCGTTCACCTGGTGCGGCTGGATCGGGGTGCAGGTCTTCTTCGTCGTGTCGGGCGCGGTGATCGCCTATTCGGCCAGCGGCGCCAGCGCGCGCGGCTTCGCCGAGCGGCGTCTGGTGCGGCTGCTTCCGGCCCTGCTGCTCGCGATCGCGATCGTGCTCCCACTGGCGATCACGGTCCTGCGCACCGCGCCGGGCGAGGCGACCTGGCTGGCGATCCGGACGCTCGCCTTCGCGCCGCAGGGTCCCTGGATCATCGGCCAGTTCTGGACGATCCCGGTCGAGCTGGCGTTCTATGCCCTCGTCTGCGCCGTGCTCGGCTGCGGGCGGGATCCGACGCGAATCCTGCCCTGGGTGCTGGGTGCCGCCAGCGCCGGGTACTGGGCCGCCGACGCCGCCGGCTGGATCCACGCGGGGGGACGGCTTTCCGAACTGCTCCTGCTGGCGCACGGCATCTACTTTTCCCTCGGCATGCTCTGCGCACGGCTGGCCGCCGCGCGGTGGAGACCCGGCGAGGCGGTTCTGGCGGCTGCGTGCCTGGCCGCTGCCGCCCTGCAGGTCAGGGCCGCGGCACGGTGGGAGATGACCGCCATGCCAGAGCGCGCCGCCGCCTGGCCGCTCCCCTATGCGGTGTGGCTGGGCGGGCTGGCGCTGATCGCGCTGTCCTTCGCGTACCGGGACGCGATGGCCGCGGCGCTGGCACGCTGTTCTCCCGGGCTGCGGCTTGCGGGGCTCGCGACGTATCCGTTCTACCTCGTCCATCTCCACGTCGGCGGCGCGATCCTGCTGGCTCTGGCGCCGCTCGGTCCGGCGGTGGCCAGCCTGGCGGCCGTGGGTGGAGCCATCCTCGTGGCCCTCACCCTCGCCCAGTGGCTGGAGCCGCCGGTGCGCCGCGCGCTGCTTAGCGCAATCGCTCGGCTGGGGCGCGCCGGCCCGCGGCTGCGCCCGGGTTGAGCACTCTCCTCACGCTGCTTCCTGCGCAGTCGCGGCCGCCTGCGCCCACGCCAGCGCCGCGTCCAGGCTCGTCGCCCGGTGGACCAGCGGCGATCCGCCCGTGAAGGCGTCCAGGAACCGTCCGATCTTGCCGTAGCTGTTGTCGATCACCGCATGCGGGCGGCCCAGCAGCAGCGCGAGGATATGGACGTGGAGCCGGTCGGTAACGAGGGCGCGGCCCCGGGCGATCTGGCCCAGGCCCCGCTCCAGCCGGTGGCGCGCCGCCGCCTCGTAGGCGCGGACGCGTGCCAGCCGGGGCCGGCCCGAGGTCCAGGCGCCGATCGCGGCCGCAGCCTTGGCCCGGCGCACGGGACCGGTCTCCTCGATGAGCCAGTCTTCGACCGGGACACCGGGCGGCGTCCGCAGCGCCCCGGCGCTCTCCCGGTCGGTCCGCAGCAGCGCAAGCACCTCGCAGCGTGCCGGTGCCGGCCGCACGGACCCGATCGCGAGCGCGCTGTCGGGGCAGAGCCGCACCGTGCAGTCGAACTGCTGCTCCGCCAGCTTGAGCGAGGGGAGGTCGCGGACCAGCAGCGTGAAATCCGGGTGCGCGGCGATGACCCGCGCCGCTTGCGCGATACGCGCGGGGTCACGGAAATGGATCGACTGCGGCAGCTGGATGATCGGGCGGTCTCGGAAGCGGGCGATCACGCCCTCGCGGAAGTCCTGGTGATGGTTCCAGACGTCGCCGAAATTGCCGCCTCCATGCAGGAAGATCGGCCCTTCCGGCACGGCTGCGCGCAAGTCGGCATCGTCCAGGTTGTGGAAGGCGCTGACGTAGGCCGGCGCGGCGCCGCCGGCTTCGCGGAACAGCGCGAGCTCGCCGATCCAGATCGCCGAATCGCCGACGTTCGGATGATCGGGAAAGTCGAGCAGTGCGAAGCGACGCCCCGCATGCGGGCGGAACGCCGCGGTCAGGCTCGCGAGGGCGCCACCGCCCACGAGGTTACCACCATTTAACCGTTCGGGCATGACTTCGTCCTTCCTGTGAGCACGCGATGCTGGCTTCCTCGCTGCCAGCACCAGGCGAGTTCGGGGGGATCGTGACGCAGGACCAGACCAGACCCGCCCGCGCCGCCGGCACCGACAACGCCGCCGGTACCGACAACGAGGCCGTCACCGCCGAGCCCGCAAACCCCGCGCTCGGTCGCCGCGCCGCAGGCGCGGTGGGCTGGAGCATGGTGCGCTTCGGCGGCGACCAGGTCTTCGCCTTCCTGGTCTTCGCAGCGCTGGCGCACCGGCTGAGCCCGGCCGACTTCGGCGTCTTCTTCATCGGCATGGCGGTGGCGGAGATCGGCAAGATCGTCGCCCAGGCGGGTCTCGTCAGCAGCCTTTACCGCGCGCGCACCATCACGCCGCTGCTGGCGGACACGGTGTTCTGGACCAACCTGGCAGGCGCCCTCGCCGTCGCTTTCGTGTGCCTGGGGCTGCGCCATCCGATCGCCGCGGCGCTGGGGAGCGAGGCGGCCGCTCCCGTGGTTGGCACGCTCGGCTTCCTTGCCCCGGTCTCGGCCGCCGGCGCCGCGCACATGAGCAGGAGCCTGCGCGACTTCGGCCACCGCGCCCTGGCGGTCCGCTCGCTTTCGGCCGGGCTCCTGGGCGGCGCGTTCGCGCTGCTGGCGGCAGGCGCCGGTTGGGGCGTCTGGGCGCTGGTGGCGCAGCGCTTCGCCAGCGAGGCGGTGGGCACCCTGGTCGCCTGGCGCGCCTTCCCGTGGCGGCCGCAGTTGCAGTTCTCGTGGCCGCTGCTGCGGTCGCAGGCGCGCCTGGGTGCCAGCGTCGCCGGCTCGCAGCTCCTCCTCGCCGCGCTCAACCGGGCGCAGGACGCCATCGTCGGCGGCCTGATCGGCATCGGCGCGCTGGGCGCCTATCGCACTGCCTGGAAGTCGCTCGAGGTCGTCGCGCAAGGGGTGATCAGTCCCTTCTCGACGGTGGCTGTCCCCACCCTGGCGCGGCTTGCGGGCGACCTGCCGGCGTTCCGCCGCGTCTATCTGCGCATGGTCTCGACCAGCGCGATGCTGTCCTTTCCCGCTATCGCCGGCATCGGCATCCTCGCCGACGCGCTCGTGCCCTTGTTGTTCGGGCCGCAGTGGGGGGAGAGCGTCGCGGTGCTGCGCGTACTGTGCCTGCTGGCGCCGCCCTTCGCACTGAACTTCTTTGCCGAGCCGGCGCTCACCGTCCTCGGCCGTGCCGGCTCGATCGCTTGGCTGGCGGCGATCCAGCTGGCGCTCACCCTGCTGCTCTGCATCGCCGCAGCCGGTCACGGGTTGCTGTGGTTCGCCGGTGCCTATGTGGCGCGGGCCTATCTGACGCTGGGCCTGCAGATGGCGATCCTCCAGCGGGAGACCGGGATCCGAGCGGCACAGGTGCTGCGGGCCATCGCACCCGCGCTCGTCGCCTCTGTCGCGATGAGCCTGCTGCTCTGGCGCATCCGCCTTGCGGCTCCGACTCCGGCGGGCGTGGAGGGGGCAGGCGCGGAAGGGCTCGCGGCGGTCGCGCGACTGGGAGCGCTCGTCGCGGCGGGAGCGCTGGCCTACGGCGCTGCGCTTGCGGTGGTGCTCGGCCGCCGCGGCCGGGCAGACCTGATGCGGCTGGCGCGTGGCCTGCTCACGCACACGCGAGCTCGGTCGTGAGGCCCTCGGCCGGCGGAAGCACGGCCCTGGCGCGACCCCGCGCCTGCTGCCGCAGCGCCAGCGCTCCGCCCGAGAGAACCGCGAACGTGAGCCCCGGGTCGCAACTGGGTGCCGAGAGCGAAGCGACGGCGATGCCCACGAGCATGGCCCAGGCCGCCGCGGCAGCGGTGTCGCGTTCCGGCTCTCCGCTCCGCCGGTAGGTGGAGAGCGCGAGGGGCGCGAAGGCCCGGCCGAGGTGGAGGACGAAGGCGGCCGAACCGACCACCCCCATCGACCCCAGGATCGCGGTCGCCAGGCTGGAGGAGCGGAACGATCCCGGACCGATCCCCAGCCCGCGCGACACGACGAAGGCATCGAGGCCCTGCCCGGCCCAGAACAGCCGCTGGCGGCCGGAGAACGAGCCGCCCTTGTCTAGGGTCATATGCGCCAGCAGGTCCTGCAGACCGGCGGCGCGCACCGGATCGAGCAGCAGCAGCGCGCACAGTCCGGCCAGCGCCGTCAGCCCCCCGAGCGCCAGCCAGGCCAGCCGGTCCGGCGTGACGAAGCGAGGCGTGGTCGCCAGGCGCAGCGCGCCGAGGGCTCCGCAGATCGCCAGCCCGGCGTAGGCGGTGGATGAGGCGCTGCCGGCGAGCGCACATGCGAGCAGCAGCGCCGCAGCGCCGGTCAGCCGGGGCTCGACGGCGCGTAGCCAGCACTCGAAGTTGAACACGAACCAGGCGACGGCAAAGGCGGCGAAGGCGGAGGGTTCCGGGAACAGGCCGTTCATGCGCACGAAGCCGGCCCAGTCATTGTCGAGCTGCGCATAGCTGCCGTTGCGCAGGAACGCGAAGATGGCATTGGCAGGCGTGTCCTTGAGCACGACGCTGGCGATGCCGAGCAGGGCATGGAGTACACCGACGGCGGCGCCGGTGCGCGCCAGCAGCCGCGCGCCCCCCGGTCCGCGCAGCGCGGCGTGGCTGGCGAGCGCGGCGGCGAGCGTCCCGGCCATGTAGATCGCGGTGGTGAGATTCTGCACCGTGAAGCGGAGCGGCTCCGTGGCCAGCACGCGGGCCTGCTCGGTGCCGTAGCGCGGGCGCACGAGTCCGCGCAGCGGCGCCACCGTCATCTCCCCGGCAAAGATGTGCGGCAGCAGCAGGGCAGCGACGACCCCATAGGCGACGAAGGCCACCAGCCAGACATGCGCCCGCAGCGCCGAGCCGATCGCCCCGGGCGCGGTCCCGCCCGGGAGCATGCATCGCAGCAGCAGGAAGACCAGCGCAAAGTGCGCGGGCGTGACCGACGAGCCGCCGAGGGCGGGCAAGTCGATCGCCGACGATCCACCGAACACGCCCGACAGGACCAGGAAGGCGAGCAACGCTCCGAGCGAGCCGCGCACGACGAGCCCGATCCCGAGCAGCAGCTGGATCGCGCCGATGAGAGTGAGTGACATGGCCTTTGCTCAGCTTTGCGCCGCCCGGGCGGGGCAGCGCATGGAGGGAACGTGCGGCTCGGCGGCGATCCGGATGCGGTAGCGGAAGCCGTTGCTGCCTGGCCCGGCGTCGGGCCCGGCGATGAGGTCGAGGTGGTCCCCGGCGGCCAACGGAACGGCGCGCAGGGTGATGCGACCGGGTCCGGTCACGATGGTCGAGGCCAGTTCGCGTGCTCCCTGGCGCAGGGCGATGGCCACTCCGTCGCCGCCCGCTCGCGTTTCGAGACAGAGCGCCACCGCCACGCTCGCCGCGCGGGGCGCCTGGTATCGAACGATCACGCTGCGCCCGTCTGCTGCGCGCCCTGCGGGTGCTCCTGCGCCGTCGGCCACCCATAGCGGCGCCAGCGCGGGATCGCCCCGCCGACTGGTCCATCGCCCGTCGATCCAGTGCAGTTCGCGCTGCGATCCGTCAGGCAGCCTTGCGAGATAACGCCAGTCCGCTCCGCCGTAGCCCAGCAGGCTGTCGGCCACCACCGGTCCCGGAGCCAAGGTCGGCACACGGGGCGCCAGGGCGATGACCGGCTCGTCGGTGAGGATGGCGGTGTTGCGCGCGATCGGCTTGCCCTGGGCATCGAACAGGCGCGCGCCTGCTCCGAAGTCCAGCCGTCCGGAGGCGCCCCAGGCCACCCAGCCGTCGCGACCGAAGCGATAGAGGCGTACGTTCGCGTCGGCCAGCTCCACGCGCTCGGGGGCGCCGCGCGGCAGGAGCACGCGTTGCAGCAGGCGAAAGGCGCCGAGCGCGGGCTTTTGCATGCCCTTGGTCGTGTAGAGGCCGCTGTCGTGCAGCCAGCCCTGCTCGACCAGCGCATACCAATAGGCCGCCTCGACACGCGCAGCGGCGAGCAGAGTCGCGGTCTTCACGAGCTGCGGTGCCGCGCTTTCCCGCGCGCGGTAGGCGCCGCCGAACTCGCTCGCCCAGATCGGCAGCGGCCGGCCGTGCCGCTTCATGACGTCCTGGAGGTGCGAAAGCTCGGTGTCGAGGTTGTCGGCCTGGGGACGGTAGGGGTGCACGGCCAGGCCGTCGGCCGCATCCAGCAACCCGCGCGCGAAGAGCGACTCTAGGAATCCGGTCGCGATCGTATTGCTCGATCCGCCGAGCACCCGCGTCGACGCGCCCCTCGCGCGCAGGGCGTCCCGCGTCGCGCGCACCAGTTCGACATAGTCGCGCAGGGGGTCGGACTGTTCATCCCCGCCGGTCTCTCCGCGCCGGTAGATCTGGCGCGAACGCGGGGCGTTGATCTCGTTGCCCACTTCGATGGCGATCAGGCAGGGGCCGAAGTGCGCCTGCAAGGCCAGCACATAGCGAACGAATGCCGCCTTCGCCTCTGCGGAGCGAAGCGCCAGGCCGCCGTCGTAGAACGGGTGGAGCGGTACGGTGGTGAGCAGCAGGCCGCCTCCCCGCCGGCAGAAGCGGTCGAGCGGGGCGAGCGCCGGGCCGTCCAGGACATAGCGGCCGCGCACGCGCTCCACGCGCGACCATGGCACAGCGTCGCGTAGCGCGGGGGCACCTGCCGCGCGGGCAAGGTCAAGGTGGGCAGCCGGCCACCCTTGCGAGAAGTGGGTCTGGGCGCCAAGCACGAGCGTCGTGGCGGTCGTCCTCGCCGGCGCGGCGCCACCGCAGCCTCCAGCGATGAAGGCGCCAGGGACGAGCACGGCGGCGAGCCAGCGGGTCGATGCGCGGCACCAGCGAGCACCGATCATGCGAGCGCCCGCAGCAGGCCCGCGTCGAACGTGGCCGGGGAGAAGCGGCGGGCGTGGCGGATGGCGGCGGCCGGCTCGAATCCGGGGTGCCACGCCTCGAACCGCAGCACGGCATCCACCAGAGCCTCGACCGATTGTTCGTGGAAGAACAGCCCTGTCTCGTGCTCGAGTACGGTGTCCAGCGCGCCGCCCTTGCCGAAGGCGATCACCGGCCGGCCCGAGGCCATGACTTCCACCGGCGCGATGCCGAAGTCCTCCTCGGCGGTGAAGACGAAACCGCGGCAGCGGGCATAGTGCTTGCGCAGTGCCGCGAAGTCCAGGCGGGGGGTGATCGTGACGGTGGGCCCTGCCATGCGTCTGAGCCGCGCGGCCATGGGGCCGTCGCCCACCAGCGTGAGCGGCAGGCGCAGGCGGTTGAAGGCGGCGACCGCAAGATCCGGCCGTTTGTAGGGGACGAGCTGGCCGACCCACAGATAGCCCGCGCCGACCTCGCCCGAGGGCGCGAACAGCTCCACGTCGACCGGGGGATGGACGACGCTGGAGGCTTTGCCCCAGGCACGCTCGATCCGGCGCTGGATGAACCGCGAGTTGGCGAGGAAGCGATCGACGCGCGAGGCCGATGCGGAGTCCCAGGTGCGCAGGCGATGGAACAGGAAGGGCATCAGCGCCCGGTCGATCGCGCCGGCATCCTCGCAGTAGGCATGGTAGTGATCCCATAGGTAGCGCATGGGGGAATGGACGTAGCAAAGGTGCAGGGCGTCCGGAGCGGTGATGACCCCCTTGGCGGGGCCGCTCTCGCTGCTGATCACCAGGTCATAGCCCCGCAGGTCCAGCTCCTCGAGCGCCATGGGCATGAGCGGCAGGTACTTCTGGTAGTGCCGCCGGGCGCCCGGCAGCTTTTGAATGAAGCTCGTCGTCACCTTGCGGGCGGAAATCGCGCGCGAGACGCGCGCCGGATCGTAGACGTGGGTGAAGATGTCGGCTTCGGGGAACAGGTGCAGGAGGCGCTCCAGCACCCGTTCGCCGCCCCGCATGGCGACCAGCCAGTAATGGACGATCGCGACCTTGCGGAAGCGCTGGCGCACGTCGCCGGGGGGCGGGTCCGGCTGGGCGCCGGGAACCGTCCAGAGCCTAGGCACGATAGTAGTCCCGGCAGGCCGGGTAGAACGCGCTGGCGTCGAGGCCGAAGGCCGCCTGCCGCCTGACGTCCACCCGCGTCAGGACCACGCCTGCCAGCGTCACCGCGCCTTCGGGCAGCAGCCGGAGAAGGGCGCGCAGCGCGGCTTCGGGCGTGCGCCGCCACCGCGTGGCGATGATGGCGGCATCCGCCTTGCACAGCAGCAGCCGCGCGTCGGCGACCGGCAGCACCGGCGCGGTGTCCAGGATCACCGCATGGTAGCCCTGGCCGGCGGTCGCCAGCAGTGCGTCCATGGCCGGCCCGGTCAGCAGCGCATGGTCCTCCTCCTTCGCCGCTGCGAGCGGGAGCACGGAGAGGCCGGTGCGCGCGTCGGTGGCGACGACGTCCTCCAGCCGCGCCTCCCCGCGCAGCACCTCCAGCAGACCCGCCGCGCGCGCGCCGCCGATCCAGCCGCTGACCGCGCGCCGTCGCAGGTCGCAGTCGATCAGCAGGATGGGACCGGAGGTGCTCGCCATCATGCGCGCCAGGCACAGCGCTAGCGTGGTCTTGCCCTCGCCCGAGAGCGCCGAAGTGACGGCGATGACCCGCGGGTTCTCGACCACGAAGGCGATCGAGGCGTGCACGTTGCGGAAAGCCTCGGCGAGGGCGGAGCGGGGATGGTCGAGGACGGCGTCGACCGGGTCGCCGACGCCCCGCGGCAGCACCGAGCCGAGTTCGGGGATCGAGCCAAGATGGCGCAGGCCCAAGCGGTTCTCCACGTCGTCGCCGCAGGCGAGGCCGCGCGCCGCGCCCGCTGACGCGCCGTCCACCGCCAGGGCGCAGAGCAGGCCGAGGCCGAGGCCCAGTGCCGCGGAGAGCGTCATGTTGAGCAGCAGGTCCGGATGCAGCGGCGTCTGCGAAGGACGCGCTGGACGGAGCACGCGCGCCTCGGGCGGGCGCATCCCGATTCGCGCGGCGAGGTCCTTGTAGCGCGACAGATAGCTCTCGTAGAGCTGGCGCGAGGCCTGGGCGCGCTGCTCGATCTCCTGCAGCCCCACCATGGCGGCATTGTCCCGCCGCAGCGATTGCTGCGAGGCGTCGAGCGAGCCGGTCAGCGATCCCAGCCGCCTTTGCGAGACCGCCGCCTTGGCGGAGAGGCCGGAGACGACGCGGCCGATTTCGGCGGCGATGCCGGCGTTGACGGCGTCGAGTTCGCTGCGGGCGCGCAGCAGGTGCGGGTGGCGCGGACCGTACTTGCTGGCGAGCGCCGCGACCTCGGCGGCGCGGGCGGCCTGCTGCTGGCGCAGCGCGGCGATCACCGCAGAGCCGAGCGAATCGCCCAGATCCTCACCGCTGGAGCCGGATCCGAGCTGCTGCCGGGCGGTGGCGAGCCGGGCGGCGTCCTCGGCCGCCTGGGCTCGGGCGGCGGTGACCTCCTGGTTGTAGGCGGAGATCTCCTGCTCCGCGAGCGAGTGGTCGGTCGTGCTCGGGAGGTCATTAGCGAGGCGATAGCGCTGCATTAGCGCGGCATCAGCGGCTGCCTGGCGCCGCGCCTGCTCCATCCGCAACCCCACTTGCGCGAGGATCCGCGCGTCGGCCGCGTCGCGGTCGAGGCGGGCGCCCTGCGTATACTGCCAGGCAAAGGCGTTGGCGATGCGCGCCGCTTCCCCGGCATCCTCGCTCTCGAAGCCGACGCCGATCGCGTACGTCGCGCCGGAGCGGAAGGCCGAGACGCCGTCCTCGACATAGGCGATGGCGGCCTGCCGCGCGTCTCCGGGGCCTTGCGCGAAGCGGGCCTGGCGGGCCAGCCCCAGCCGGTCGACCACGGCGGCGACGTTGTGCGCGGACGTCATCACCGCGACTTGCGTGTCCACGTAGGTCTCGCCCGGCGTGCCGCGCGCCGCCATCCGGTCCTCCTCGGTGAGCGGCGCCACCGGTTCGGCCCGGGGTTCGAGCGCGACCTGCGCGGTGGCAAGATAGCGCGGTGTCTGCAGCAGGGTGACGGCGAGCCCGACCGCCAGCGCGGCCAGCAGCACCGCCACGATCAGGGGCCAGCGCCGGCGCAGGAAGGCCAGCAGGACCCCGGCGTCCAGCCGGTCTGCGGCAGGCGGGGCCGGAACCGGCCGCAGCGGAGCCGCCAGCGGTGCGGACGGAACGGGGATGACGACGGAGGTGTTCAAGCGCTTACCACCCTGCTTGCGGAGCACGCCGATGCGCTCCGGATCGGGCGCAGTGTCGTCGCATTGTGGCGGGAGCGGCAAGATCAACTCTGCCGCTTTCATAGATTTAACGAATCGTTATCCGTGATGTTGCCAAGTCATCTGAGTGTTAATCTCACGAACGGTCGTTCATTACATTTCTGCAACGGGTTTTCAGGCCTTCATTACTGAAGGATAGTGGCCTGCGATGGTCCGGAACCTGCCGGACTTGGATGGGATCTGGCACGATGTTGCGATGGCTGCGGGAACGGTTCGACGCCAGGGGCGCCGCGGGCGCGCTGGTGCTGCTGACGGCAGGCTGTGCCAGCGCAGGCGCCCCGCCGCTGGACCTGGCCGAGGCGGCCAAGGGCATGGGCGCCTATCACCTGGGCGCGGGCGACAGGCTGCGGGTCATCGTCTACGACGAGCCCGGCCTCTCGGGCGAGTTCACCGTGTCGAGCGCGGGCGAACTCGCCTTTCCGCTGGTCGGCAGCATCGCCGCCGATGGCCTCACCGCCGATCAACTCGCGGGTGCCCTCGCCAGCCGCATCGCCGACGGCTACATGAACGATCCCAAGGTCAGCGCCGAAGTGGTGGCCTATCGCCCGTTCTACATCCTGGGCGAGGTGCAGCGGCCGGGGCAGTACCCCTATGTCGCCGGGATGACGGTGGAGCAGGCGGTCGCCGCCGCCGGCGGCTTCAGCTACCGCGCCCAGTCGCGGCGCGTGAACCTGCGGCGCGGGGCCGGGGAGGCCGAGCGCTCGGTCGACATCGGCGCCGGGCAGGCGGTCGCGGTCATGCCGGGAGACACCATCCGGGTTCTCGAACGGTATTTCTAGGGCTCCCCACGGCGGGGCAGCGCTTTCCCGCCGAGGCCCTGCTTCGAGAAGGCTCGGCACGAGCGGGGAGGGAGCGCGGGTCGCTTCCCGCTGCGGGCACCTTTCCACTCCGCCCAGCTCAGCATGAGCGGGGAAGAGGGGGCGGACGCGGATTTTCGCTGCGGGGTGTCCTTTCCACATGCCCAGATCAGCACGAGAGGGGAGGGGCGATGGGCCGCTCGCCGCCGCAGATGCCCTTTTCACCCCGCTCAGCCTGAGCGTGTCGAAGGCTCCGAAGCGAAGCGCGAGGCTGGCATGCTTCGACAGGCTCGGCATGAGCGGGGGGATGGGCGGCTCTCTCCGCGCTCCCATCTTGCGCAGGCCATCGACACGCGAACCGCAGCCGCGCGCGCCTCGCACCCTCGAGCCTGGAAGCGGGCACCCGCCCGCGTCCTTCGTCAGAACGCGTAGCGCAGCGAGACCGACACGCGCCGCCGGTCGAAGGCGCGGCCGGGGACGCCCTCGGTACGGGTGCGCTGGAAGGTCGCTTCTCCGCCGAGGCGCAGGTGGTGGTTGGCCAGCCAGTCGATGCCCAGGCCGCCCACCAGGTCCTTCTGGACCCGCGGCGTGCCCGCAAAGTCGCTGGTGGCGCGGTCGAGACGGGCGGAGAGGAGCACGCTGCGCCGCAGTTCGTAGTCGGCACGCGCGCCGAAGCGGGTCTGGCGGATGCCGGCGACCCCCACCAGCGGCGAGCGCTGGATCGTGCGCCGCGCATCGACCGCGAGGGTGAGCAGGCGCGTCGGGTTCCATTCGAGCGCGGCAGCGAAGTCGAGGCCGCGGATGCGCGGGAATGCGGGATCGGCGTAGCGCTGGTCCTGGTAACCCAGGGCCGCGCGCCCCCGGACCAGCCGGCTGACGCCGAACTCCAGCCCGCCGCGCAGCGACCAGCCGTGCGAGCCGCGGTCCAGCGCGGTGGTGTCCTCGGGATAGCGGGCGCGGTTGTAGCTCCCTTCCGCGAAGGCGGCGACGCCCGGCGCGAAGGCGTAGCCGGTCCGCAGCCGCGCGTGCCAGCTGGTGTAGTCGCGGTCGCGCAGCGTCGAGCGCACGCCGGCAGCGTTGCTGCGCGGCGCGTAGCGGAAGGCGTCGAGCCCGGCTTCGGCCTCCAGGATCACGCGGCCGGAAGAGCGGCGCAGGCGAGCGTCCAGCTCGAGCGCGTGGTAGGCGATGCGCGGACCGCGCAGCGTGGTGTCGCCGATCGAGCCGCGCGCCTCGTACGCCCGCGCGTAGCCCGCGCTGGCCGTGAGTGCGGTGGTGGTGCCAAGGTCCAGCCGCCCGGCCAGGAGCCCGCGGTAGGTCTGGGTATCCTCTGCATCCTGAGACAGGCCCCGCGTGAGCGCGCCGTCGAGATCGAGCGAGACCGCGTGACGCGACCAGGCCGAGCGCGCCGTCAGAGCCCCGGCAAGCGAGGCGAGCGCATCGCCCACCCGGTCGGACCGGGTGGCGTAGACGTTGTCGTCGTAGGTCAGGGTGGCCGCGGCGAAGGGAATGACGGTGAAGCTGCCGAGGTGGAACGGCACCGGGTCCGTCTCCGGCCGCGCGCGCGTCTGCACCGCGATCGGCATGTCCCGCCCGGAAGGGTCCCGCACCCTGTCCTGCGCCAGCACCTGCGGCGCGGCGCAGGTGCCCAGCAGCCCCACCAGGCATGGCCCGGCCTTGCCCTTCGCCCAAGAGTGCCTGCGCTTCAAGATATGCCCCCGCGACTGGTCCCCTCGGGAACTTGTGCGGAGGCGGCCTGCGCCAGGCAAATGAACGATCTGTCACGGCCGCGCGCCGGGTGGCGCGGCCGGGCTTGCATTCAGCCGGAGCTCCTCAGCCAGGGGGGCTCAGTCGGGCTTCCAGCCGATCTCGGCGGCGGTCGCGGACTTGGGGATGTCGGTGAGCGCCTCGTTGACGGTGATCGTCTCGCCCGGCGCCAGCTCGCCCTTGCCCGGCACGATCTCCTTTTCGTAGACGATCGTCTCGCGCCGGTCGCGCAGCACCACCAGCAGCGACGGCACGCTGCGGGCCTGCGCCCCGATGTTGCTGATCGTGCCGCTCACGCTGAAGAACTCGGTACCGTCGGGCAGCGGCTTGCGATCCTGCCGACTGCGCGGGAAGTCCAGCTTGAGGTCGGGCTGGGCCTGCTGGAAGGTCGGGCGCGGGATCGGCAACCAGTCGGGCAACCCGCCCCAGACCACCGCCGCCGCGAGGGCGAGGGTGGCGATGGCGAAGGCCATGGCGGCCCAGGTGCCGATCCTGGTCCAGTTGCGGCGGGGGCGGAACGGGGGCGAGAAGTCGAAGCTCGACGGGCCCTCGTCGGCATAGGGCTTGGCGGCGGTGTCGTCGTAGTACCCCGCGCCCGCGCGCGCCTCGCGGGGACGGGCTCCCGCCGCCGACGAAGCCGGCGCCAGCCCCGGCGGTGGCCCCGGTTGTAGGGGCGGCGGAGGCGCGGCGGGCGGTTCGCGCAGCGTCGCCTCGGCCGCCGGCGCAGCGGCGCGCGGCACGACCACGGCCGGGCGGGTCGCGGGCCGCTGCGCGGGTTCCGGAGCGTGGGCCGGGGCAGAGCTGGAGGCCGGGGCGGGGGCCGGGGCGAGGTTCGGGGCGAGGTTCGGGGCGGGGGCCGCCGCGGGCGCGGCGATCATCGTCTCCAGCGGCGGCGCGCTCTCATCCGGCCCTTCCTGGAACCAGCTGTGGCGGCACTTGGCGCAGCGGACGGTGCGGCCTTCCAGACCGATCGCGCTGTCCGGGACGGCATAGCGCGTCGAGCAGGCGGGGCAGGCGATGATCATGATCGCCTTCCTAAGCACGGTTGGCTTGCGCGCGACAAGCGCCCTGCCTGTGGGTTCGCGCCGTGACGGCCTTTTTTCCACATGCAAGGATGGTTATAGGCGAAGGCGTCGTCCGTCCGGCCCGACTGACACAGCAACACTGATCGAGCATGAGCGCGGACGGGGACATCATCCACTTCGACAACGTCGGCCTTCGCTACGGCACCGATCGCGAGGTGCTGAGCGACCTGACCTTCACGCTGCACGCGGGCCGGTTCTACTTCCTGACCGGAGCGAGCGGCGCGGGCAAGACGTCGCTGCTGAAGCTGCTCTACCTGGCGCAGCGGCCCTCGCGCGGGGCCGTCCGCATGTTCGGAACCGACGCCATCACGCTGCCGCGCCATCGCCTGCCGGCGATGCGCCGGCGCATCGGCGTGGTGTTCCAGGACTTCCGGCTGGTGCAGGACCTCTCGGCCTTCGACAACGTGGCGCTGCCGCTGCGCCTGGCCGGGCACCACGAGCGCGACCTGGCGGGCCCGGTGCGCGACATCCTCGACTGGGTGGGCCTTGCGGATCGCATGGACGCGCGCCCGGCGACGCTCTCGGGCGGGGAGCAGCAGCGCGTCGCCATCGCGCGCGCCGTCATCGCCCGGCCCGCCATGCTGGTGGCCGACGAGCCGACCGGCAACGTCGATCCGGACATGGCGGCCAAGCTCATGCGGCTGTTCGAAATGCTCAACCGGCAGGGGACCACCGTGGTCGTCGCCACCCACGACCTCGACCTGCTGCGCAAGGTGCCCGAAAGCCTCATCATGCGGCTGGACCGCGGCCGGCTTGCCGACCCGACCGGCGCGCTGCGCTATCCGCCGCGGGCGCCGGCATGACAGGCCGGGATCGGATGGGGCGCCGGGTCGGCAGCCGGACCGGGAGCCGGATTGCGGGCCGGGTTGCGGGCCGGGTTGCGGGGCGGATTGCAGGTCGGCGCGGCCTCGAACTGATCCCGCAGGCGCGCCTGTCGGGGCCGATGCCCTGGGTGATCGCGATCATGGTGGCGATGACCACCATCGCGCTCGCCGCCGGGCTGACGCTGGGCAACGCGGTCTCCTCGGCCCGGGCGGAGATCGCAGGTGGGGTGACCGTCCAGATCCTCGAGCCCCGCTTCGAGGTAAGGGCGCAGGAGGCCGCGCGGGCGGTCGAGGCGATCAAGGCGATGCCCGGGGTCGCCGGGCTGCGGCAGGTGCCCCAGGCCGAGCTCGATGCGCTGATCGAGCCCTGGCTGGGGACCGGGATCGCGGCAGCGGCCGGGGGGGCGACGGGAGCGAGCGGGGCGGGGGCCAGCGGGGCGGCCATCCCGGTCCCCGCGCTCATCGACGTGCGGCTCGAGGGCCCGGCGAGCCCCGCGCAGCTTCGGGCGCTGACGCACCGGCTGGCGCCGGTGGCGCCATCGGCCCGCATCGACGCGCAATCGAACTGGCTGAGGCCGGTGTTCGACGCGATGGTCTCGCTCCAGGTGCTGGCGATCGCGATCGTGGCGCTGCTGGCGGGGGCGCTGGCGGCAGCGGTGCTGCTGGCGGCGCGCTCGGCGCTGGGCGCCAATCGCGAGACGATCGAGATCGTCCATCTCCTCGGCGGCACCGATGCGCAGGTGGCGCGCGTGTTCCAGCGTTCCCTCGGCACCGACGCGGCGGCCGGCGGCTGCGTGGGCCTGGCGCTCGCGCTCGTGGTCATCCTCGCGCTCGGCCGCCGCTTCGCCGGGCTGGGGGCGGGGCTGGTGGACAGCGGCGCGCTGGGGTGGAGCGACTGGCTGCTGCTGGCGCTGGTGCCGGTGCTGGCGACGCTCCTCGCCATGCTGACGGCGCGGCTCACCGTGCTCCACGCGCTGCGAAAGATGCTGTAACCGGCGCAAACCCCTATATAGCATCGATCCATGTTCCGCCGCCTCGCCGCCTTTGCCGTGCTGATCTGGCTCTTCGGGTTCCTGTGGTTCGCCGTGGCCCTGCCCGGGCCGCTGCCGGCCAGCGTGCGGACCGACGCGATCATCGTGCTGACGGGAAGCCAGGGCCGGATCGAGCATGCGCTCGAGGTGCTGGAAGCGGGTAAGGCCCCCGACCTGCTGGTCTCGGGTGTCGATCGCCAGGTCCGCCCGCGCGAGTTCGCGGCCCAGTTCGCGGTGCCGCCGCGGCTGATGAAGTGCTGCGTGACGCTCGGCTACCGGGCCTACGACACCCGCTCCAACGCGATCGAGGCGGCGCAGTGGGTGACCGAGCACGACGCCAAGTCGGTGCGCCTGGTCACCGCCGACTGGCACATGCGCCGCGCCGCGCTGGAGATCGGGCGCGAGTTCCCCGCCGGCGTCCGGCTGGAGCGGGACGCGGTCCCCTCGCGCCCGACGCTCGGGACGCTGTTCCTCGAGTACCACAAGCTGCTGGCCCGGGCCGCGCTCAACCTGTGGGAACGCCTTTGACCGACCCTGATTCCGCCCGGCCGCTCGACGTCGTGCGCTCGCTCCTGTTCTACGCCGTGTTCTACCTCGGCACGCCGGTCTTCGTGGCCGGCGCGCTGGCCGCCAGCCTGGTCAACGAGGAGGCGCTGCGCCGGGTGGTGCGCGGCTGGAGCAGCTTCCACCGGCTCTGCGCGCGCTGGCTGCTCGGTATCCGGCTGGTGGTCGAGGGGCAGCTGCCGGAAGAGGGGGTGCTGGTGGCGCTCAAGCACGAGAGCTTCTTCGAGGCGATCGACTTGCCCCGGGCGATGCGCTGGCCGGCGCCGCTGCCCAAGGCCGAGCTGATGGACATTCCCGGATGGGGCTGGGCGGCGCGGCGCTACGGCGTGGTCGCGGTCGAGCGCGAGGCCGGCGCCAAGGCGCTGCGCGCGATGGTGGCGAGCGGACGCACGTTCGCGGAGCGAGGCAGGCCGCTGGCCATCTTCCCCGAAGGCACGCGCGTCCCCCACGGCCAGCGCCCGCCGCTGCAGGCGGGCTTCGCGGGGCTCTACAAGCTGCTGGCGCTGCCGGTGGTGCCGGTGGCGGTGGACAGCGGGCCGCTGTACCACCGGCGCTGGAAGAGGCCGGGCACGATCACCATGCGCGTGGGCGAGCGGATCGCGCCGGGCCTCCCGCGCGAGGAGGTCGAGGCGCGGGTCCATGCCGCGATCAACGCGCTGAACCCGCCGGCGTGACCGCTCAGGCGGGCGTCGCCTGGGTGACCTGCACCGATTGCGAGACCAGTTCGACATCGCCGTAGCTGGTGAGGAAGGAGACGTCGGCGGCATCGCGGCCGATGCCGATCTTCGCGATCTGCGCGGGGGTGGTCATGCCGGTCGCGTCGACCATGTGCCACATGCCGTCCAGGAACACCTCGGCGACGGCGTGGAAGTCCTGCGGCTCCACCCCGAGGCCATAGACGCTGGCGAAGCGCGCCGGAATGCCGCTGGCGCGCACCAGCGCGATCATCAGGTGGGCGTAGTCACGGCACACGCCCTTGCCGCTGCGGAAGGTGTCTGCGGCGGTCGTGGAGGAGTCGCTCGAGCCGGCCTCGTACGTCAGCCGGCCGGCGAGGTGGTCGCGGATGGCGGCGACGCGGGCGCCGCCCTGGAGCGTGCCGAACTCCTTCTGCACGAATTCGTGGAAGGTGTCGGAGGTGCAGTAGCGCGAGGGCATGAGGTAGTCGACCGTCTCCCCCGGCAGCAGGTGCGGCGGCACCGCCGGCAGGGTGGCGATGTCCGCCAGGATGCGGTCCACCTCCACCGTCGCCTCGTAGCGCACCTTGAGCGGCGCGCCGGTGCGCAGCCAGATGCGCTCGCCGATGTAGGCCTGCGCCGGCACGCGGGCGAAGTGGTCGAGCGGCGGGAGGTCGATGTGGGCGTGGAGCACGTGCTGCTCCGGGATCATTGCCGCTTCCAGCTGGAGGAGGACGTCGACCGGCTCGGGCACCGCGTAGTCGAGGGTAGTCACGATCGAGAGCTGCATGGCGGGTGGGATCCGTGAGAGGGGCGTTCGCCCGCTCAAAATCCCCAACCGCGCCGAGGCTCCCGCCTCGCCTCAGGAATTCTTGGCGCTGTCGTGGTCGCCGCGACCGAAGTCGGGCCGCGAATCGTCCTGGCCCTCCTCGATGATGGACCGGCGGATCGCGCGGGTGCGGGTGAAGTGCTGGAACAGCGTGTCGCCGTCGCCCACCCGGATGGCGCGCTGCAGCGCCGTCAGGTCCTCGCTGAAGCGCTGCAGCATGGTGAGCACCGCCTCCTTGTTGGAAAGGAACACGTCGCGCCACATCGTCGGGTCCGATGCGGCGATGCGCGTGAAGTCGCGGAAGCCACCGGCCGAGTACTTGATGACCTCCCCCTGCGTCACGTCCTCCAGGTCCGAGGCGGTGCCGACGATGGTGTAGGCGATGAGGTGGGGCAGGTGGCTGGTCACCGCGAGGACGAGGTCGTGGTGCTCCGCGGTCATGATCTCGACGTTGGCGCCCAGCGCCTCCCAGAACGAGACGAGCTGCGAAAGCCGGACCATGTCCACCCGCGCGGGCGGCGTGACGATGCACCAGCGGTTGCGAAACAGGTGCGCGAAGCCCGCGTCGGGGCCCGAGTTCTCGGTGCCGGCGACCGGATGGGCGGGGATCACCACATGGTCGGGCAGGGCCTCGCCCAGCGCCTTGGCGATGGCCTGCTTGGACGAGCCGACGTCGCTGACGAGCGCATCGGCGGGCAGCGCCTCACGCACCGTCTCGGCCGCCATCGCCATCGCCCCCGGGGGCACGCAGAAGATCACGAGGTCCGCCTCGCGCACCGCCTCGGCGGCGGTGTCGCAGACGCTGTCGACGAGCCGGCGCTCGGCGGCGCGGGCGCGGTGGTCGGGGCTGACGTCGTAGCCGGTGGTCCGCGCTTGCGGCAGGAACTCGCGCACCGCCAGCCCGATCGAGCCACCCTGGAGGCCGAGGCCGATGATGGCGATCCGCGCGAAGCTCATGCCGCCGGGCCCTTCGCCTTCTCTGCCTGCCGCCCCGTCAACGCGCCGTCTCCGCCATTTCGCGCAGGGCGGCGGCGATCGCGTCCATGTCGTCGCTCTTGCCGATGGTGATGCGCAGCCCCTGCGGCAGGCCCTGCCCGGGCAGCCAGCGCACGATGTAGCCGCGGTCGGCCAGGCCCTCGAACGCCGTCTCGGCGGTGAGGACGCCTTCGAACAGCACCAGCACGAAGTTCGCCTCGCTCGGCAGCGGGCGCAGGCCGTGGTTGCTGAGCGCTGCGATGCGCTGGACGAAGCGGGCGCGCTCCTCGCGGTTGTGGACGCGGCTCGCCTCGACGAAGTCGGGGTCGCCCAGCGCGGCCAGCGCCATCGCCTGGCCGGTGCTGGAGACGTTGAAGGGCCCGCGGATGCGGTTCAGCGTGGCGACGATCCCCGGCGCCCCGGTGCCCCAGCCGATGCGCTCGCCGGCAAGGCCGAAGATCTTGGAGAAGGTGCGCGTGACCAGCACGTTCGGGTGCGCGGCCGCGAGCGCCATGGCGCCGTCGTCGTCCTCGGGCGCGAGGTACTCGGCATAGGCCTGGTCGAGCACCAGCAGCACGTCGGCGGGAAGCCCCGCGTGCAGGCGCGCGATCTCGCCGCCGGGCAGGTACGAGCCGGTCGGGTTGTTGGGATTGGCGATGAAGACCACGCGCGTGCGCCCGGTCACCAGCGCCAGCAGCGCGTCGACATCGGTGCCGTAGTCACGGTCGGGCGCGACCACCGGCGTGGCGCCGCAGCGCCTGGCGGCGATGTCGTAGACCGAGAAGCCGTAGCGCACGTAGATCACTTCGTCGCCCGGGCCGGCATAGCCCTGCGCGGCGAGGTTGAGCAGTTCGTCCGAGCCGGTGCCCATGACCACCCGCGCCGGGTCGAGGCCATGGCGCTCGGCGATGGCGGCGCGCAGGGCGCCGCTGTCGGGATCGGGGTAGAGCGCGGGCGCGGCGCCGCGGGCCGAAAGCGCGGCAGGGCTGGTGCCCAGCGGGTTCTCGTTGGCGGAGAGCTTGATGAGCGGCCGCCCGTCCTTGCCCTTGGACTTGCCGGGCACGTAGGCGTGGATCGCCTCGATCCAGGGCTTGGGCGTCGGGGCTTTGGGCAAGGTGGTGGTTTCGCTCATGACGGCGGGCCGCATAACCCAGCATGGCCGATAATGACAGACTTGGATTGACTCCCTATGGGCGGTTCCCCACTTGGCGAAACGATCATGGCGACGGCCCCCACCCTCCCCTCCGAAAACCGGTTCCTCGATCTCGACACGCCGCTCCTGCTCGATGGCGGGCAGCGCCTTGCCGCCCCGCGCATCGCCTACGAGACCTGCGGGCGACTGAACGCGGCGAAGGACAACGCCATCTTCATCTGCCATGCGCTGACCGGCGACCACCACGTGGTCTCCAACCACCCCAAGACTGGCAAGCCGGGCTGGTGGGTGCGCATGGTCGGGCCCGGCAAGCCGATCGACACCGACCGCCACTTCGTGATCTGCGCCAACGTGATCGGCTCGTGCATGGGCTCGACCGGACCGGCCAGCGCGGCGCCCGACGGCGATCCCTGGGGCATGCGCTTCCCGGTCATCACCATCCGCGACATGGTCAAGGGCCACATCGCCGTGCTGGACGCGCTGGGCATCGACAGCCTCCATGCCGTCGTCGGCGGCTCGATGGGCGGCATGCAGGCGCTGAGCCTCGCGGCCAACTTCCCGGAGCGCACCCGCGCCGCGCTGGTGATCGCCTCGACCGCGCGGCACTCGGCGCAGAACATCGCCTTCCACGAAGTGGGACGCCAGGCCATCATGGCTGACCCGGAATGGCGCGAAGGCAACTACTACGCCTTCGGCAAGGGTCCCGAAAAGGGCCTGTCCGTCGCCCGGATGGCCGCGCACATCACCTATCTCTCCGAGGCGGGGCTGACCGAGAAGTTCGGCCGTCGGCTGCAAAACCGCGAGGAGAAGACCTTCGGCTTCGACGCGGATTTCCAGATCGAATCGTACCTGCGCTACCAGGGGCTTTCGTTCACCGACCGCTTCGATGCCAACTCGTACCTCTACATCACCCGCGCCATGGACTACTTCGACCTGGCCGAGGAGCACGGCGGCATGCTGGCCAACGCCTTCGCCCGTTCGAAGGCGCGCTATTGTCTGGTCAGCTTCGACACCGACTGGCTCTATCCCACTGCCGAATCGCGCAACGTCGTCCACGCGCTCAATGCCGCGGGCCTTCCGGCCAGCTTCGTGGAGCTTTCGGCGCCGTTCGGGCACGACTCGTTCCTGCTCGACGTACCCGCGCTCGATCGCGTGGTGCAGGGGTTCCTGGGATGATCGCGCCGGCCGACGACAGGCTTGGGGAGGCCCCATGAACGCCGCGATGATGGCAGGACTGCGGCCGGACCTCGCGGTCATCGCCGAGAACGTGGCGCCGGGCTCCAGCGTGCTCGACGTCGGCTGCGGCGACGGCACCTTGATGCAGGCGCTGCGCGACGGCTCGGGCTGCGACACGCGGGGCATGGAGCTGGATGCGCTCAACGTCGGTTCGTGCGTGGCCAAGGGCTTGTCGGTGATCCAGGGCGATGCCGACAAGGACCTGGCCTTCTATCCCGACAAGTCGGTGGATTACGCGATCCTCTCGCAGACGCTGCAGACGACGATGCGGCCGGACCAGGTGCTCGACGAGCTGCTGCGGATCGGGCGCAAGGCCTTCGTCAGCTTTCCCAATTTCGCGCACTGGCGCGTGCGCGTCTCGCTGCTGTGGGGCGGGCGCATGCCGGTGACGCGGCTGCTGCCGGTCGCCTGGTACGAAACGCCCAACATCCACCACCTGACCGTCAACGACTTCCGCGCCCTGCTGGACGCGCGGGGAATCACCGTGGAGGGCCGCTGGTTCCTCAGCGGCGACGCGCAGTGCAGCGCCGCGGCGGCGAACTTCCGGGCGGAGCATGCGGTGTTCCTGCTGTCGCGCCGCGACTGACCGGGCGGCGTTTCGGCCTTGCCCGGCGACTCGCCGCCGTGCATAGGGGAGCGATGGGGAACAAACCATGATCGCCAAGCTCACCGGCCTGCTCGACGATACCGGCCCGGACTGGGCGATCATCGACGTGAACGGCGTCGGCTATCTCGTCCACTGCTCGGCCCGCACGCTGGGGCAGCTCGGCATCCGGGGCGATCGTGTGGTGGTGCATACCGAAATGCAGGTGTCGGAGACCGACCAGCGCCTGATCGGCTTCGCCAGCGCGGCGGAGCGCAACTGGTTCCGCCTGCTGACCGCGATCCAGGGGGTGGGCTCCAAGGTCGCGCTCGCGATCCTCTCGGCCCTGACGACCGAGGAGCTGCAGCGCGCCTGTGCCGGCGGGGACAGCGCCATGGTCGCGCGCGCCAACGGCGTCGGGCCCAAGCTGGCGAGCCGCATCGTCAACGAGCTCAAGGACAAGGCCGGCGGGCTGCCGACGGCGCCGGGCGTGGCGGGCATCGCGGCAGCGGTCCCGCCGGGTTCGGCCAGCGCGGACGCCGTCTCGGCGCTGCAGAACCTCGGCTTCAAGCCGGCCGTCGCCGCCATGGCGGTGGGCAAGGCAGTGGAGGAGCTGGGCGAGGACGCCGGCCTTAACGACCTCGTGCGCGTGGCGCTCAAGCGGGCGGCGGGCTGAGCGCATGACCGACAACCCCATCCTCTCCCCCGCTCGCCAGGCCGAGGACGCCGATGCGGCGCTGCGGCCCAAGACGCTGGCCGAGTTCGTCGGCCAGGCCGCGGCCAAGGACAACCTGCGCGTCTTCATCGAATCGGCGCGCTCACGGCGCGAGGCGATGGACCACGTGCTGTTCTTCGGGCCCCCGGGCCTCGGCAAGACCACGCTGGCGCAGATCGTCGCGCGCGAGCTGGGCGTGGGCTTTCGCGCCACCTCCGGCCCGGTGATCGCCAAGGCGGGCGACCTCGCCGCGCTGCTCACCAACCTGGAGCAGGGCGATGTGCTGTTCATCGACGAGATCCACCGCCTCAACCCCGTGGTCGAGGAAGTGCTCTACCCGGCGATGGAGGATCGCGCGCTCGACCTCATCATCGGCGAGGGGCCTTCGGCGCGCTCGGTGCGGATCGACCTGCCGCCCTTCACGCTGGTCGGCGCCACCACGCGGCAGGGCCTGCTGCAGACCCCGCTGCGCGACCGCTTCGGCATCCCGGTGCGACTGCAGTTCTACACCGTGGAGGAGCTCGAGAAGGTCGTCACCCGCGGTGCCAGCCTGCTCGGCATCGGCATGGACCAGGGCGGCGCCACCGAGATCGCGCGCCGCTCACGCGGGACGCCGCGCGTCGCCGGGCGGCTGATGCGCCGGGTGCGCGACTTCGCGCATGTCGCCGGGTCGGACGTGGTGACGCGCGCGATCGCGGACGATGCGCTCACCCGGCTCGAGGTCGACGCCATCGGGCTCGACGCGCAGGACCGCCGTTACCTGCGGATGATCGCCGAGATCTACAAGGGCGGGCCGGTGGGGGTGGAGACGCTCGCGGCAGGCCTCTCGGAGCCGCGCGACACGATCGAGGAAGTGATCGAGCCCTACCTCATCCAGCTCGGCCTGATCGCCCGCACCGCGCGGGGACGCTGCCTCAACGATCGCGGTTGGACGCACCTGGGCCTGTCGCCGCCGACGGGACCGCAGGGCGGCCTCTTCGATTCGGACGGCTGAGCCACTCCCGGCCGGCGTGCCGACGGTCCGTCGGATGGCTTGACAGGAGCGCAGGCCGGCAGTCCCGTTCCGGGACACTGTTGTGCGTGAGACTATGAATTAGCTAATTTTCCCGGCTTGGGACGCGATTTCGGGGCGCACCCGGTTGTCCCGTTAGCCGGTCTCTGCGTTGTTCGCGCGAATGGGCATCGGTCTCGTCGCGAACGGTGGCACGCCCAGCGAAGCAGAGAGAGCACACGCATATGTCGGTTCGGATGGCCCTTGCCAAACTGTCTGCCTGCGCGGCGGGCTGCGCGATCGTGGGCGGCGGCGCCGTCCACGTGGCGGAGACCCAGGCGCAGAAGACCGAGTATCGCAAGGTGAAGGTCGCCAAGACGGCCCGGTCGACGCGCCCGGCCAAGCCTGCCCGGCGCATCGTGCGTCGCGAAGAGCCCCGGACCACCAAGCGCGTGCGCAAGATCGTCAAGCGCACCTGCTGCGACCAGCCGCAGATGGCGATGGTGCCGCTGCCGCCGCCCTACGTGCCCCCTGCGCCGGCCTACGCGGGCGGCAGCGGAGGCGGCGGCGCCCCGCTGGTGATCGGCGGCGGTCCGCTCGGCGGCTTCGGAGGCGGGTTCTTCGGCGGCTTCTTCGGTGGTGGCGGCGGCGGCGGTGGCGGCAACGTCGTGGTTACCTCCACGACCACCGGCGGGACCACGACGGGCGGCGCCGTGACCTCGACCACCACGACCACAGGGGGCCTCACCTCCACCACCTCCACGAGTTCGGGCAACGTTTCGACGACCACGACGAGCTCGGGCAACATCACCTCGACCTCGGGGAACATCTCCTCGACCTCGACGACCTCGGGCGATGTCTCGACCACGTCCGGCAACGTGTCGACCAGCACCAGCTCGTCGACCAGCACGTCGTCGTCGACCAGCACCTCGTCCTCGACCTCCTCGTCGTCCTCCACCTCCACCTCGACGAGCACATCCTCCGGCGGCTCGACCACGACCACCTCGGGCGGCACCGACGTGCCGGCGCCGCCGATGCTGATCCTCTTCGGCGCGGCGGCGGCTGCCATCGTCGCCCGCAGGCGCTTCGCCCGGGCCGAGGGGGCCTCGGCGCGCTCAGCCTGAGCGAATGGCAAGGTCGGGCACCGGCGAAAGTCGGTGCTGCGCCTCCACCCGGCTCGCCCTGAGCCGGCCCAGGCCTGGGCCATCGACGCGGCCCATCGCCCGCCCGCAGCCAAGCCCTGCCCCCAGTATGCAAGAACCCCGCCCGGCATCTGCCGGACGGGGTCCTCGTGTCTCCTGCTGAGGCTGGAGGCCGATCAGGCGGCCAGCTTGCGCAGCACGTACTGGAGGATGCCGCCGTTCATGAAGTACTCGACCTCGTTGGCGGTATCGATGCGGCAGAGCGCGGTGAAGGTGAACTTCGTGCCGTCGGCGCGGGTCACCTCGACTTCGACGTCCTGGCGCGGCTTGAGGTCGGCAACGCCCTTGATGGTGAAGCTGCAGTCGCCGTTGAGCGCCAGGGTGTGGCGGCTCTCGCCGTCCTTGAACTGCAGCGGCAGCACGCCCATGCCGACCAGGTTCGAGCGGTGGATGCGCTCGAAGCTCTCGACGATCACGGCGCGCACGCCGAGCAGGTTGGTGCCCTTGGCGGCCCAGTCACGCGAGGAACCGGTGCCGTATTCCTTGCCGGCGATCACCACCATCGGAGTCCCGTCGGCCTTGTGCTTCTGCGCGACGTCGTAGACCGCGCCCACTTCCTCGCCGTAGCGGCTCATGCCGCCCTCGATGCCCGGGACCATCTCGTTGCGGATGCGGATGTTGGCGAAGGTGCCGCGCATCATCACTTCGTGGTGGCCACGGCGCGAGCCGTAGGAGTTGAAGTCCGCCTTGGCGACCTGGTGCTCCATCAGCCACTGGCCCGCCGGGCTGTCGGCCTTGATCGAGCCGGCCGGCGAGATGTGGTCGGTGGTGATCGAATCGCCCAGGATGAGCAGCGGCTTGGCCTCGACGATGTCGGAGACCGGCGCCGGGGTCATCTCCATGCCCTCGAAGTACGGCGGGTTGGCGACGTAGGTCGAGCCTGCGCGCCACTGGTACGTCTCCGAGCCGACGACGTTGATCGACTGCCAGTGCTTGTCGCCTTCGTAGACGTTGGCGTAGCGGGCCTGGAACATGGCGCGGTCCATGCAGGTCGCCATGGTCTCGGCGACCTCGTTGTTGGTGGGCCAGATGTCCTTGAGGAACACCGGCTGGCCCGCCGTGCTGGTGCCGATCGGGGTGGTGGTGAAGTCCTCCACGACGGTGCCCTTGAGCGCGTAGGCGACGACGAGCGGCGGCGAGGCCAGGAAGTTCGCGCGCACGTCGGGCGAGACGCGGCCCTCGAAGTTGCGGTTGCCCGAGATCACGGCGCTGGCGACGATGCCGTTCTCGTTGATCGCCTTGCTGATCGGCTCGGCCAGCGGGCCGGAGTTGCCGATGCAGGTGGTGCAGCCGTAGCCGACGAGGTTGAAGCCGATGTTGTCGAGGTGCGGCTGCAGGCCGGCCTTGTTGAGGTAGTCGGTGACCACCTGCGAGCCCGGCGCCAGCGAGGTCTTGACCCAGGGCTTGGGCTTGAGGCCCAGCTCGTCCGCCTTCTTGGCGACCAGGCCGGCGGCGACCAGCACGCTCGGGTTCGAGGTGTTGGTGCAGCTGGTGATGGCCGCGATCATGACGTCGCCGTCACCGATGTCGAAGTCCTTGCCCTCGACGGGGACGCGGGCCGGTGCCTTCTTGTAGGTCGCCGCCATGTCGGCGTTGAAGACGTCGTCGACCTCGGGCAGCGAGACCCAGTCCTGCGGGCGCTTGGGGCCGGCGAGCGAGGGGACGACGGTCGACAGGTCGAGCTCGAGGGTCGAGGAGAACACCGGATCGGCAGCGCCCGGCTCCATCCAGAAGCCCTGCTCCTTGGCGTAGGCCTCGACGAGCGCGATCTGCTCTTCCTCGCGGCCCGTGAGGCGCAGGTAGTCGAGCGTCTTGTCGTCGATGCCGAAGAAGCCGCAGGTCGCGCCGTACTCGGGCGCCATGTTGGCGAGCGTCGCGCGGTCGGCGAGGCTGAGCGAGGCCAGGCCGGGGCCGAAGTACTCGACGAAGCGGCCGACCACGCCGTGCTTGCGCAGCATCGAGGTGCAGGTGAGCACGAGGTCGGTTGCGGTGACGCCTTCCTTCAGTTCGCCCACGAACTTGAAGCCGACGACCTCGGGGATGAGCATCGAGACCGGCTGGCCGAGCATCGCGGCTTCCGCCTCGATGCCGCCCACGCCCCAGCCCAGCACGCCCAGGCCGTTGACCATGGTGGTGTGGCTATCGGTGCCGACGCAAGTGTCGGGATAGGCGACCAGCTCGCCGTTCTGGTCTTCGCTGGTCCACACCGACTTGGCGATGTTCTCCAGGTTGACCTGGTGGCAGATGCCGGTGCCCGGGGGCACGGCGTAGAAGTTGGCGAGCGACTTGGAGCCCCACTTGAGGAAGTCGTAGCGCTCCATGTTGCGCTGGTATTCGATCTCCACGTTCTCTTCGAACGCCTTGGGGTGGCCGAACTCGTCGACCATGACCGAGTGGTCGATGACCAGGTTCACCGGCACCAGCGGGTTGATCTTGCTGGTGTCGCCGCCGAGCGTGGCGATGGCGTCGCGCATCGCGGCCAGGTCGACCACGCAGGGCACGCCGGTGAAGTCCTGCAGCAGCACGCGTGCCGGCCGGTACTGGATCTCGTCGCCGGTGACGGGGTTCTTCTGCCAGTCCACGATCGCGCGGATGTGATCGGTCGAGACGGTGAAGCCGGCGTCCTCGAAGCGCAGCAGGTTCTCGAGGAGGACCTTCATCGAGAAGGGCAGGCGGCTGATGTCGCCCAGTTTCTCCGAAGCCTTCTTGAGCGAGTAATAGGCGACGTTCTTGCCGCCGACGGTCATGGTGCTGCGCGTGCCGAGCGTGTCCTGTCCGACCTGAGTCATCTGGGCTTTATCCCCTTCGTGTGATGCCTCTCGCGGGCTGCCTCGCGGCGCTCCTATACCGTGCTGCAGTGCGACAGGCGGATTCGTCGCGCCGCCGATGCGCGCTTGGGGGCTTCAGGTCAAGGGGTTGGGGACCAGAGTCTGGTGCCGATTTAGCGCTTGCGCGTGCCGATCCAGCAACCGAGCACGATCAGCGCGGCGCCGGCCACGACGGCGGGGCCCAGCGCTTCGCCGAAGACCAGCCAGCCCATCAGGGCGGCCCAGAGAAAGCCGGTGTACTCGACCGGGACCAGCACCTGCGCCTCCGCCCGGGCATAGCCCCAGGAGAGGAACAGCAGCGCAATAGTGGCGAGACAAGCCCCCATCAGCGTCCACGCCAGGCTCGTCGCATCGGGCGCGGTCCAGTACAGCGGCGCGAAGGCGAGGAACAGCAGCGCGACGTTGAGGTTCTGGAACAGCGCGATCTCGACCGGGCCGGCCAGCAGCGCCTGCTTGCGCTGGAGCACGAGGTTGAGCGCGTAGAACACCGCCGACAGGACGATGGCGGCGGTGCCCTCGACCGCCTCGGGCCCGTAGGCGCCGGCGCCGAAGCGGTCGGCGCCGATCACGACCATGCCGGCGAGGCCAAGCAGGGCCGCGACGACCGCGCGGGGGCGGATCGTCTCGCCCAGCAGCAGCGCCGCGAAGTAGAGCGCGACGATGGGCGCGAAGAACGAGATCGCCATGCCCTCCGCCATCGGGATGCGCACCAGCCCGTGGAAGAACAACGCCGCCATCACCGCCGTCACCACCGAGCGCTGGAGGTGGAGCAGCGCGATCCGGCGGGTGGGGACCGGCCGGCCCGCGGCGACCCAGAGCGGCACCGTGAGCAGGGTCCCCATGACGTTGCGCAGCAGCAGCGCGGTGCCGACGCCCAGCGCCAGCGAGGCCGCCTTCATGGCCGCGTCCATCACGCTGAACGCCGCGATCCCCGCGACGACGGCGAGGACCGGCAGGAGGACGGACGGGCGATCGGGCGAGGCGGCCATGGCGAAGGGCGCTGTCGCCCGGCGCAAGGTTGTGCGCAAGCAATTCATCGCCCGGACAGGTCGCATCCTTGAAGAGACGCGCGTAAAAGCGCAAACCGATGCGGTGCGACAGGCGACTTCGGGCGCCTCCGTGCGTTATCCCCCCAGGTCTTCAGTCGGGCAGGTTCCAAGTCAATATGGTAAGTTTCATGCGGTTCGGTCCCGGCGTCGTTTCGGCGCTGACGCTTGTGGCACTCGGCATCCAGCCGGCGCAGGCGCAGAAGATCAGGACCCAGATGCCCGAGGATCTGCTGCCCCCGGCGGCGCAGGCACCCCAGGGCACGCCGGCGCCCGTTCCGGTTCCCCCCACCGCCGTACCCCCCGCGGTTCCCAGCGGCGTCCCCACCGTCTCGCAGCCCGTGGTGCAGGACGTGGTCGTGGCCGAGCCGGTCATGCCCTGGACGCTGTCCGACGCGCAGGCTCTGCTCAAGACCATCGAGTACATCGGCAAGGAAGGCCTGCTGCCGGCCGACTACCAGCCCAGCGCCCTCAAGGCCGCGATCTCCGCGGGCGAGGGCGATGCGCTCGATGCGCTGGCGAGCCGCGTGTTCGGTTGGCTGATCGAGGACCTGCGCGACGGCCGCACGCCGATGGACGCGCGGGTGCAGTGGTTCGCGGTCGATCCGGACCAGGACCTGATGCCCACGTCCGAGCTGATGGCGCAGGCGCTCTCCGCCCATGATGTGCCCGGAATCGTCGCCAAGCTCGCGCCGACGAACCCGGACTACGCCGCGCTCAAGGCCGAGCTGAACGCGACGCCCACGGCCGAAAAGGCCCGCCGCGCGCTGATCCAGGCCAACATGGACCGCTGGCGGTGGCTGGCGCGCGATCTCGGCACGGTCTACCTGATGACCAACGTGCCCGAGTTCCAGCTGCGGCTGGTGGTCAAGAACAAGATCCTGCGCACCTACAAGACCGTGGTGGGCAAGCCGGGCCGCACCGCCACCCCGCAGCTGGCCGAGACGGTGAGCGCGGTCGTGTTCAACCCCACCTGGACCGTCCCGCAATCGATCGTGAAGGGCGAGGGGCTTGGCGCGAAGGTGCTCAACAATCCGCGCTGGGCGGCGAACAACGGCTACAAGGGCACCAGGAACGCCGACGGGACGATCACCGTGGTCCAGCAGCCCGGTCCCAACAACGCGCTCGGCCTGATGAAGATCGACATGCCCAATCCGCATGCCATCTACCTGCACGACACCCCGGCCAAGTCCTACTTCAACGAGGAAGTGCGCGCCTTCAGCCACGGCTGCATCCGCACCGAGCGGGCGGTGGAACTGGGCATGACGATGGCGATCCTGGGCGCCCAGATGTCCGCTCCCGACGCGGCCGAGCTGTCGCGCGCGGGCGAGTACAAGAAGGTGGAGATGACGCGGACCTTCCCGGTCTACCTCACCTACTTCACCTTCGCGCGCGCGATCGACGGCACGCTGCAGCCCTTCGCCGACATCTACGGCCGCGACGCGCCGGTGCTGGCCGGCTTCAAGGCGGCGCGCCAGCTCAAGACGACCCAGCGCGCCAGCGAAGAGGCGATCATCCAGCTCGACAATCCGCTGTGACGACCAACGCAGCGGCGATCTAAGCGCGCGCTCCCTTGCCGGACGCCGGGTCCGCGCCCAAGTCGGCAGGGCAAGGAGAGCGCGCGATGACCGACGAGACCGCCGACCGTATCGACGAGGCCACCACCCGCATCGCCGACCTCGAGGCCGAACTCGAAGCCAGCGGCACCACCACGCGCGAGGCCGAGGCGCTCGCCCGCGCCCGCGAGGTGCTGCACGCCTGGGTGGACACGGTGTCGGCCGTGGTGGCGACACCGGGCGTGGGCCGGGTCGTGCTGATCCACGAGAACGGCGCCGAATCGCGCATCGCCTCGCCGGAACTGCCGTTCCTGCTGGCGGTGCCGGTCAGCTTCGGAGATGCGAACGACTGACCGGGCGATGGAACGGCGCAGGTGGTAGAAGCCCCTGGGCTGACGCCGCGGCCGGGCTTCGACAGGCTCAGCCTGAGCGGGAGTCGCTGGATCTCCGCGACGCAAACGTCCGCTTTCGCCCCATTCTCCCCCTTGGGGGAGGGGAACCATGCGAAGCATGGTGGAGGGGCACGGGCGATTTGCGTGACCGTGATCGTCAGGAAGTTCTGCTGCGGGCCAACGAGATGGCACGCACACCGAGGGTGCCCCTCCACCACCCTGCGGGTGGTCCCCCTCCCCGTTCCGGGGAGGATGGCTACGACGGCTGACGCCTCGTTGTTGTCGCTCAGCGCATTTTGAGAACGCGCCCGTAGCGCGCATGGCGATGGGCATCCGAAGCATGATAACAAGGGGAATGCCAATCCCGCTCGCAAGAACTTTGCCCTACACGCTGCATACAAATAGAGAGTTGGGTCTGATGCTCGCTCGAAGGAAGCCCTTAGCAGTTTTTGTCGATGGTAAGGGTCATTTTCCCGCATCGGTTGAGCGCTATCTGAGACTATTTTGTCGACATGTCGCAGACGGTCGGTTCATTCGGCGCGATCATTTTTCACCGCCCATTGAAGGGCGCAATTACCCGCTGCACCATATCTATTTTGCTTTACCTGGGGAGCAATGGCGGATCGACGAAATGATCGAACTCAAATCAAGTCTTTGCTGGTCACGCGACCACGAACGGCGGGAAGGCGAACTCCTCGGATATGAAGACTGGATGAATGACCATTTTCTTGATCGCTTCTATCCAAAGCCGACTGTTTGAAAGCCACCCATCCCGGTCGTCTGCGGTGGTCAGTAGGCGCCTGAAAGCGGCCTCGCAGTCTACGCCAAAGGGAAGCCGGATGCGATGACCGAACACACCCCCTTTTGACCGTCGCGTGATCCTCCCCGTCGCGCAGCGATGGGGAGGGGGACCGCCCGCGCAGCGGGTGGTGGAGGGGAAAGGAACCCCTCCGTCAGCCCTACGGGCTGCCACCTCCCATTCCTGCGGAGCGGGGAGGAGCTGGCCAGCTCGATCAGACATCTCCAGCCCGCTCAGCCTGAGCTTGTCGAAGGCCCCGCGGTGTGACGCTACTCCGCCCTCAGGACCGCCGGATGACCTCCAGGAAGGCGTCGCCATAGGCGTCGAGCTTGCGCGCGCCCACGCCGCCGATGCCGCCCAGCTCCGCCAGCGAGGAGGGCCGCGCCGCCGCCATTTCGCGCAGCGTCGAATCGTGGAACACCACGTAGGGGGGCACCCCGGCCTCCTGCGCCAGTTCGCGGCGCAGTTCGCGCAGCGCCTCGAAGAGCGGATCGCCCACCGGGTTCGCGCCCCCGTCGCCGCCCCGCGAGCGGCGCTTGCGTTCGGACTTGGGCGGCACCACGATCGCGACCGCCGCCTCGCCCTTGAGGATCGTCCGGGCATCGCCGCCGAGCGCCAGGCCGCCGTGCTCGGTCGCGGTCAGGCTGCCGCGGGCCTGGAGCGCACGGGCCAGGGCCTTGAGCAGCGGCTTCTCGTCCTCGGTCAGGATGCCGAAGACCGAGAGCTGGTCGTGCCCGCGCTGGAGCACGCGGTCGTCGGCCAGGCCGGACAGCACCTTCTCCAGGTGCCCCAGGCCATAGGACTGTCCGGTGCGGTACACCGCGGAGAGGAGCTTGCGCGCCAGGTCGGTGACGTCGACTACGCCCACGGGTTCGAGGCAGTTGTCGCAATTGCCGCAGGTGGGCGCCGGCTGTTCACCGAAATGGCGCAGCAGCACGGCGCGGCGGCAATCGGCCGTCTCGACCAGCCCGGCGAGCGCATCGAGGCGCTGGCGCTCGCTCTGCTGGCGGTGCGGCTCGATCTCGCCCAGCCGTTGCCGCGCGCGGGCGAAGTCGTCCGCGCCCCACAGCATGACCGCGACCGAGGGGTCGCCGTCGCGCCCGGCGCGGCCGGTCTCCTGGTAATAGGCCTCGATCGACTTGGGGATGCCGGCATGGGCCACGAAGCGCACGTCGGGCTTGTCGATGCCCATGCCGAAGGCGACGGTCGCCACCATCACCATGTCCTCCGACGCGACGAAGGCGGCCTGGTTGCGCGCGCGCACCTCAGGGTCGAGCCCGGCGTGGTAGGGCAGCACCCGCCGGCCGGTGGCGGAGGCGAGGCTTTCGGCCAGTTGCTCGACCCGCGCGCGGGTGGGGGCATAGACGATGCCGGGCCCGGGGTTCTCCTCGACGATGGCCTTGATCTGGCGCAGCGCGTTCTCGCGCGGGCGGATCGCGTAGCGGATGTTCGGCCGGTCGAACCCGGCGACGATCAGCCCTTCGTCCGGGATGCCGAGCTGGGCGAGGATGTCGCTGCGGGTGTGGTGGTCCGCCGTCGCCGTCAGCGCCAGGCGCGGCACTTGC
Source organism: Novosphingobium soli (assembly GCF_042432915.1). Classification (NCBI taxonomy): domain Bacteria; kingdom Pseudomonadati; phylum Pseudomonadota; class Alphaproteobacteria; order Sphingomonadales; family Sphingomonadaceae; genus Novosphingobium; species Novosphingobium soli. The sequence continues at coordinate 294,505 of NZ_JBHLWK010000015.1, forward strand.
GGGAAAGCGTCGAGCAGCGGGCGCAGCAGGCGGTAGTCGGGCCTGAAGTCGTGNGCACCCGCCGGCCGGTGGCGGAGGCGAGGCTTTCGGCCAGTTGCTCGACCCGCGCGCGGGTGGGGGCATAGACGATGCCGGGCCCGGGGTTCTCCTCGACGATGGCCTTGATCTGGCGCAGCGCGTTCTCGCGCGGGCGGATCGCGTAGCGGATGTTCGGCCCGCGTTCTCGCGCGGGCGGATCGCGTAGCGGATGTTCGGCCGGTCGAACCCGGCGACGATCAGCCCTTCGTCCGGGATGCCGAGCTGGGCGAGGATGTCGCTGCGGGTGTGGTGGTCCGCCGTCGCCGTCAGCGCCAGGCGCGGCACTTGCGGGAAAGCGTCGAGCAGCGGGCGCAGCAGGCGGTAGTCGGGCCTGAAGTCGTGGCCCCACTCGGAAACGCAGTGCGCCTCGTCGATCGCGAAGAGGCCGACCCGCGCAGCGGTGAGCAGGTCACGGAAGTACGGTTGGCTGGCGCGTTCGGGCGCGACGTAGAGCAGGTCCAGCTGGCCGGCGCGGAAGGCGTCGAGCGTCTGGCCGCGGTCGTTGTCGGCGCTGGTCAGCGTGGCGGCGCGGATGCCGTTGGCGCGGGCCGAGCGCAGCTGGTCGTGCATCAGCGCGATGAGCGGCGAGACGACGACGCAGGTGCCCTCCAGCAGCACCGCGGGCAGCTGGTAGGTCAGCGACTTGCCGGCCCCGGTGGGCATCACCGCCAGGGTGGACCGGCCGTGGAGGACGCGGTCGACCACCTGGTCCTGCACGCCGCGAAAGCCGGAGAAGCCGAACACTTCGTGCAGGGCGCGCGAGACGGCCTCGGGCCCGGGCGGCGGCGAGGGGGCGTAGTCCACCTCCAGCGGGTCGTAGCCCGGATCGGGATCACCGTAGAAGGTCGTCTCGTAAGGCCAGTCGTCGTCGTTCACGCGGGCCTCTATGGCAGAACCGGGCCGAGGGTGGAAACGCCGGGAAGGGCGCTATCCTCCACTTATGGCGCCATGGGCGACCGATCGCCTGCGCGCGGCCACAGCTCCGGATGCTTCAGCAGCAGCGCCTGCGCCAGCAGCAGCGTCTTGGCGTCGGTGAGCGCGCCGGACAGCGCCAGCGCCTTGAGTTCGTCCAGCCCCAGCTCGCGCACCGTGATCGCCTCGTGCTCGTCCTCGGCCCCGCCGCCGCTGCCGGCGCGGTCGGCGTGGGCGTAGGGTGCGAGGTAGAGCTGGATCCGCTCGGTGGAGACCGGGGACAGCGACCAGACGTTGGCGACCGGCTCGAGCGCTGCGATGCGCAGGCCGCCTTCCTCCCAGGCCTCCTCCACGATCCGCGCTTCGGGCTTTGCGCCTTCGAGGTTGCCGGCGATCACCTCCAGCAAGGGTGGCTCCCCCGCCGCGACGACCGGCGCGCGCGGCTGCTCTATGAGCATGCAGACCCGCCGCTCCGGGTCATAGGGCAGCACCGCGGCGGCCGAGCCGTTGTCGAGCAGATGGCGCTCCACCACCGTGCCGTCGGGCAGTTCCACCGCGAGCCGGGACAACTTGTACCACCCGTCGTAAAGGAGGGTCCGGCCGATAATGCGCGCTGCGGTCATGGCACCGATCCTGATCGCCGCCGCCCCCTGCTGCAAGCGCGAAGTGCGCGGCTGCGGAAAGGCGCGTAGCCGCTCTTAAAGCGAAGCTTGGCAGACCGGGCGCTATCGGGCGCTGCCACCCACGAAGAAGTCTTCGCGCCGGGTGGGAGCCACTCGAAGCCGCGGAAGCAGACATACGATGGGTTGCATGATGCCGGACGCCTGCGCGGAGCATGGCGAGCCTCGCCCGGCCGGGTTCAGCGCGGCGCCGAGCGCGGCGGAGTACGCCGAGCAGGCGCTGGTCCTCGCGATGCTGGCGCGCGAGCACGCACAGGACGACGCCCCCGTCCTGACCGCGCTGGCGCAGCACGGCTTCGACGCCGCGCTCGGCGTGCTCACGCAAACGGTGGGCGCCGGCGTGCGCGACGCCTACTTGCGCCGCCGCGCGCGCTGGCGCGCCGCACAGGCGGCCGCCCTGCGCGTCGCGGCGTCAGTCGAGGTTGGGGCGTAGCCAGCGCTCGACGGTGGACAGGTCCACCCCGCGCCGGGCGGCGTAGTCCTCCAGCTGGTCGCGGCCGATGCGAGCGACGCCGAAGTAGGCCGCTTCCGGATGCGCGAAGTAGAAGCCGGAGACCGCCGCGGTCGGCAGCATCGCCTGGCTCTCGGTCAGCACGATTCCGGCATTGTCCGAGGCCTTCAGCAGGTCGAACAGGATCGGCTTGAGCGAGTGGTCGGGGCAAGCGGGGTAGCCGGGAGCGGGACGGATGCCGCGATATTCCTCGCGGATCAGCGCCTCGTTGGTGAACTGCTCGTCCGGCGCATAGCCCCACAGCGTGGTGCGCACATGCTGGTGCATGCGCTCGGCGAAGGCCTCGGCGAAGCGGTCCGCCAGCGCTTTGAGCAGGATGTCCGAATAGTCGTCGTGCGCGGCCTGGAAGCGTTCGAGGTGCGGCTCGATGCCGTGGATCGCGACTGCGAAGCCGCCGAGCCAGTCGTCCTGGGTGTCGATGAAGTCGGCCAGGCAGAAGTTGGCGCGCCCGCGCGACTTCTTCACCTGCTGCCGCAGCATCGGGATGCGAACGTCCTCTCCTCCCGCCGTCGTGGCGGATGGGGTGACGATCACGTCGTCGCCGTCGCGGTGGGCGGGCCAGAAGGCGCAGACGCCCTTTGCGGTCAGCCACTTCTCGTCGATGATCCGGGCCAGCATCGCCTGCGCATCGGCGAAGAGGTTGGTCGCGCTCTCGCCCACCACCTCGTCCTTGAGGATCGCGGGATAGGTGCCGGCGAGTTCCCAGGCGCGGAAGAAGGGCGTCCAGTCGATCGTCGCGGCAAGGTCGGCGAGGTCCCACTCCTCGAACACGTGGAGCCCGGGCGAGACCGGCGCGGCCGGCTTCTGCGCGAAGTCCGCCGGGAAGGCGTTGGCGCGCGCCTCGGCCAGCGGCAGCAGGTCGCTCTGCCCCTTGCCTTCGCGCGCCACGCGCACTTTCTCGTACTCGCTCGCGACCGCGGTCACGAAGGGGTCCGCCTGCGTATCGGAAAGCAGCTGCGAAGCCACGCCGACCGCGCGGCTGGCGTCGAGCACGTGGACCACCGGGCCCTTGTAGGCCGGGTCGATGCGCAGCGCGGTATGGACCTTGGAGGTCGTGGCGCCGCCGATCAGCAGCGGGATGGTCATCTCGGCCCGCTGCATCTCCTCGGCCACGGTCACCATCTCGTCGAGCGAGGGGGTGATGAGCCCGGACAGGCCGATGATGTCCGCCTCGTTCTCGTTGGCGGCGTCGAGGATCTTCGTCCAGGGCACCATGACGCCGAGGTCGATCACCTCGTAGCCGTTGCACTGGAGCACGACGCCGACGATGTTCTTGCCGATGTCGTGGACGTCGCCCTTGACGGTCGCCATGACGATGCGGCCCTTGGCCTTGGCGCCGGGCTGCTTCTCCGCCTCGATGAAGGGGATGAGGTGGGCGACCGCCTTCTTCATGACGCGCGCGGACTTGACCACCTGCGGCAGGAACATCTTGCCCGATCCGAACAGGTCGCCGACCACGTTCATGCCGCCCATCAGCGGCCCCTCGATCACCTCGATGGGCCTGCCGCCGCGCGCCGCGATCTCGGCGCGGGCTTCCTCGGTATCGTCGACCACGTAGGCGTCTATGCCCTTGACCAGCGCATGCTCCAGCCGCTTGACCACGTCCCAGCCGCGCCATTCCTCGGCCGCCTTCTCTTCGGCCTTGTCCTTGCCCTTGTAGCTCTCGGCAAGCTCGATGAGCCGCTCGGTCGAGGTCTTGCCGTCCTCGCCCACGCCCGGGCGGCGCATCATGATGACGTCCTCGCAGGCCTCGCGCAGCGCGGGGTCGATCTGGTCGTAGACGTCAAGCTGGCCGGCGTTCACGATCGCCATGTCGAGCCCGGCGGGGATCGCGTGGTAGAGGAAGACCGAGTGCATGGCCCGGCGCACCGTCTCGTTGCCGCGGAAGCTGAACGAGAGGTTGGAGAGGCCGCCCGAGAAGTGGACGTGCGGGCAGCGCTGACGGATCTCCGCCACCGCCTCGATGAAGTCGAGCCCGTAGCGGTCGTGCTCCTCGATGCCGGTCGCGACGGCGAAGACGTTCGGGTCGAAGATGATGTCCTCGGGCGGGAAGCCGATGCCGGTGAGCAGCGCGTAGGCGCGCGTGCAGATCTCGATCTTGCGCGCCTTGGTGTCGGCCTGCCCGGTCTCGTCGAAGGCCATGACGACCACCGCCGCGCCATAGTCCATGCACTTGCGCGCATGCTCCAGGAACTGGTCGACGCCTTCCTTCATCGAGATCGAGTTGACGATCGGCTTGCCCGAGACGCACTTCAGGCCCGCCTCGATCACCTCCCACTTGGAGCTGTCCACCATCACCGGCACGCGTGCGATGTCGGGCTCGGCGGCGAGCAGCTTCAGGTAGGTGGTCATCGCCTCCACCGCGTCGAGCAGGCCCTCGTCCATGTTGACGTCGATGACCTGGGCGCCGTTCTCCACCTGCTGGCGCGCGACCTCGACGGCGGCCGGGTAGTCGCCCGCCATGACGAGCTTCTTGAACCTGGCCGAGCCGGTGACGTTGGTGCGCTCGCCGATGTTGACGAAGCGGGAGCCGGAGGATGCAGGGGCAGTCGAGGTCATGGGTGTTCTCGTTGAATCAACAGGTTTGCAGCAGATGCCTTCGACCAAGCCCGCTCATCCTGAGCGTGTCGAAGGATGGAAGCCTGGCGCCGCGTCTCGGGGGCTTCGACAGGCTCGGCCGGAGCGGGTTGGAGGGCGAGAGGGCTCACACCGGCGGGTCTGCGAGTTTCCGCGCCAGCACGAAGTCGTCGTAGGCCTTGCCGCCGACATCGAAGCGGCGGGTGCCCACCGTCTCGAAACCGTGCTTGGCATAGAAGGACAGCGCGCGGTGATTGTCGTCCTTGACCCCCAGCAGCAGGCGCTGCGCCCCTTTCGCCGCGTGGACGACCGCCTGCATCAGCGCGCTGGCAATCGTCGAGCCCTGGAAGCGCGAGAGGAGATAGATGCGCTTCAGCTCCACGTCGCCCTCGCGTGCATGCTCGATCTCGGGCGCGCACATCAGGGCATAGCCGATGGGCGCGCCGCCCGGCTCGATCTCCGCCAGCCACGCCTTCGCGCCAGCGGCGAGGTAGGCGCGGTAGGTGTCCGCCGAGTGCTGCCGCGCGCAGTGCGCGACGAGGCCCGCACCATCGATCATGCCGGCGAAGCTTTCGAGGAAGGTCGCCGCGCCCACCAGCGCCAGCGCCTCGGCATCCTCCGCGCCGGCCGGGCGGAGGCGCCAGATGGGAAGCGAATCCATCAGGCCACCATGGTGAAGGGCTCGAGCCCGGCGAGCCGCGTCACCGGCTCCAGCTCTGGAAGCGCGCGCGGCGCCATGCCCGCCACCTTGTCGGCGATGGCCTTGATGTGCGCCGGGGTGGAGCCGCAGCAGCCGCCCAGAACATTGACCTGGCCCGCGACCGCCCATTCACCCACGAAGCCCGCCGTCGTGTCGGGCATCTCGTCGTAGGCGCCCAGTTCGTTGGGGAGCCCGGCGTTGGGGTAGATCATGATGAGGGTGTCGGCGATCTCCGACAGCGTCTTGACGTGCGGGCGCAGCTGCGTCGCCCCGAACGAGCAGTTGAGGCCGATGGTCACCGGCTTCGCGTGCCGCACCGCATGCCAGAACGCCTCGACCGTATGGCCCGAGAGGTTGCGGCCCGACAGGTCGGTCAGCGTCATCGACAGCATGATCGGCACTTCCCTGGGAGTACCGGGGCGGCCCAACTCCTGCTCCAGCTGGCGCACCGCCATGATACCGGCCTTGGCGTTCAGGGTGTCGAACACCGTCTCGATCAGGATGAAGTCCGCGCCGCCTTCGACCAGGGCAGCGGCCTGTTCCTTGTAGACGTCCACCAGCGTGTCCCAGTCGATCTCGCGATAGCCCGGATCGTTGACGTCGGGGCTGAGCGAGAGCGTCTTGTTCGTCGGGCCGATGGCGCCGGCGACGAAGCGGGGTCGGCCGTCCCGGGCCTGGTATTCGTCGGCCAGCTTGCGCGCCAGCTTCGCCGATTCCACGTTGATCTCGCGCACCAGATGCTCGGCGCCGTAATCGGCCTGGCTGATGCGGTTAGCCGAGAACGTGTTGGTCTCGGCGATGTCGGCACCCGCCTCGAAGTACGCGCGGTGGATCGCCTCGGGCACCTCGGGCTTGGTCAGCGCGAGGATGTCGTTGTTGCCCTTCTGGTCGTGCCCGAGCCCCAGAGTGCCGGCATAGTCGGCTTCCGAGAGCTTCCAGTTCTGGATCTCGGTGCCGAACGCGCCGTCGGTGATGAGGATGCGCTTGGCCGCCTCGGCGAGGAAGGTGTCACGAACGCTCATCCGACGAGCTCCTTGGGGCGCAGTCCGAGCAGCTGGCAGATCGCGTAAGCCTGCTCGGCGCGGTTGAGGGTATAGAAGTGGAAGTCGCGCACGCCGCCTTCATAGAGGCGCTTGCACAAGTCCGCGGCGGCGACCGCGGCGACGAGGGCGCGCGGGCCGGGGCGCTCGTCGAGCCCCTCGAACATCGTCTCCAGCCAGCCCGGGATCTCGGTGTTCCCGGACATGCGGCGGATCGCGGAGAAGCTCGTCACGGGCATGATGCCGGGCAGGATCGGCGCGGTGATGCCCGCCGCCAGCGCCTTGTCGAGGAAGCGGAAGTAGGCGTCGGTCGAGAAGAAGAACTGCGTGATCGCCCGCGTGGCGCCGGCGTCGATCTTGCGCTTGAGATTGTCGAGGTCCACCTCGGCGCTGACCGCCTCGGGGTGGACTTCGGGATAGGCCGCGACCGAGATCTCGAAGTCGTGGCGCTTGCGCAGTCCTTCGACCAGTTCGGCGGCGCTGGCGTAGCCTTCCGGGTGCGGCACGAAGCGGCCGCCATCGGTGGGCGGCGGATCGCCGCGCAGCGCGACGATGTGGCGCACGCCCGCGTCCCAGTACTGGTCGACCACCTCCCCGATCTCGTCCTTGCTCGCGGCCACGCACGTGAGGTGCGCGGCGGGAACCAGCGCGGTCTCGCGCACGATCCGCGACACGGTGGCATGGGTGCGCTCGCGCGTGGAGCCGCCGGCGCCATAGGTCACCGAGACGAAGCTCGGGTCGAGCGGCGCCAGCTGGGTGATCGCGTCCCACAGCTGCTCCTCCATCTTCTCCGTCTTGGGCGGGAAGAATTCGAAGGAGACGGAGATGTCGCCGGCAGCCCCTGCGAAGAGCGGGGTTTCGGCCGGGCGTGAGGCAGCGGTCATCGGGTGGTCTCTCGGTCTTGTGCGGCTGCAGCGGTGGGCGCGGTTACACCATCGCGCCGTGCAGTCCAGATCTTAACGGTCAGGGGATCCCCCGCCAACGCGACCGGCGGCGCGGGTTCGAGGCCGGCGGCGGCCAGGTGGGCGCGCATCTGTTCGTCGGAGAAGCCCAGGCGCGCGTGGGCGTGGCGCTCGCGCAGCTCCTCGCGCTCGTGGGCGGCGAGATCGACCACGGCGATGCGTCCGCCGCGCCGCAGCACGCGCGCGGCCTCGGCCAGCACCGCGCCGGGGTCCTGCGCATAGTGCAGCACCTGGTGGAACAGCACGGTGTCGAAGGCATCGGCGGCGAAGGGGAGGGTGGTGAAATCGCCCTGCACCAGGTCCACCTTGTCTGCCGGCAGCTCCTGCAGGCGGGCCCGGGCGATGCGCAGCATCTCCGGGCTCTTGTCCAGCGCTGTCACGCGCCCGGCGCGGGCGGAGAGGAGCTGCGCCATGCGTCCGGTGCCGGTGCCGACGTCCAGCAGCGCGCCGATCGGCTCGGGCTCCAGCGCGGCAAGGAGCGCCGCCTCGACCGGCTCGTCGGCGCCGTGGAGCCGGCGCAGGGTGTCCCATTCGGCCGCATGGCGCGCGAAGTAGGCCTGCGCGCTCGCCTCGCGCCCGGCGCGGATCGCCGCCAGGTGCCTGCGATCCTCGGCACAGCGCCCGGCGAACTGCGCATCGTCGCGCTCGGCCACGGCGAGCAGGTGCGCGGCCGCGCGGCCGAGCGGCGACTGGCCGGCGATCGGGTGCTCCTCGCTGACGGCGCTGCGCAGGAACACCCAGCTGCCTTCCTTGCGGCGCTCGGCCAGGCCGGCGTCGCACAGGATCCGGGTGTGGCGCGAGACGCGCGGCTGGCTTTGCCCCAGCACTTGCGCGAGTTCGCCCACCGCAAGCTCCATGTGCGCGAGCAGGCGCATGATGCGCAGCCGCGTCGGCTCCGAAAGAGCTCTGAGGAGGGGGTCGATCCGCATCGCCAATCATATAAAGATATCTTTATATGTGCGCAAGCCCGAGGAAATCAGCGGATTTTAGCCCTTTGCATTCCTATTTGCGTTGCACCATTGTCTCGTCTAAAGATTGGCACCGCAGGCTTGCCTGCAAGCGTTGGCCTATGGGCCAAACAATGCAAGGGGATTCGCATGAAGAAGATTGCTTTCGCCGCGTTCGCGTCGGTCGCCGCTCTGTCGCTCGCTGCTTGCGGCAGCGAGCCCGCTCCCACGGAGACCGAGTCGGTCGAGACCACTCCGGAAGAGCTGATGACCGGTGACGCCACCGACCTGCCGACCGAGGCTCCGTCCGAGGCGATGTAATCCGGCGAGCGGGGCTGGCGCCGTCCTCGCGACACGCCGGCCCCCGCCGCTTCCTGGCCCGGCACCCGTCGGGACCTACCGGGAAGGCGGCTGCACGACGGACATAAAGCCCTCCCCGGCGGGAGGGTTTTTTGTATCCGCCGTCGGCCCATACCACCGGCCGCACCAGCGGTCCGCACCGGCGTCCCGGCACGCCCCTCACCCGTCTGGAAACAGGCGGGTTTTCGTTTGCACTGGCCCCGGGCGCCGGGCATCAACCGGGCCATGCCCGACACGCTGAAGATCACGCTCGCGCAGCTCAACCAGTCGGTGGGGGACATCCCCGGCAACGCCCGGGACGTGCTCGCGGCGCGGGAGAAGGCACCGGGCAGCGATCTCATCGTCTTTCCCGAACTCCACCTGATCGGCTACCCGCCCGAGGACCTGATCCTCAAGCCCTCGCTGATCGAGCGGGCGGCGGCGCAGCTGCAGGTCCTGGCCGAGGCGACCGCGGACGATGGCCCGGCGATGCTGGTCGGTTCGGCCTTCGTGCGCGATGGCGCCCTGCACAACGGGGTGGCCCTGCTGGACCAGGGGCGGGTCGCGGCCGTGCGCCTCAAGCACGAGCTGCCCAACTATGGCACGTTCGACGAAATGCGGCTGTTCCAGCCCGGGCCGCTGCCCGAACCCGTGGTCGTGCGCGGGACGATGATCGGCGTGCCGATCTGCGAGGACATCTGGCGACCCGAGGTTTGCCGCCATCTGGCGGCGTTCGGCGCCGAGATGTTCGTGTGCGTCAACGGCAGTCCCTACGAGATCAACAAGGATGCGCTGCGCATCGAAGGCGTGGCCAAGCGCCGCGCCGTGGATACCGCGCTGCCGCTGGCTTACCTCAACCGCGTCGGCGGGCAGGACGAGCTGGTCTTCGACGGGGCCAGCTTCGTGGTCAACGGCGACGGTGCGCTGGCGGTGCAGCTGCGCGACTGGGACGCGCAGGTCGTCGAGACGCGGTGGACCAAGACCGCGCAGGGCTGGCGCTGCGACCGCGGGCAGGTCGAGCCGCTCGCGGTCCATCCCGAGGACATCTACTGCGCCATGGTGGTGGCCCTGCGTGACTACGTCGAGCGCAACGGCTTTCCCGGCGTCGTGCTGGGGCTGTCGGGTGGCCTTGATTCTGCCACCTGCGCCGCGATCGCGGTGGATGCCCTGGGGGCGGAACGGGTCTGGGCGGTGATGATGCCCTCGCGCTTCACCAGCGCGCAGAGCCGCGCCGACGCGGCCGATTGCGCGCGCATGCTGGGCATCCGCTACTCCGAGATGCCGATCGGTCCGGGAGTGGACGGCATGGACGCGATGCTGGGCGAGGCGCTGGAAGGTACGGCGCGCGACGTCGCGGAGGAGAACCTGCAGTCGCGCGTGCGCGGGATGGCGCTGATGGCGCTGTCGAACAAGTTCGGGCCGATGCTCGTGACCACCGCCAACAAGAGCGAGATGAGCGTGGGTTACGCCACCCTCTACGGCGACATGTCGGGTGGGTACAATCCGCTCAAGGACGCCTACAAGACCACCGTGTGCGCGATCGCCCGCTGGCGCAACGGCCACCGGCCGCGGGTGGGGCTCGGCCCGCAGGGACCGGTGATGCCCGATAGCACCCTGGTCCGCGAACCCAGCGCCGAACTGCGCGATGCGCAGCGCGACACCGACAGCCTGCCGCCTTACGAGATCCTCGATCCGATCCTGATCGGCCTGGTCGAGCACGACAAGAGCGTGGAGCAGCTCGCCGCCGAAGGCTTCGACCGGGCGACCGTGCAGGGGGTGGAGCGCCTTCTCCACCGCGCCGAGTACAAGCGCCGCCAGGCGCCCCCGGGCGTCAAGCTCACCGCGCGCAACTTCGGCCGCGACCGGCGCTACCCGATCACCCACGCCTTCCGGAGCGGGTGATCGCGAAAGGGTGCGCGGGGCAGGCGCGGCTCAGTAGGCGAAGCTCAGCGTCACCACGGCGCTGCGAGGGGCGCCGTAGTAGGCCTGGCCCCACTTGAGGCTGTTGAGATACTTCGTGCCGGTCACGTTGCGCAGGTTGAGGCTGGCGCGCAGGCTGTCGATCACGCGGATGCCCGCCATGAGGTCGAGGATGGCGTAGTCCTTCTGCCGCAGCACCACGTCGCCTTCGACAAGGCCATAGCCGGCGACGTCGGTGAGCAGCGTGTCGGTGCCGTTCTGCCAGCGCAGCTGTGCTCCCAGCGTGAGGTCGTTCAACTCCGGCACCGCATAGGTCGTCGCCAGCTTGAGGGATCTCGTCGGGATCCAGGTGCGGGTGTCCGCACCCTCGTCGTCCTCGATGTCGAGGAAGGTGAAGCCGCCGCTCAGGCTCCAGTTCTCGGTGACGTTGCCGGCCAGCTCGATCTCGAAGCCGGTCGAGGTGGTGTCGGTGGCATCGTAGTAGCTGTCGAACGGCTTGCCCTGGCATGCGTCCCCGCTTTCGCCGGGGGCGCAGCCGTTCTCGTCGAAGCTGCCGGCGAAGTTCGCGAGGCCCTTCTGCTTGGCCTTGAACACCGCCGCGGTGGCGTAGAGCCGGCCGTCGAACCAGGTGCTCTTGACGCCGGCTTCCAGGCTGGTGCCCTTGGCCGGGTCGAGCCGGCGGTTGTCGATGGCGACCTCGACCTGCGGATTGTAGATGTCGGTGTAGCTTGCGTAGAAAGAGACAGCGGGCGTGAGGTCGTAGACCAGGCCGACATAGGGGCTGACCTTGCTGTCCTTGCGCGCCTGGCTGGTGCCGTAGGAGAAGCCGGTCGACTTGATCCACATGGCGCTGGCGCCGACCACGGCCTTGAGCTGATCGGCCAGGTTGAGGTGCGCCGCGCCGTAGACGCGGGTCAGCCGGTCCGAATAGTCTGCCGCCAGGTACGAACCGGGGTAGCTCGGCTCCGGGATATCGGTTTCGCCCCATTCGGAAGGGGCCGGATAGACGATCGTGTCTGCGGAGAAATCCTCCAGCTCGATCGCATCCGACTTCGACACGGAGACCCCCAGCGCCAGCTTGTGCGCGCGTCCGAACAGCTGGAACGGGCCCGACAGGTACACGTCGCCCAGGTACTGCTTGTAGTCCGAGGGGTAGATGCCGCTCATGCCGAAGACGCCCTCTCCGGTCTCGCGGTCCGGGTAGCCGTAGGCGTAGAGCAGCTTCGATTCCTCCTCGAAGCGGCGATACGTGAAAATCCCGGTGAGCGACCAGTCGTCGCCGAAGTCGTAGACGAGTTCGCCGAAGGCGCTCTGGTCCTTGGTGTCCCAGTAGGTCCAATCCGCGGAGGTCGTCGCCGAGCGCGGCAGGTCGATGCGCGTGCCGTCGGTGTAGACGAGCGGGATGGCGCCCCACAGCACGCCGTCCGCATCGTTCTCCTGGCGGGTGTAGCCCAACGTCGCGCGCAGGTCCGGGGTGGCCTGCCAACGCAGGATGGCGCCGTAGACGTCGCGGTTGACGTGGTTGTAGTCGAGGTGCCCGTCGCGGTCCTCGTGGGCGTAGATCGCGCGGACCGCCAAGGTGTCGGTCAGCGGCACGTTGGCGTCGCCTTCGAAGCGCCAGTAGTCCCGGGTGCCGACCTGTCCGGAGGCGAAGACCTTGAGATCGTCTCCCGGCCGCTTGCGCACGTAGTTCACGGTGGCGGACGGGTTGCCGATCCCGGTCATGATCGCGTTGGCGCCGCGCACCACCTCGACGTTCTCGTACAGCGCGGTGTCGAGATCACCGAACTGGATGCCCCAGGCCAGCGGCAGGCCGATGCCGTCCACCTGGAAGTTGGAGACGTCGAACCCGCGCGAGCTGAAGTAGGTGCGGTCGGTCTCCACCCGCTCGACATTGAGGCCCACCACCTGCTCCAGCAGGTCGTTGACGTTGGTCAGCGCGAAGTCCTGGATGCGCTTGCGATCGATGATCGTGACCGACTGCGGCGTTTCCTTGATGGACAGCGACAACGCCGTGGCGGAGCTGGACGGCTGCTCGGCGGCGGTGGTGACGATGATCGTCCCATCCGGCTCCACCGTGCCCTCGGCGGCCTGGGCATGAGCCGCCGCGTGGAAGCACGGAAAGGCGAGCAGCGTACCGGCAAGCAGCGCGTGGCGAGACAGGCGCATCAAGGATCCCCCGATTGTTTCTGGACGATTGCGCTCTAGGCATGATGGTAATGCGAGTCAATCGCAACAGGGATGTCTCGACGCCCGTGTCGCCACTTCGTGCAGTCCGGTTTTGACCTTGCGCAGGCCCCGGCCTAATCGCGGCGCATGACCGTCACCCGCTTCGCTCCTTCGCCCACCGGGCATCTCCACGTCGGCAACCTGCGCACGGCGCTGCACAACTGGCTGCTGGCCAAGCGCGAGGGCGGGCGCTTCCTGCTGCGCATCGATGACACCGACGCGGCACGCTCACGCGAGGAGTTCGTTGCCGCGATCCGGGAGGACCTGGCCTGGCTGGGTCTCCAGCCCGATGGCGAGGAGCGGCAGTCCGCGCGCTCCGCGATCTACGAAGAGGGGTTCGACCGGCTCCGGGCGGCGGGGCGTGTCTATCCGTGCTGGGAAACCCCCCAAGAGCTCGAGCTCAAGCGCAAGGTGCTCCTGGGGCGCGGGTTGCCGCCGATCTACGACCGCGCCGCCCTGAAGCTCGCTGCCGAGGAGAAGGAGGCCCGCATCGCGGCGGGCGACCTGCCGCACTGGCGGTTCCTGCTCGACCATGAGGAGCCGATCGCCTGGCACGACGGGGTGCGCGGGCCGCAGGCGTTCGACCCCGCGCAGATGAGCGACCCCGTCGTGCGCCGGGCGGACGGATCGTGGCTCTACATGCTGCCCTCGGTGATCGACGACATTGCCATGGGCGTGACCCGGATCCTGCGCGGCGAGGACCACGTGTCGAACACGGCTGCGCAAGTGCAGATGTTCACGGCCCTCGGTGCCGCGGTTCCGGGCTTTGCCCACGAGGCGCTGCTGGTCGGCAGCGAGGGCAAGCTGTCTAAGCGGCTCGGCTCGCTGGGGGCGGCGCACTTCCGCGAGGCCGGCATCGAGCCGCAGGCGCTCGTCGCGCTGCTCGGCCGGCTGGGGACCAGCGACCCGGTCGATCCCGGCCTGGACCTGGAGGCGCTCGCCGCCGATTTCGACCTGGCGCGCTTCGGTCGGGCGCCCGCGCGCTTCGACGAGGCCGAACTGGAGCGGGTGAACGCCGCCATCGTCCATGCCCTGCCCTTCGACGCCGTGGCGGCGCGCCTCCCCGCGGGGATGGACGCCTCGGCCTGGGAGGCGGTGCGGCCTAACCTCTCGCGTGTCGCCGAGGCGCAGGACTGGTGGCGGGTCGTGACGGGACCCGTCGCCGCTCCCGAACTGGCGCAGGAGGAGCGCGCCTACTGCCGCCGTGCCGCCGAGGTGCTGGAGCGGCTGGAATGGGGCGAGGGCCCGTGGAAGGCGCTCACCGCCTCGCTGAAGGACGAGACCGGGCGCAAGGGCAAGGCGCTGTTCCTGCCGCTGCGGCAGGCACTGACGGGGATGGACCATGGCCCCGACATGGCCGCGCTGCTCCTGCTGATCGGGCGGGATGCCGCGCTCGCGCGGCTGCGCGCAGCGGCCGATTAGCACCGCGATAGCGCCGCGACAGCGCAACATTAAGCCTGTTTACACGCGCGCCGCTTCCCGCTAGTGGCGCCCGGATGTTCGCCAAGCTGATCATTATTACCACTCCGAAACCGACTGCCATGGCGCGGTCGGTGTCGGTGGTGCGCGTGATCTAGCCCACCCGGACATCGACCCCGCACACGGCAGGCGGGGCTTCTTCACATCGCAAGACACGGACCCTCGCGCTGCTCCACTTCTCAGTAGGAGACGCCTAGTCATGGTTCACAAGTTCGCCCCCGGTCAGCAGCTCAACGTCGGCGTCGTCGGCGCGACCGGGCTCGTCGGCACGATGATCCGCGAGATCCTTGCCGAGCGGAACTTTCCCCTCGCCAGCCTGCGCCTGTTCGCCTCGGCGCGCTCCGCCGGCAAGACCGTCGACGGCATCGTCGTCGAGGATGCGGCGACGGCCGACTACGCCGGGCTCGACGTGGTGCTGTTCTCGGCCGGCGGCTCCACCTCCAAGGCGCTGGCCCCCAAGGTCGCGGCCGCGGGCGCGATCGTGATCGACAACAGCTCGGCCTGGCGCTCGGACCCGCAGGTGCCGCTCGTCGTCGCCGAGGTGAACCCGCAGGCGCTCGCCGACCTGCCCAAGGGCATCATCGCCAATCCCAACTGCACGACGATGGCGGCGATGCCGGTGCTGCGCCCCCTGCACGAGGAGGCGGGCCTCACGCGCCTCGTCGTCTCGACCTACCAGGCGGTCTCGGGCGGCGGCCTCGAAGGGATCGACGTGCTCGCCCGCCAGCTGGCCCACGTCGGCGACAAGGCGCGCGAACTCGCCACCGGCGGGCACGACCTGCTGCCGGGGGCCGAGAAGTGGGCGGTGCCGATGGCGCACAACGTGGTGCCGCTGAACTACGTCTATGCCGAGGACGGCTATACCGAGGAGGAGATCAAGCTGCGCGACGAGAGCCGCAAGATCCTGGCGATCCCGGACCTGCGAGTGGCCGCCACCTGCGTGCGCGTGCCGGTCTTCACCGGGCATTCGCTGTCGATCCATGCCGAGTTCGACCGGCCGCTGAGCCCCGAGCGCGCGCTCGAGCTGCTGGGATCGGCACCGGGCGTGGTGGTGAGCGAAGTGCCCAACCCGCTGGAAGCGACCGGCCAGGACCCGGTCTTCGTGGGCCGCGTGCGCCGCGACACGAGCACGGACAACGGCCTGGTGCTCTTCGTGGCGAGCGACAACTTGCGCAAGGGCGCCGCGCTCAACGCGGTGCAGATCGCCGAGGCCCTGCTGGGCTGAGCAGAAGGGGGGCAGACCGCCCCCCTTCCACCACCCGCTGTGCGGCCCGGAGGGGCTGCCGCCTAGGGTTGGTACTCAATAAGCTTGCGTGTTGTG
>NZ_JBHLWK010000016.1:0-33692 GCF_042432915.1 Novosphingobium soli
CAATGGAAACCCCGGGTCACTTCTCAGTGGCAATCAACACTCGATCCCATGGCGCTGCACGGTGTCGCGGATCTGGAACATCGGTGCGCCCATCTTGATGTGGAGCGCCTTCGCCTCGGCGGAACGCGCGATGGCGCACCCATCGCCGTTAGACAGGACGATGAGTGGCCGCTTTCGCAAAGCGGGGTCGAACACCCGTTCGGCGCTGCAGTAGAAGTTCTCGACGTCGATCAGGCCCCACGTCATCGCCGTCAGACCTTGAGGTTGCGCACGCTGGCACGCACCACGCCCCAGACCTCGACGTGTTCATCGGCAACGACGGGTTCGTAACGCATCTGGCTGTTGCGCGCCTCAAGGACCGGCACGCCGCTGCGCATGCTGAGCTGGCGTATCACAAAGCCGCCGTCGACCACGGCGATCACGATCCGGCCGTTTACAGCCTTCGCATCCCGATCGACGATCACGACGTCGGAGTCGAATAACCCCGCATCGACCATGGATTGGCCGCTGACCCGGAAGACGAAACTGGCGGCGCGGTCGAGCCTGAGCAGCTCGACCAGGTCGATCGCGGTTTCTTCCCAGTCCTGGGCGGGAGACGGGAAGCCGGCGCCGGCTGCGCCGATGACCTTCAAGCGAAGGTCTGGCGGCAGATCGGCGAGCGGCACCGGTTTCGATTCGAGGAGGCCATGCGACAGGAACATGCAGGCCGTGTAACCCAGAAAAGAACACCTTGGGAACATGGCAAAAACAAACCCGGCACGAAAGGGCTTCCCTGCTGGCTCGGAATGATTCAGGGAGAGCTATGCCCATTCGCCCCGAGAACCGTTGGTTCTACCCGATCGACTGGCCGCAGCTGTCCCGCGCGATCCGCTTCGGCCGCGCCAAGTCGCGATGTGAGCGGTGCAAACGGCCGCACATGCGCAGGGTGCTGCATCTGGGCGACGGCCGCTGGTGGGATGCCGGCGCGCGGACCTGGCGATCGGATCGCGGGAAGGCCATCAGCGTGCGCGCACCGCTGCTCGGGGTGGTCCGCAGTACGTATGTCGTTCTCGCCTGCGCGCATCTCGACCACGATCCAGGGCACAACGACCCCGCCAACCTCGCGGCGCTATGCCAGCGCTGTCATATGCTGCACGATGCCGCCGAGCATCGCTGGCGGCGCTGGTGGAACGTATTTCGACGCCGCGCGATCCGCGACCTGTTCGAAGACGCTCAGCGGCCGCCGGCGCCGAATGCCGCATCCGCCAACGCGCCCAGGAACGCGCGATGCCACTCTTCCCCGTGAACATCCGAGGGCGTCAGCTGCACGTACAAGCCGTTCTGAGTCGGGATAACGTAGAAGCTGGTGCCGTCCGGATCGCTTTTGTTCACCAGGCTTACGAGCCAGTGGCGGTTCTGATCGAGCCGGTGGATCTCGAAGCCTTTGGCAGTCAGCCTCGCCGCCATCTCGTCGATCGCGGAAACGAAGGGCTGCGATGTGGCTGTCGCCAGGCCTGGCGATGCAGGCGTCATTGCCGTGCCTCGGCATCATGGGTGCCCTCAGTCAGGCGGCCGCCGCCTTGGCCGGTCCTTGCGATCACGCTCATGGCGCAGCCGGAGCAAGCCGGGCCTGCGCGTTGCCCGCGAGCTTGCGGTATGCATCGAGCATGGCGAGGGATGTGATCTTGCCGATGTCGGTTGAGGTATAGGCCCCTCCGAGCGCCCCGACGCCGATGTCCAGTAGCAGGCCGCCGCCTACCAGGCTGACGTCTTTCTTGCGCGCCGAACCGGTCGAGACGACGCGCTGAACGCCGGTCTTCACCTCGACGAGCGAGAGCATGATCTGGCTCTCGAGCGTCTTGGTCTTGAGGCCGATCGCCGAGCCGAAGGTGCCGCCCACGCCGCCGCCGCGGCTGTTGGCGTCCGAGTAGAGGACCTGCGCCTGCAGGAGGTAGTCGGCGGCCGTCAGGGTCGCACCGGTCAGCGCCTGCCCGTTCGCGACCGACCCGCCGGCGGCGAGCGCACGTTCGCGCTGCAGGGCATCGAAGCCGCCGCCGCGCTCCACCACGAGGAAACAGTTGGAGCGGGCCGCCATCAGCTTGAGGAGCGGGAGCGGGTCCACGCGTGCGGTCGAGCCGCCGTTCTGGCGCTCTGCCATCTGGACGAGCGCGCGCATCCCCGGGGGGAGCTGGTCGTCGAGGCTGGGCGCCTTGTCCTCGATCAGCGCGACGGTGCCGAGCGGCTTCGCGCACTGCGGCAATTCGGTGTTCTCATCGACGCCGGTCCCGCCTTTGCCGAGTTTCTGCGCCATCGCGGGTGAGGCGAGGCATGCCAGGAGGGCAGTTGCCAGTAGGTAGGTCCTCATGTTCGTCTCCAATGCGGGTCGTGGTCTGTTGGTGGTGTGGGTCAGAAGGTGGGATCGATCCAGCGGTCGACCGTCTCCATGTTGCCGTCGAAGCGGCGGCGAAGGTCGATCCGGTGACCGGACGCGGTGAAATCGAGCGGCATGATCGCGTCCTGGGTCAGCGTGTTGGCGCCGAAGAACTTCTCGTCGCCCTGCCAGGTCTGTCCTTCGATCAGCCTCAGGACCCAGGCCCCGCGCGGTGCCTGGACGCTGGCGGAATCGTTCTCGCGCACATAGGCCGCGAAGACCGGCTCGCCGGCTTTGTCGAGCAGTTGCACGACGGCTTTGCGGTCCCCCGTGATGATCCCGAAGGGACTGGTGGGGCCCGACGCATAGCGACGCCGCACCTTGAACTCGCCGCTGTTCGGGAAGGATTCCGAGAGGCCGAAGTCGGGCTGGAAGTCCCATCGCTTCGCATCCGAGTACATCCGCACGCCGTAGGTCAGCAGGATCAGGGGCAGGATGAGCTTGCCAGCCCAGGAGAGTCCCGTGCTGCTTGCGCGCCGGCGGTTGCGCTTGGGCCGCCATCGGTTCTTCTGGTAGTCAAAGCCCTGGTTCTTCGGCTCGAACCATGGTCCGCCTCGGGCTGTGCCATTTGGCCGGTCCTTGTAGCCCGGGTTCTTCATCTCGAAGGCTTTGCCCGGATCCTTCCCAATCCAGCTAGCACTTCCCGGAGGAACACCGTCGTCGCGCTCGACCCGCGATCTCTTGTTGTTCCAGCGTGTGTTCTCAGGAGGCAAGCCGCGGCGCTTGCGATAACGCTCGCGCATGTAGTCGCGATCATCGAGACCCATGGCGCAGCTCCCGAGGCAGGAGTTCGGGTTGCTGCTCGAAAGCATGCCGAATGTGGCGGTGAACGCTCTCTCGGGTCGGTTGCTCGGACCCCGGCAGCCGCAAGGTGGCATAACCCGCGGCCGCCATCATGCGATCACGCCGGGCGTCCTGGTCGGGACGGTGGTAGCGATCATCGAGCTCGATCAGCAGCACGACCTTGCCGCTGGCGCGGTCCTCGACGACGTAATCGACACGCTTGCTCGAGAATCTGTTGCGCACGGTGGTGGACTGCGACCGGTTGAGACCCTTCCTGGGTGCCAGGATCGCACCCATAGACACCTGAGCGTGGATCCGCGCCCATGGCAGGGCGCCTTCGATGTAGGTCATCGTGCGGCGCTCGATGTTGGTCATCAGCGGAACTGGACGGACATCGAGCGTCGGTCCGGACGGGCGGGCGAGAAAGCCCTTCAGCAGTGCGACGAGCCCGATCAGGATCAGGAGAGGCACCATCATGCCGACAAGCGAGCTGCTAGCCATCGAGCAGCCCTCCTTGCGAAATGTGCCGGACGGCCGAGGCTCGCACCCGTGCCCGCGCGCGGGTGTAGCGCAGACACATCCCGAACAGCCCGACGAAGGTGACGGCGATCCGGCCGACGACGGTCGCTGCAAACAGCGCAAAGCCGATCGCGGCGATATCGGCGAGCATCTGCTCGCGCGCGCCGACCATCGCGAGTTGCTCGCATCGCGCGGGCGTGTGGACCTCCGGCCGGCAAGCTGGGCGGCTGTCGACGGTGATAGCGTTGGCGAAGTCCTCCAGTCCGGTCTGCCGGACGATAGAGGCCATCGCCTGGGATGGCTGATGCATGGGTTGGCTCCTCATCGGCTGCGCTCGATGTTGCGTTCGGGTAGATCGACTTCCTTGGCCGGCGGTGCCGGCACCGCGGCTTCCTTTGCCGCGGAGGCGCCAGGGTCATGGGTGGGAAAGTTGCCCTTGGGCGCGAGGCCGGCGAGGACCTCGGGCGGGATCGTCGGGCTGAAGGTGCCCGCCTTGGCCGGATCGAGGCGACGCGAGCCGCCGGGGTCCTTCTCGCCGGTGGTTTCGAGTGCGCTCAGCTTGTCGCCGGTGTTGTGCGAGATGGTCTGCAGCAGGCGGTCGCGGTCGTTGGTGAAGATCTCGACGTCGAAACGGACGCGGGTGAGCATCACGTAGCTGAGGCGCTGCGTCGATAGGTTCTGCTCGGACGAGTGCATGGCGCCGATGCCCTTGTCGGTGGTCATGCCTTGGGCCTGGTGCATGTTGATCGCGTAGGAGAGCCCGAGCCGCTCCAGCATCTTGTCTCCGTGCTGCAGGTCGATGACCTCGCCCTTGGCGTTTTCGACCTTCACGCCCTGCTCGGTGATCGCCAGGACCCGTGCCTGCTCGGAGTTGTCGAGGTTGCGAGGCTTGTCGGTGTCGGTCCAGCGGATCTTGTCGCCCTCATGGAGGGTCGTATCCATCTTCTCGGCGAGCTTGAGCGCGTCGCGCTTGTCGGTCGGATCGATCTTCTGCGGATCGAACCGGATTTCCCGTCCGCGCTCGTCGCGCACGACGACGCGGCCCTTGGTGTCCGCGCCGAGCACGTCGTAGCGACCGCGCGAGAGCCCGACTGCGTCGACCCGCCTCGCCACCTCGAGGAGCAGGCCGGCGCTGTAGGTGTGCGCGTAGCGCATCTCCTCGCGCGTGGTGTTGACCTGCTGAAGCGTGGTGAGCCGCAGCCCCTCGCCGGTGATCGTGCCCTCCTGCTTGAGGCCTGCCTGGACGAGCTGGTTGAGCTCGGAGCGGCTTGCCCGTCCGGACGTGTAGATGGCGGTGCGTTCCCGCTCCTCGGGCGCGAGGCTCAGCCACCGTTCGGCCGCCTTGGCCAGGTAGTCGTTCCCGTGCGCCTGCACGCGCTCGCCGAGGACCTCGAAACTCTCCTTGAACTTGCCTTCGCGGCTGAGGGTGGCGACCTGTTGCATGTGCTCGGTCTTCTGGCGCTGGCTCGTCTCGAGGCGGGCGATCGCCGGATCGTGGCCCTGCACGAGGTGGTACGCCTTGCCCCAGTCGATCGAGGGCAGCTGCTTGACGTCGCCGGTGAGCCACAGGCCGTTCACCTTGTACGCGTTGGCGATGGTCACGAGGTTGTTCATCGCCTCGTTGGCGACAAGCGAGGCTTCGTCGAGGACGATGACCTTGTCGGCAAGCGCCTGGCGCGAGGCCTCGAACTCGGCGCCCCGCCCTGCCCGTGCGCCGCGGATATGCTGGTTGACGAAGGAGGAGACCGTCATCGCCTCCAGGCCGGTCTCGTTGCGCAGCGTGCTGACCATCTTGTTGGCGAAGGCGAGACCGATCACCTCCTTGCCGTGGTCGGAGGCGACCGCGGCCATCGCCTCGAGCATGGTGGTCTTGCCGGCGCCGGCGACGCCCTGGATCACGACGACGCGATCGGTGGAACTGAGCGCAAGCGTCGCGGCGGCGAGCTGCTCGCCGTTGAGCGGCCGGTCGCCGGCGGCCGCCTGCAGCTTCTCGGTCACTTCGCCGGCAGGCACGATAGGTGCTGTCGCGCCCCTGCCCTGGTCGACGCCGGCGAGCAGCTGGCGCTCCTGCGCGACGTGTTCGGGCGTTGTGACGTGGGTGAAGACGCCATCGAGACGATCGGAGGCGCCCTTGATGAGCTGCCCACTCTCGATCAGCGCGGAGACGCGCTTGTCCACGCCGTCGATGGTGACACCGGCGAGACCGAGGTTGAGCGCTCCCTTGTAGATGTCGGTGACGGAGAACGCGGCTTCGCGCTGGCCAAGCATGCGCACGGCCGAGGCGACCGCCATTTCCGATCGCAACTGCGCCGGCGTCAGCGTAGCGCGCGCCAGGCCCTTGGTGGTGAGATCGTCGCCCGGACGCAGGTAGTCACCGATGACGGTGCGCACGCTGGCGATGATCTCCTGCACCCGGGCCTGCACGCCAATCGATCGATCGCGTTCGACGCCGGCGGGGCCGCTGCGCTCGAGTGCCTGGCTCAGCCGCTCCTTGCCGTCGAACCCTAGCGCAGCGGCGCGCGCCTTCCATTGCTCGCGCAGCGCGCCCCGGTCCTCGACATTCAGCTTGGCATCGCGCGAATTGACAACGACACGGTCCTGTCCCTGCGGCGTGGTGACGCCCACCTCTTTCGCCTTGGCGATGACTTCTTCGCGTCGTTTGCTGAACTCCTGAAGCACTTCGCGCGGCACGCCCTTGATCTCGAATTGGCCGTGCTTGCCGGTCAGCTGGGTCTCGTATCCGAGCTTGGCGAGCTCCTGGCGGAACGCGGCATGATAAGCCGAGCCGATCGTGGTGTTGTTCTTCCACAGCTGCCCGTTCCACAGCGCCTGCCACTTGCCCGCAGCGGTCTGGGTTATGGCCGCGACGACGACATGGATGTGACCTTGGGGATCGAGCTTGCGGCTCGTGTCGTGCTCGAACAGCGCATAGACGAGATTGCCGGTCCGGACCGGCTCACCGTTACGATTGCGGCTGTAGTCGCGCGCTTCGGCAAAGGTCTTCTCGGCCCAGCCCATGGTGGCTTTGACGGCCGCCATGTGTGCCTCGAGGATGCGCTTGTCGCCGGCGATATAAGCCATGACGCTGGCGGACTTGGGCATCGAGAAGGTAAGGTCGATGCCGGTCGTGCGGTTGGCGGTCTGGTTGACCAGCGTGCCGTCCGGCAGCTTGCCATTGAGCAAGTTTTCGAAGGCCTCCTTCGACACTTCGCCCGACAAGCCGATCGCCGCTGCGCCCTTCCCGCCCCAGGCGGTCGCTTCGGCCGAGTGCTCGCCGGTGTAGTAGTCGTCCTTGGCGAAGTAGCTGGCGGCCCCGCCGGCCGAGCGTACCGCTGCGATGGAGTGCATGGCTTACATCTCCATCCCGAAGTCATCGCCGGCGTCATGCCGGTGGTCGCGATGTTCCTCTTCGGTGATGCCGATGCCTTCGCGCTCCTCCCTGGCGATCAGGCTTTCCTGGTCTCGCTTGGCCGCGCCGGGTCGATCGGTTTCCTTGCGCTGATCGCTCGCCTGCAGCCGCTGTGCATCGCTGCTGTTGAGCGGTAAGCGCTCGCTATCCTTCTCCTCCTGGTCACTGGCTTGACCGGGTCCGCGACGATCGTTCTCCGACTTGAAGCCGGAAGCCCAAACCTTGGACAGGTCTGAAGCTGGCGGCACCGACGCCTTGGTGTCGATCTTCTCACCCTCATCACGCGTGAAGGCGCTCCGGAGCGCCTCGACCTTCAACTCCGCCTCGGAGGGCATCTGCTCCGCGCCTGGCTCTTCGGCCGGAGTGCGCTCGCCCGGTTCCCGAACCTGCTCGGGCTCGTTCTGCGGTGCATCGCTCTCGCGCCCTTCCTCGCCTTTTGGTTCGTC
Source organism: Novosphingobium soli (assembly GCF_042432915.1). Classification (NCBI taxonomy): domain Bacteria; kingdom Pseudomonadati; phylum Pseudomonadota; class Alphaproteobacteria; order Sphingomonadales; family Sphingomonadaceae; genus Novosphingobium; species Novosphingobium soli. The sequence continues at coordinate 7,568 of NZ_JBHLWK010000016.1, forward strand.
GCCGTCGTCATCCGGCTTGTACTCGCTGGCGCGCATTGCACCGACGCGCTGGAACCCGTCGGCGACGCGCGGGTAGTCCTTCCAGGTCAGCGCGATCTTGGCGGCCGGGAACCCATCGGGGAACTTCACGAACCCATGCAGAGAGGGCAGTTCCTTGATGTCATCGGGCATGACCAGGTGCTGCACTTCCTTGCGCGGCGTGATCGTCGAAGCGTCGCGCGAGTTGTTGTACCCGTAGCTGTAGGCCTCATCCATCTGGCGCACTTCGCGGCTGCCGATGAAGTCCGCACAGCGCTTGGCCGTCTCGATGTCCGAGGTCGTCAGGATGAGCTTGGTGCGCGCAAGCGAGCCCAGGTTGATGGCGCCGTTCTCGCCGTAGGTTTCGGCCAGCTTGCCGAACGAGTGGATCCCCAACACGAAGGCGCCGCCGACCGCGCGCGCGGTCTGCAGGCCATGCTCGATCGCGGGCAGACGATGGAGCGCATGCACCTCGTCGAGCAGGAACCAGGTGCGCAGGTTGCGCGTGCGTCCGATGCGGAACAGCGCGTTGACCGCAAGGTCCATCCAGAGCGTCAGCAGGGGCCGATTGAGAACCAGGTCGGGGTGGGTCGAGGTGATGAACAGGATGGCGCCCTCACCTCCCTCCTCGGCCATCCAGCGGTTGATGGAGAAGCCTTCCTCGCCGGGCATGGGATCGGGCAGGAAGCGCAGCGCGTTGGCGTGGGTGTTGAAGGTGGCGCGGATTGACTCGGCCATCTTCGCCGCCTGGGTGGCGACGAGCGGCGCAGCGACGGTGTTCTCCAACTCCTGGCTGATCGTCTTGAGGTCCGCCTGCATGAGGTGATAGGCGAGCGCGCCGTTGCTGGTGGCTTTGCGCTGGATGAGCTTCATGCACATCTCGACAAAGAGCGTGCGCGCCGCCTTCTGCCAGAAGTCGTCCTCGGCGTTATGGCCACTCGGGATCAGCGCCGTCGCGGCCGACAGGAACTCGGCGTAGTTGTCGCAATCGGAGAAGATCGTCCATGGCCTGCAGCGCCGATCCATGGTGTTAAGGATCGTGTCGGTTTCCGGGTTGTAGAAGCTCTCGACGAAGCTGCCGGTGAGATCGAAGATGACGCAGCGATGACCCCTCGCGCGGGCCTGCGTGACCAGCTTCTTGAGCTCCGTCGTCTTGCCCGCCCCGGTGGTGCCGATGAACATCGCGTGGCTCTGCTCGAGCCGCCAGGGATAGGGGACCGTGGCGAGGCGGTAGGGCACATGGAAGTCGCGGCGCACGCGCTCGCGCATCGGCAGCTTTAGCACTTTGTCCGGCGCTGCAGCCGGCTTGCGAGCGGCGCATTCCTTGCGGAACTCCTCGCGGTTATGACGGACGATTTCCTCGGCGAGCTTGTCGCGCCCGATGAGCAGCGCGCCGCGCTCGTGACGCTCCTTGAGGATGTCGGTGCCGCGCTTGCGTGAGTAGTCGACGAACCACACCGTGAGCGGGGCGCAGATGAACACCGAGCCCAGCCCCGACGCCATCAACAAGCGCATGAACTTGCCCCACGCTTCGACCACTGCCGAGTGGTAGGGCACCCACGACATCTGCCCCAGTTTGATTGACCCATCCGGCAGCGTGAGGTGGATGGGCTTGTGAGGATTGAGCCCGACCCAACCCCACACTTCCGCATAAATCTTCATGCAGACGAGCTGGAACTCGTGTTCGGCGAAGTAGAAGAACCAGATGACACTGAACAGGACGGCGGACGTGCCAAGCCACGTCAGGATCGGCACGCGCACGCCCGCCCAGGTCATCATCAGCTCGTGGGAGAAAAGCTGCGAGCCGCGGGTGAAATTCCCAGAGTTTCGGACCACCTTTCCGCGCGCGGAGTGGTGCTCGATCGTCGCTGCCTTTTTGCTGAAGCGGATGTCCTGCTCAGGCATGGAAATCCCCCACGTTTTTCGCGGCGGTATCGATGAGAGCATCGACAGATTTAGGGTCGGATTCCCGCGCTCGCCGCAGGCAGTCTGCGACGAGGATTTCCAGGCTCATCAACGCTCGGTTGACGTTCAAGCCGTGGCCGCTGCGCAAAAGATGCGCGCCGATCAGGATACACTGGCGGGCGGCTGCGGTCCTGTCGCAGCCGATGGATTGGGCAACCTCGTCGATGAGGCGCAGTTGATCGGGGGCGAGGCGCACACCGACCTGGGATCGAGAACTTGAAGTACGCATCACCAACTCCGGTTGAAATCGAAGTTGGCTCGGCTATCGCACCGGCATTCTTACGCGGCTGTTCGGTGGTTGTCCAGTGGGGCGGCGGTAGCGATCACGGTGTTCTAAGCCATTGTAATTCGCAGCAATAAGGCGGCTGATCGAGGCGCTAGCCGGGGCTACCACGCTAGCCAGGGGTAGCTCGCTGATTTACCGATGAAATCTACAACGGCTCGCCGTATAGGGTGTGCTGAAAATAGGGACTGAATCAGTCGCTTGCTTTTGATCGAGCCATGGGAGGTTCCTTCAGCCGTTAGCGGAGCCCGGTAGGGGCAAGGCGGTCGATAGACCGCAGCTGGAATTTCGAGTCCTGACGCGGGCCGGCGACCATATTCGACCGCGCTGCAGGGACGAGACGGGTTGAGCCGAACGGGCTTCATCGGCTGTGAGAAAGTCGGTGTGAAGGTGTACGAGATGGTGCGTGCCAGGGGCGATTGGCCGAGCGATATTGCCGGCTCGCCTCGGTGCGATGTCGTGCTACAATCCGGCTTCAGCATGGTCAGTTTTGGAGGGTTTGATGGCTGGTAAGTTGGATAAGGAACGCGAGGCGATTGCAGCGGCCGAGCGTGAGCTGGCGGAGCGGCGGAGCCGCCTCGCCGAGATGGAGCGCGAGGAGCAGGAGAAGGAGCTGCAGCGGCTCGTAAAGAAGCTGACGATCGAGACGGCAATTGCGGTCTTGAAGCGGGCTGTCGAGGCCAAGCCGAAGGCGGCTCTCGACGCTTTGAATGCGGTTTCCGGCAGGCCCTCTGTCAAGGCGCAGAACGAGAGTGCTTTGGAGGCTGCGTGACGGCTTTGCGATCGGGCGATGATCGCGAGAGCAGTAGGCAAAAAGAAAGGGCGGTGGAGCATGCTCCGGCGCCCTTCGACCGTCTGGCTTGGAAGGAGGATTAGGCCCAAGCCAGGTGAGGATGTTGCTCGCCGCAGTCGGTGTATGAGAGACGGGCGAGGTAATCGTAGGTGTTGGCCAGACCGTTGCGTTGAAAGCGGTCGTAGATGGCAGGATTGGCGAGGAGCGAACGCAGTGTCGCGAGCGGCATATCGGGTGAGGCTTCACGGTCGAGTTTGAGGCAGTCGAGGACCTTGTCGGCTTGGTCTCTCGTGAGCGCGATCTCAGGCGTGATGGCGATGTGCTCGCTGACCTGAATGACTGCCTCGCCGCCGCGAGCGTCTCGGCGGACACGGATCGACCTCCCAAGGAATTGGGCTTCCTCGATGATCGCCAGAATGTCGATGCGTTTGTCGAACGGAGCGGCGAAGCTGGCGAGCGCGATGGCGTTCGCATTGGCTTCGAAGTTGTATGCGGTGCCGGCGGTCTCGCCCGCCTCGGGAATGGTCACCGCGCCTCCATGTTGGAGGATGACGCGAAGGCGTGCGAGTTCTCGCGCGTTGAGCGGGGCAGGCTTGGAGTGGAGCTTCGTTTCCGTGTCCACGATGCGAAAGAAGGTCAGCATGTCTCTCTCCGTTTGGAAGACCGCTTTCCTCTCTCCCTCTCCTCTTTCGCCGGTGCCTCGAGGAACGCCGTAGGCGAGGCGTTCGAGGCGGCAGGGCCGCGCATGCGGGCCGGTGCGAGCATGCCGGCGATGCCGTGAACCGGCGCCGGCGGACCGCGCGAAGCGAAACGGCCGCAGGGCCGTCAGCGAGCAAGGGACCGCCGCGCTCGGCCGCTGCCGCTGCCGCACGCTGGCGACCTCTCGGCACGTGCCGCGCAGGCGAGCCGGGCGATGCGCCAGGACCGCGCATGCGGGCCGGTGCGAGCGTGCCGGCGATGCCGTGATCCGGCGTCGGCGGACGCGCGAAGCGAGACGGCCGCAGGGCCGTCGGCGAGCAAGGAGCCGCCGAGCTCGGCAGATGCTGGTGCCGTTCGGGTGGGCGACATCTCAGCAGCAATGGGCAGCTGAGCTGGTGAACGGCGACATGAGAAAAGGGCCACCCGGCGCACCGGGCAGCCCGTCGATGTCCGTGCAGACTGCCGTCGCCGGCTAGATGAGTAGCTTGAGGTAGCCCGCGATAGCCGCCGCTAGCACGTTCAGCGTGCCGATGGTGATGACTGCCCACTTGAGCATGTCGATCGAGGTTTGCATGCCGGTGACTTTGCCTTCGATGCCGGCGAGCCGTCCCTCGACTTGCTTGAAGCCCGCCTCGAGCTTCGCCTCGATGACGGTCTGCATCGCGGTGATGCGGTTGTCGTAGTGCTTCATGGCTTCGTTCACCGCCATGTCGATGTGCTCCTCGAAGGCGTGCACCACCTGCTCGGCGGTGTCGTCGGAGATGTTAGCGGACTTCAGAGCCCTGAACAACGAGACCTGCATGATCGTTCCTCCTGTGTCATGATGACGGAGGCCATGGGTCGGTCGCGCCGGGCCGTGTCATAGGACCGCGAAGCGGCCGCGTCAGCGGCGGTAGGGGCAACGATTTTCCCGCAGGGAAAATGGTGGGACCCTGCCGTCCTTGAGACGGTCCGGCGCGGCCGACACACTGGGAGGAAGAGAGACGTTCCCCCCTCTCGATCGTGGCGCGACGGTGCCTCACGCGAGCGCGATCTGCCCGCAGGGCACGTCGCGGGCGCGGCGAAGGGGTTCGATGCCCCTGAGCCGCGTTTCAGCGCGGCGAAAAGAGGAGAGGAGCTCCGACCGAAGCCGGAGCCCCTCGCAGGCATTCAGGCCCGATTGGCGCCCTGCGGCGCGCGCTGGCTGGCGATCCGCCGGATGTGCAGCGGCACCCCTGCCTGACGCAGGCGCTGCGCGAGGTTGGACTGAATGCCTGAGCCTTCGCAGACGATCGCCTCGACTGGCCGGAGCTTGACCAGGTTCTCGTTGCGCAGGAAGGGTGCGCGGTTGCCGTGCGCGCGGTTCGGGATGAAGCTGATGGCTTTGACCTTGCGCGCTTGTGCCCAGGCGGTGGCGATGGCGTCGACGCCCTTGCGCATGCCCGTCGTCGCCAGCACCATCTCGGGGATGCGGGCCTTGATGTCGTCGAGGATGTCCCAGAGCATCTCATGGTCGTGCCAGACCTGGCCGCCCGACACGACAACCATCGGCCCGGTCGGCGCGTGCTCCTCGTTGCGCTGCCGGTTGCGGGCGGCGAGGAAGTCGCGGGCCTGGATCTGCGAGGCCGTCACGCTCGAGCGCGAGACCTGCGAACCGCGGGTGGCAGTGAAGGGCTTTCCGGTCTCGACCCGGTACACTTCCGAGGCATGGTCGCGCATCGCCTCGATTGCCTCGCGGCACCCTTGCAGCGTCTGGCAGAGCAGCTGCGTCTCTTCCATCTCGACGGCGTGGATTTCGGAAGGATCGTAGTTGCGGGCGAGTTCCCCGAGCTTCTTGGCGGCGTCATCCTCGCGACCTTCGGCCAGGCGCGCGGTCATGTGGAAGGAGTTGACGAACCCCCAGACGATCTGTTGCGCGAACTCTTCCATGCGGGTGTCGCGGAAGACGTCGAAGATCGTGCCCACGGCCAGCTCGACGGCTGCGCGCGCCATGTCCGGGTCGGGCATCTCGGTCGCGATCGGTTCCTCGAAGACGCTCAGCTTGGCAATCTCGGAGTGTTCGATGAAGGCGCCATCGTAGCTCTGCTCGTGCGTTTCGTCTGAGCGAGCGATACGGTCGTTGGCGAGCTGGGCAGCGAGATCGGCGAAGTTGTTGAACTTGGTCATGATAAGCCTCCGTCTTGCGTCATCCTCCTGATGACCCTTCTCATCAGGCACGCGGTGGCCAGGAGGTCAGGGACGGCCGCAGGCCGCCGCGAAGCGGGCCGTGGGGGAGCCGATTTTGTTGTCGTTCCGGAGCCGCAGGCGGAGGGGCGGCGGCAAAATTGGGGGAACCGCGGATCCTTGACGGACGCCAAGCCCCGCGTGCCACACTAGGACTACACAGTGGACTAACCACCTCTCCCCGCGCCCCTCACGCAAGGTTGCGGTTTACGCTGAGGTTGGTGGGCGTCGGTCACCAAGCGCAAAGGATCGTGACCCGCAGGGCCGAGACCCGCGCAGCGGGGCTCGGTGGAGCTTGGGTTTGGAGCGAGCCGGCGTACCGCCGGCGATGCGCAAAACCCTAGCGGAATAGAGCCTGGTCCCGCGCAGCGGGATGCGCCCTCCCCTGCTTTCGCCAGCAATTCCCAAGCAGCATGACGATGCCGATCCAGCTCACCGGCAACGTTCCACCCCCAGCCTCGCGGCGTTGCCGCGGCTGCCAGCAGCCGCGGTGAAGCGGCTCGATGCCGCTGAGCCGCGATTAGTTGAGGCTGAGGGGTTTGGGTGACGGTTCGAGGTAGAACTCGAAGCTTTCGATGAGGAGGCCGCGCCCTTGTGGGTCCGGCACAGCGGAGAAGTTGAAGGTGCGGCGGTGGTTGGACGCGACGATGGCGAGCAGCGCGGTGAGCGCCTGCTGCGACAGGCGAACCTGAGAGGGCAGGCGCGCCTTTTGCTCGGCGAGTGTCTCCGGCAGGTACAGGATGCGGTCGTTTTCGGGAGGTCCGACGTCGTCGGCGGTGGTGAAGAAGCGGATGACGATCGGTAGCGCGGTGACGAAGTCGATCGCTCGGCCGACGAGCTGGACGTAGACGTACTCCTCGTCGTCGTTGGGGATGGTGTAGTCCGCACCGAGATACACGATAAGGTCCGGGTCCTTGATCGAGATTTCGAGTTCGCCGGGCTCCATCGCGTTCTCCCCTGTTCGGTCCGCTCTCACGGCGGATTCGATAGATGTAACATAGGCGGGCGACTAGACGAGGGTTTCGATTCCTTAAGGCTGTTTTCATGCCACAGCGGCATGGACAGGCCTGTCGGCCGATCGCTGAAGTGATCGGCCGCGGCGAAGCGGCTCGATGCCGCTGAGCTGCGGTTGGGCCGATGCCGCGCCGGATCCCGTTGGCGTTCCGTCTCGCCAGGACGGGTACATCTGGGAAGGAAGGGGCGGCGCCGGAGCGCCGCCCTCGAGGTTCAGAGGAACTCGATGTCCTCGGCGATGATCTCGCAGCCGTAGCGGGTCTGGCCTTCCTTGTCGGTCCAGCGGGTGTAGTGGATGCGGCCGGTGACCGCGAGCATGTCGCCCTTCTTCTTATGGCTGCGCACGCCCATGCCGGCGCCGTTGAAGATGGTGACCTTGTGGAACTCGGCGTCCTTGACCGGGTAGCCGGTCTCGGGGTCTTTCTCGACCTTGCCGTCGCGGATGCGGGGACGTTCGGTCACGAGGGTGATCTCGGTGATGCGGGTTTCGCGGCCGTCGCGGGCGACAGGGTCCTTGGCAAGGCGACCGACAAGGTTGACGTTGTTCATGATCCTAAGCCTCCAGTTGATCCGGTGGTTCGTCCGCCGGTGCCCCTGATGAGCCCCTGGGCGGGGGCCGGCCCACCGGAGCGAAGCGAAGGGGAACCCCTAAGGACCGGGGTGGTGCGGGCAGCCCGCGGCACGCGGGCAACTCGGCCCGGGACGCCGGGGGTTGGGTCGGTCCCCGAACAGGGGCAAGGGGCACTACCGAGGCGGTCGGACCACCGGGTCTCTCTGGAGGCTGTTGTGGGGCCTGAACGACGTCTGGTCCGGTGCTGTCCGAGTGAGGACCCTGTCGCCCGCGACGACATGTCGCGTGGAAGCCCGCGCTCAGCGAGCTGGCACCGACACGAGACCTCTCGTCCTCATTCGCAACTACAGGAGGGGATCACGAGCGGCAGGTCCAGGAGGGAGGAACACGGCACCGCTCGGCGGCGGCGTGGGCGTGAGGAGCCATCGGGCGATATGCTCGTGGTCATCGGCTGCCCACGCCCGCCGGTCCTCAAGGCCGACCGCGTGACCGGCGATCTTCGCGGGGACACGGTGCCGGCCAACCTCCAGGCGGTGCAGCGCTGCCGGCGCCATCCCGGTGCTCGCGTGAGCACTAGGCAAAAAGAAAGGCTCATCACTCAAGGGGAGCTGGGTGACGAGCCTTTCTCGCGACGCTGCAGCATCGCAGGCGCGCTTGTCTGTCGGATCGAACCCGCGCGCCGTGAGGCTAGTCGCGATCCTCAGATTCCGTTTCAGGCCCCGGAATCCTGGGCGTTCATCAGCACCCCTGATGAGCGGGTCGAGGACTGTCGCGCCTCGCTAGCGGTTCAGGCGAGCGCGCTGGCGCGCTCCTGCGATACTTCGTCGGCGCGCAGAGATGCAGCGGTCGGGCATTGCAGGCCGATGTCCATCGTCTGCGCGGCTCTGGACAGGTCGCGGTGGGCGCGCACCAGCTCGGAGCGGCCCTCGACCATGGCCCGCTGCAGGTTTGCGATGCGAGCGATCGATTGCTGCATCGTGTGTGCGTCGACGCCGGTGGCGACGCGAGCTGCGGCGATCTCACCGAGCAGGCCGCTTGCGTTGACGAGCAGTCGATCGAGGTCGGCTTCGACACTGACGATGCTGCGCGCGATGCGTAGGGCGGCGATTTGAGGGGTCATGCGGAGGTACTCCTGTACGAAGGGGACGCCGGGCGGTGACCCGCCCGGCGCGAGGGGTTGTCGATCAGGCCGGCGCGAGCTCCTTGTCCTTGCTGCCGGAGCGGCCCTTGGGCGCGGGTGCGGTGCTCTCGCCAAGGCCGTCGCCCGTGGCGGGGGTGCCGGTGTCGCCCGGCGTATCACCGGTGTCAGCGGCGGGCATCGGCGGGAGCGCGTCGTCGCTGCCGAGTGCGGGCAGCTCGCGCTTGCGCTGCGGACGGCGCCAGCTGACGTTGAAGCTGCCGTCCTCCTGCCGGAAGAGGGCCACGTCCATCGGGCGGGCGAGCGAAGGATCGTCGAACCGCCCCGACCAGAAGCTCTCGCCGGTGTCGTTGGCGGTGTATTCCCAGACCGCGCCGATCTTCACCCAGGTGCGGCGGTCGCCCGAAAGGCCCATGATGTCGAACGCGGGCGCGCGCTCGTGGTTGGATTGCACCGGGCGCAGTGCGATCACTGCGTTGACGGTCAGCGTCACGATGCGGCCGACCGGGGTGCCCTGCTCGTTCAGCTTCAAATTGCCGATGTTCATGCTCATGCCACGTCTCCAGATACGCCCGAACCCATTGTCCGGGACCACCCTCCTCCTTCCCCCTCCTCCCCCGGGCCGCTCCCGGCCCGGCCCGCGCGCTCGGCGCGCGTATCCGCTCCGGCCACTTCAGGCCGGGGCGTCGTCGGTGCGGGACCAGGCTTCGCGTCGCGGGCGGCGTTTCAGGCGCGCGTGGAATGCTGTATGGGATCAACGGTCCATATTGAGGGGGCGAGCAAGCAATGCGCGTTTCGGGCAATCTCACGCGGCTCTGCATCGCAGAGGCGATTCACCGGAAGGTGGGTCTCTCCAAGGCGGACTCATTCGCCATGGTCGAGAAGATCATGGCGCACATGAGCGATGCGCTTGCTTCGGGTGAGAACGTGAAGATCTCCGGTTTCGGCACGTTCCTGTTGCGCGACAAGGGTCTGCGTCTTGGACGTAACCCCAAGACGGGGGAAGAGCATGCGATTGCCCCGCGAAGGGTGCTGACGTTTCGGGCCAGCCCCAAGCTGAAGGAGCGCATTGTGCGTCCAGTGCAGGACGACAGTCCTGCCAAGATGGCCGCGCCGCGCGAGCTCGTTCAGGTCTGATTACGGCCGTTCATGAACCGCTTCGCATCGAGTTGCGCGGCGCCGTCCCACGTCCCGGACGTCTTCAGGCGATCGACTTCCAGAGCTTGCGCGAGCCCTTCGGGCAGAGCGCAATAGGGCGCTACGACACGCAGTGCCTCGGCGGGCGTCTTCAACTCACGGAAGTCGAGGCCTTCCCAGATGAAGGCGGTCTCTTCGCCGTTTTCGATGCGGTAGACCTGCGCGAAGAAGGTCTGGAGCGGGCGATCCCAACCGACGGCGCCACCGATGGCGTGGGTGTCCGGGAGGGGGATGAGTTCGTGTCGGCTCATCAGTAGTCTTCCCGTGCCATGATGGTGACGACGCGCCGGGTGATGGAGGCATCGGCCGGATCTTCCGAGCCATACTGCAGGTCCTGGTCGTAGCAGTCGACCTTGAGAAAGCAGCCGATGCCGTCGATCTCGAAGGCAGCAAAGTCGCGTTCGGGCGAGTCTTCGTTGAAGCTGCAGTTGCGGGCGGCTTGCAGTGTTCTCGCTCGTGCCAGGACAAAGCTTTTTGCGGTTCCGTCGCTCAGGTAAGCCAGCAGCGTCGAGGTGACGACGATGGTGGCGGTTCGGTCGAGGCCAAGTCGTGCCCGGTCGTTGAGGCGAGCGATGGTCTGGGTTCGGGTGAGATTTCGGTCGAGCATGCGCGTCTCCTTCGTGCGGCTGCGTCGACCTTGCGCCGTCCCTCTCCTCCTTTGCCCCTGGTGAGGCGGCGAGATGGTCATGAGCGTGGAATCGCTCGAGCCAGGTTGCGAGAGTGGGCCGGGTGCCGAGCGGCTCGGCCGCGGCCGCTTCCTGGAAACGAACGAGGTCGGGCGGCGCCGAAGCGATGATCGTGTCGATTTCGGCCTCCGGCAGTAGCCGTTCTGCGCGGATGAAATCGGTCATGCGGCCCGGCTTCGTCTTCGTCGACTTGCGCCAGAGGCCCTCGACGGTCCTCAATCGAGGGGCGGCGCGCGCCTCGATCAGCACGATCATGCGCAGCCAGTAGACAGGCAGAGCGCGCACTTCGTCGGGCTTCATCCCGGTGCAGAACACACAGGAACTCTTGGGCGGGACCGGCAGGCTTTCGGCCCGTATGCGGTCTTCGCAGGCCTCGCGGTCCCATCGCCATTCGCGGAGCGGATAGGTGTTGGCGAACAAGGGATCGTCGATCGTGGCGGCATGGGCATAGCGCTGGGTGTCGCGCTTGCCGGCGTCGTAGCCGATGTAGCGGATGACCTTCTCGCCGCGGTTCCAGGCGTCGATCGCCGGCTGCCACGCCTTGATGAACGCCTCCTGCGGAGCGGCCTTGTATTTCAAGCTGCAACTGTGGCGCGAAAATGCTATGCTTGGCAGGCAACCGTTGGTCAGCAGGCTCCCGGCAAGGTCCGCATAAGGCGGGTAATTCTTGAAGCGCTTGGTGACGTAGCGCACGACGTGGAACGGGATGTCGCGGGCGACCATCCATTCTCGCATCAGCTTGAGGTAAGCGTAGGTCTCGGGTTTCTCGGCGCCCGGATCGGCAGTGAGAACGAGATCGGGAGGCCGGCCCTGGCTGACCAGCTCGAGCAGGAGCGCGGTCGAGTCGACGCCCACGCCGTAGGAGAGCACCGTCGGCGCGCGAGGCATCGCCAGGTAGTCGATCCCGCTCCCGTTCTCGCCCGGTCTCGCTTTGGCAACACCGATCATGCCGGCACCATCACGCCGGCGGTGTCCCAGTCATACTCGGGCAGCTCGTCGAGGATAGGTCCGTCGCAGTCCCACATGATCCATTCGCAGCGCTCGCGACGGGCGACGTGGATCGCGGAGCGGATTTCGAGGGGTATGTCGTGGGCCTCGGTGATCGAGGCGTCATCGCAGACGTACATGAACCAGCCATAGTCGCCCTTTTCGAAGCATGCCCATGGGCAGCGGGCGATCCAGTCGCCTGCGGTGGTCATGCTCATGTGCGCGGTGCTGAGCACCAGCATCGTTGCCAGTTCCATGTCTGTTTCCTGTCAGAGTGAAGGATCGTGTCTCGGCCGCGGTAATCGCGGCGCTATGCGGGCTCGCCGTCGATGCGGAATGCGGCCTGGTCGTTGTCGATCGTCAGGGCGAGCGCGCCAGGCTTGACCCAGATCTCGCGAGAGCTGAGGAAGAAGGGGTCGGTTCCGGCTGAGGGCGAAATGACACCCTAAGCGAAACGACAATAAGGGGTGGAGAGTGGACTTAGGTCTTGGTCCTCATAGGATGTTCGGTGTTCCGCGCGATGAAGGCATCGACTTCACGAAGTTGGGCGGGGAACGGTTCTGCATCAGGAAAGCTCCGATAGCTCCAGAAACGAAACCCGGCATCCCATAACCTGCGGACTTTTTCCCATTGATCACCTTCGCGCTTTGTTGGTGTGCGAAAGGTGCGCCCCATCAGAGCAAGCGATTTACTGCATTCTGGGCAACTATGGTCTCGGTCTCCGGAACGCTTCCAAGCCTTTCGGCAATCAACAAGCATGCGCTATCAGATAATCAGGGCCACGATGGTAAGGCGCGACATACGGCCCCGGCACCTTCCTGTTGCCGATAGAGCGGCGAACTTCCATGCGCTGTTGTTTGTCTTCGGGACGAGCCATTCCTGCAGTTTGGACTGAGTGTCTCATGTCCGCAATGGGGCGATGCCGTTGAAAAAGTCGCCTGCTGAGATAGCGGACAGCCACGATGTTTGAGGACGAGCGGAGCTGCCGGCTCTCAGGCTCTTGCAGGTTGTCTGGCCTGGCTGATCTTGGCGAGCTTGCGCAGGTTCTGAGCGGCAGCAGCGAGGTGGAACTCGTCTCGGGCGCCGTTGGGACCACGTAGTCGCAGACGGTCGAGCCGCATGATGCGTTTCAGGTGAGCAAACAACATCTCGACCTTCTTGCGCTCTCGGCGCGAGGTGATCCATTCGTCCTCTTGCGACAGGGACCGGGCGAGGTCGCGCGCGCCCTCGTGGATCGAGCGGGTCACCTTGCGCGCGGGCAGAATGGGTGTGCAGCGTGGCTTGAGCGCGCAACTGCTGCAGTCCTGCTGCCGGGCTCGGTAGCGGATGAAGCCGTCCTTGTCGGCCTCTGGCCGTGGCGAGGCGAAGTTGCGGTTACGCGGCCGCAGGCGCTTGCCTGCCGGGCACACGTAGCTGTCATCCTCGTGGTCGAAGGCGAACGCGCTGCGCTCGAACGCGCCATCGCTCCTGGCGGACTTGTCGAAGACGGGCACGTGCGGCTCGATGGCACGCTCGTGCACGAGCCAGGCGAGCATGCCGGCAGAGCCGTAGCCGGTGTCGCCAATCAGCTTGCGGGGCCACAGGCCATGGCGATCGGCTGACCGCTCGATCATCCGCTTGGCCGCGGTCACCTCCGCCTGGCGCATCGCCGTGCTCGCCTCGACATCCACGATCACGGCATTGTCGACGTCGATCAGGTAGTTGGTGGAGTAGCAGAAATCCGCGCGTCCGCCGTGCGCGGAGGTGTAGCGTGCCGCCGGATCGACAGGCGAGACCCGCTTGGGTTCGACCGGAGTTGCGCCACCAAAGACGGCATCGTCGAGAACGGCAAGGTACTCCTCGACGGCCCGCCGCGGCTGATCGGTCGCAAGGCCCTGCGTCCCTTCGACATAGGTCTGCCGATTGGCCTCGGCCCGGATCAGGCTGGCATCGACAGCGAAGCCGTCGCCTCCAACCAGTCCTTCGTCGATGCAGCACCGCACGGTCGCTTCGAACAGCTGGCGGAACAGATCACTCTCGCGAAAGCGGCCATGGCGGTTCTTGGAGAAGGTCGAGTGATCCGGCACGTCGCCGTCCAGACCCAGGCGGCAGAACCAGCGGTAAGCCAGGTTGAGGTGTACCTCCTCGCACAAGCGGCGCTCGGAGCGGATCCCGAAGCAGTAGCCCACGATCAGCATGCGCAGCATCAACTCGGGATCGATCGAGGGACGGCCCATCGCGCTGTAAAACCCTCGCAGGTGCTGGCGTATCTCCGACAGGTCCACGAACCGATCGATCGATCGCAGCAGATGATCGGCAGGCACGTGCCGATCCAGGCTGAACTCGTAGAACAAGGCATCCTGCGCCACCCGGCGCTCGCCCATCATCGCTTGGTGTCCTTCAGCATTACAAAGCTGAATCCGAGCTTCACCGCGACTGCAAGGCCGACTTTTTCAACGGCATCGGGCGAAAGCTGCCACTCCAAACTAAGGAGTGGCGGCGATCAAATGTCGGTCAGATCCTCGGGGTAACGCCCACCCCGCTGGCAAAAAAGTCGCCATGTGTCCTGTCCACGCTCAGTGACATGAAGGCGGACAGGCCCGTCCGATGAATGCACAAGGAGCCCAAGTCGGATGAGAGGGCCAATGGTACGATCACCGATCACTTTTTCCCGGTTTCGCCCGGGCACGACCATCGTCCATCCCGGCGTTCCGCGCTCGGTGAGCGCGGGCTCCAGATACCCATTCCGCGTGTCATCGGCTTCCCGGCCAAGAAAAAACAAGCAGATGCTCCAGAAGGCATCCCTGGGTCGGGAGGGATCATCGCCCATTCGAGAGGACCCGTTGTATCGGGCTGCTCATGCACCGTGGTGCTAATTGTTGGACCGTCTCGCACACCTTCACGATAGGCGCGCTCCAGCGCCTGTGCGATAGCGCCAGCGGTGTCGACAGTGTAACCATATTTGCGGTCATGGCGATCTTTGGCGACGATGCCGCGAGCGATCTCACGGAAGCGTACCTTGCGCCGTGGATCAGGCGGCAGGCGTGGCGGCGCTTTTGTCATGCCGCTATTTCCTCGTTGGGAGCGCCATCCGCTCTCGCCCGCCCGACGATTGCAGCGACTGTATTCTTGCTCAGGCCAAGGTCGCGAGCGATCCAACGATAACTGCGTCCCTCTTCAACCAGCGCCAGCACTTTGAGTCCAAGCCGATCGGACTTGGGGCGCTGCCCCGTTTGCCGTCCGAGCTTGCGCCCCCGCGCCCGTGCTGCCGCGAGGCCGGAACGGACACGCTCGCTGAGCATGTCGCGCTCGAACTGCGCGATGCCAGCCAGCATCGTAGCCATCATCCGCCCATGTGGCGTGTCGACCTCAAACGTCATGCCGCTCATCGCTACCACCGACACGCGCCAGCCCGACAGCCGGTTGAGCGTATCGAGCAGGTCCTGGGTCGAACGTCCCCAGCGGCTAAGTTCAGTGACGAGGATCGCATCGATGTGGCGCGCTTGGGCCAGCTTCATGACCTGGTTACGTGCCGAGCGGTTGGCCTTCATGCCGGAGGCTGTCTCACGGAACACTTCCACGACTTCATAGCCGCCCCGTTCGGCAAAGGCGGCAAGGTCGCGCAGTTGTCGCTCGCACGACTGGTCGGCGGTTGAGACCCTTGCGTAGATGGCGGCGCGCTGTCCCAATTGAACCCCTCTGGATTTAGGCCTCGAAAAGCCTTGATCTGCATGGGGTCAATGTTGTCCAAAACAGACTTCTGATCAACTGGGACAATGCGCTTGTGTCAAGACGCCATATCCTGACAGCGCGTCAGCGCTCGGCATTGCTCGACCTCCCCGCCGACGAAGCTTCGCTATTGCGACATTATATCCTGGCCGACGATGATCTGATCCATATCGAGCGCAGGCGACGTGCGGAAAACCGGATCGGCTTCGCCCTTCAGCTATGTGCGCTGCGCTATCCCGGACGCGCCCTTGCTCCGGGCGAACTGATCCCACAGACCATCTCGGTCTTTTTGGGTGCCCAGCTCGGTATCCCGGGTGAGGCGCTCGTTCACTATGCCGTCCGTCGTCAGACCCGGCAGCAACACATGGAAGCGCTGCGTCGCATCTATGGCTACCGCATGTTCCCAGGACGAGGCCCCCATGCACGAGCCTTTCGGCAGTGGCTGGTCGCAGAAGCCGAACAGGCCCATTCGAATGAGGATCTGGCGCGCCGCTTCATAGCACGTTGTCGCGAAACGAAGATCATCCTTCCGGCGACATCGACGATCGAGCGATTATGTGCTGATGCACTGGTTGCAGCGGAGGGCCACATTGAAACGCGTATCGCCGGTCGGCTTGATGCTGACATGCGTAAACGCCTGAACACGCTGCTGACCGAGACCATGCCCGGAAATGTCAGCCGGTTCGTCTGGTTGCGCAAATTTGAGGTGGGTCATAACTCGACGGCAGCGAACCGCCTGTTGGATCGGCTTGAATTCCTGCAGGGCATTGGTTTGCCGGTAGAGGGCCTGGCAGGGGTTCCGACACACCGGGTTGCGCGGCTACGCCGGCAGGGGGAACGTTACTTCACCGATGGTGTGCGCGATATCGGCGTAAACCGGCGCCTGGCTATCCTCGCCGCTTGTGTAATTGAATGGGAAGCGGCTATCGCCGATGCGGTCGTGGAAACCCATGACCGCATCGTGGGTAAAACCTGGCGGGAAGCGAAACAAGTACACGAAGCCCGCATCGGCGACGCCCGAACAACCGTCACCGATACGCTGCGCGCTTTCACCACGCTGGGAACGGCCATGATAGAGGCTCGCAACGATGGCGTGCCGATAGAAACGGCACTGACGCAATCGCCGGAATGGGCCAGGCTCGACGACTGGGTGGCTATCGCAGCGCAGTTGAGTTCGACAATGGCTGAAGAACCGCTCGCCCATGTCGGGCGCGGATACCATCGTTTCCGCCGCTATGCCCCACGTATGCTACGATGCCTCAGGATCGGTTGCGCCCCCATAGCAAAGCCGCTTCTTGCAGCGGCAATGGCAGTCGGCGATACGCGGTCGTCAGTTCACCCTGGCATCGATTTTCTGCGTCCCAATTCGAAATGGCGCCGGCACCTCAAGGGTCAGGAGGCCGGGGATGGCCGCCTTCGGGAAGTCGCTGTTCTGTTCCATTTGCGTGACGCCTTCCGGTCCGGGGACATGTGGCTGGCGCATTCCCGACGCTACGGCGATATCACGCAAGTGCTGCTGCCCTGGGCGATGGCGCAGGAACAAATGAGTCGATTGACCTTGCCACGCGATCCTCAGGCCTGGCTTGAAGATCGAACTAGGCGACTGGAAGAGGGCCTGAAGCGGCTCGGAGCCGCCGCCCGTGACGGCACGATCCCCCACGGAAGCATCGAAGACGGTGAACTTCGGATCGATCGGCTCAGCGCCGCTGTCCCGGATGAAGCCGAGGAACTCATCCTCGACCTTTATCGCCGTCTGCCTCCGGCCAGAATAACGGACATCCTCATCGAGGTCGATGCGGAAATCGGCTTCACGGAGGCTTTCACTCACCTGCGAACCGGCGCACCGTGCGAGGACAACATAGGCCTGCTCAACGTCCTGCTCGCCGAAGGCCTGAATCTCGGCTTGCGCAAGGTGGCCGAGGCTTCGAACACTCATGATTATTGGAAACTGTCACGGCTTGCCCGCTGGCACGTGGAAAGCGAGGCCATGAACCAGGCTTTGGCCATGGTCGTCGCCGCCCAGGGCAAACTGTCTATGGTAGCGCACTGGGGCATGGGCGCCAGCGCGTCCAGCGATGGCCAGTTTTTCCCGACCGCACGGCAGGGCGAGGCGATGAATACGATCAATGCCAAGTATGGATCGGAGCCGGGTCTCAAGGCCTATACCCATGTCAGCGACCAATTCGCGCCCTTCGCCTCGCAGACCATCCCGGCCACGGTGAGCGAGGCTCCCTATATTCTGGACGGCCTGTTGATGAACGAGGCCGGCAGACAGGTGACGGAACAGTTTGCCGATACGGCGGGCTATACCGACCATGTTTTTGGACTGAGTGCACTTCTCGATCGCCGGCTCGTGCTGCGCATCCGCGACCTGCCCTCCCGGCGCTTCTACGTGTTCGATCCGAGGGCGACGCCGACCGAACTACGAAAACTCGTCGCCGGTAAAATACGCAAGGACATCGTCGTCGCCAACTGGCCCGATCTGTTCCGCAGCGTCGCAACGGTCAACGGCGGCAGGATCACCCCCAGCCAGTTGCTCCGCAAACTGGTGTCCTATCCCCGGCAGAACGATCTGGCCCTCGCGCTGCGCGAGGTTGGCAGGGTCGAGCGGACGTTGTTCCTGATCGACTGGATTCTTGATGCTGACATGCAGCGGCGGGCACAGATCGGCCTCAACAAAGGCGAGGCGCATCACGCCCTCAAGAATGCGCTGCGCATCGGCCGCCAGGGCGAGATCCGGGATCGGACCAGCGAAGGCCAGCATTATCGGATCGCGGGGCTCAATCTGCTCGCGGCCATTATCATCTACTGGAACACGCTCCACCTTGGTAAGCCTGTCGACATGCGCCGACGGGATGGTCTCGACGTCCCGCCTGAATTGCTCGCGCACATCTCGCCGCTGGGATGGGCTCATATCCTGCTCACCGGCGAATACCGCTGGCCCAAGGGAGTTGAGCCGGTATAAAATTGTCCGGTAAATCTATGATCTGTATCTGCAAGAAAGTACGATGGGCCAGTCCAAGGATAAACCGCCAACCGAACGTGCGATCCGCGCCCTGCTTGACAAGCATGACTGTCCGGTTCCTTACCACGAAGTGAGGACGCGGTTGCTGGGCAACATCGCCTGTCCCGATCCCGCCGTGCAACCCATGGCGGTCATCGCCGCCCTGTGGGGTGGAGCGTTGCCCGAGTTCGACAGCGTGGATGACGCCAATACGCTGCTAAACGCCCTAGTCATGGGGTTGTGGAATGAACTGGCCGACCATCAGGACCCAAAGAAGCCATTTCGAGCTACTGGTGTTCCGCTGGAGCCGACCAGCGCCAATCTGGGTAATCTGGGCATGGTCCGTGCGCAGGAAGTCGAAGGTTTCGTCGAAGGGCTGTTCAATGGCGAAGAAGAAGCCGGGCTACCCGAACGCGCACATGAAGCGGTTACGCACCTCGGAGAAATCAGAGCAATGATGGCCGGAGTCGCCGATCTCATCGAACGCACGAAGGATGAACCTGAAGATCGCGGGCAGATTAAAGAGACGATCAAGCATTTGCGTGTGATGACCGAGATCATGGAGACCGAGATTCATGCTGCGGTTCTGGCCTGTACGCGGGCGCGCGCCCAAGGCCTCCCCGGTATCACGACGCCGTTGGGAACTCGGCATTGAACCAGAATTTGGATGCGGAGCTGCGTCTTCGCGAAAAGCTGCGCAAGATCGAAGCGCTGTTCGCCGGCGCCGCCACGGCAGGTGAAAAGGCCGCAGCCGGTGCCGCCGCAGAACGTATCAGGCGTCAGTTCACCGAAACGAGCCGCCGCGAAACGTCGGAAGAGTTCAAGTTCTCCATTCCCGACCCGTGGTCCCGACAGCTCTTTACCGCCCTCTGCAGGCGCTATGGTCTCAAGCCGTTCCGCTATTCACGCATGCATCGCCAGACCGTGATCGTCCATGCGCCCGTCAGTTTCATCAATAAAGTCCTGTGGCCAGAGTTCGAGGAGCTCAGCGAGGCTCTCTCCGCACATCTCCTCGAAATCACCAATCGCATCATCCGCGAGGAGGTCTATGCGACCCCCGGAGAAGCTGATGAAATCGCTGAACCTGCGCGGCTGCGATAGCAAAAATCCTTGACCGATCGCTTAGGGTGTCATTTCGCCCCCTGCCGGAACTGACCCCAAATTCGATCCCAATCGGGACGATTGCGCCGGCGCGGTTCAGCTCATTCAGTCGCAAGCGCATATCGGGGCCTCTTCTATGCGCCGGCCGCTGTTCGCAAAAAACCTTCCTTTCCGATGACTTTACCAACGAACCATGATCGCAACCCATTTCCGCGGTCCGCCGCTTGTCAGAACTGTTCTGGAAACCCGCTTCGTAAAAGCGGCTGCCGGCGACGGGTTTGGAGAACCCATTGGTAGGGAGCGTGAGCACAACCCCCCGTTTGCAAGCAGCGCCGGATAATGGCGAGCACGCTGGCAGATAATTCGAGCAGGACGCTCCCCGCCAGTGGCAGATAGCGTGAGCAGGAAATCAGGCTGTTTGCGAGCAGACATCGACATGATTGCAAGCGCCTACACCTAGCCCGGGAGGGCAAGGTCGGCCTCGTAAGCCGACCGGATCCACCCCGGCAGGCGCGGCAACGCGAAGGTCAGGCGGCCACGTGCGAAAGTCAGGCAATGGTCGGGCGCCTGGTTGAGACGGGAATTGTCGAACACCAGGCCGCGATCGGCCTTAAGCACGGCAGCACGGATCAATGGCGCGCTGCGGATCCAGCGGGTGCGGATCTTGTCCTCGGGAACGAGATGCCCGCCCTCCTCCACGCGCGTGCCGACCCGGGCGACCGACAGGTCCGGGGTTTCGACGCCCACATGCATCACGATGATGGTGAACCCTGCGGCGCGCGCATCGTCGATCAGCGCGAGCTTGGAAGGATGCGAGAAGACGGTCTCGGTCACGAAATCGCGGCGACATGCGAGATGATCGGCCCGGCGCTGCGCCGCGATCCTGGCCGCTTCGTAGGACGCGGCCGGCGAAGGATCACGCAGCTCGTCGCGCTGGATCACGTCGGCATTGATGAACGGCCCGGCAAAGCCCGGCGCCACGCGGGTCTGGTAAAGCGTCGATTTGCCGGCCCCGTTAGGCCCGGCCAGCACGACCATCGCCGGCGTCATGCCTTGCCAGTGGCGGTCTCGCGCACGAGATTGCCGGCGTCATCCAGGCCAACGCCTAGCCCAAGCTGCCGTCGCCGGGCGTAGAAGGCTTCCTCGCCGGGTCCGGGCCGGCTCATCTGCTCGACGAAGCTGTCGAGCCAGACGTCCTTCTCCTCGTCGGTGAGCGCAGTCGTCTCGATCTCACCGGCAAGCGCGGCGGTGATGCGGGCGTGATCGAAGTTGCCCGACTTCTCGATGGCACGACCGATGCGCACCCAATGGGCGATCTGGCCGGCGATGGAGCGGCTCTGCAGCTCGGACTCCCGGCGCACGATCCTCATGATGTCGTCGCTGAGCTTGATGGATTGAGCCATGGCACGCCTCCAGCACAAAGGGTAGCATTTTGCTACCAGCGCTCAAGCGTTATGAATTTCCGGTTTGAGATCTCTCTGGACAATCACTTTCACATATCAAAAGGATATATTATAAATATCCTATCCATTTCCGATCCTCTCACTTGCTCTCGACTAGCGACCGGAACTCCTCAAGCGCTTCCCAGTAGGAACGGTGGCCCTGCTGGTTCGTGTATTCGATGAACCACTCCAGCGTGTCCTTCGGGCCCTTGATGAAGACGCTCATCTGCGGTTGCGCCGAGCGGCGCCGACGGCGGGTGCTCGGGGCTCCTTCGCTAGTGTCGGCCTGAATGTCGCGGGCAGCGCCGCGATCGACGAAGCCCAGCGCGTCGCCGCGGCGGATGGCGGCTTCCTCGCGCGCGGGATCGAGGTTCACCGGGGTGCGCGGGATGCCGGTAAAGTCCAGGCGTTCGGGCGCGTCGGCGCCCCCCCCTGCCCCGCTTTCGTCCGTATTGCGCCCTGCGGGTTTCCTGCCGAAGCCGTAGCCGCTCATGCCCGGATCTCCTCCTGCACCGCCTGCAGCACCGAACGGGCCACTTCGTAGGCGTTCTTGCGCGCCGCCGGGACGCCCGAGGTACGCGTCTCGTCCAATTCCTCCAGCGTCTGCGCGAAGTCGAAGATGTCGCGGTAGGCGGCGCGCTCGACCAGGCCGACCGGCAGCAGAGGCAGCTCCGCTTCCTCGATCGCGGCGACGATCCGCTGTGCGGTCTTGGTCTGCATTGCCGCGTTGTCGCGGCTGCGCACCAGACGGAAAGGAATGTTGCGACCCAGCGCCTCGGCTTCCTCCTGGATCAGCGCGACGGCGTTGGCGGCCAGTTCGGCATCGATCGGGGAGAGATTGAACGGGATCAGCACCAGGTGCGATCGCGCGAGTGCCCGCGAGGTCATACGCGAGGCGGTGCCTTCGAGGTCGATCAGGACGAAATCGTGCGATGCCGTGTGCTGATCGACGAGCCGGACCAGCTCCGATTCTTTGGGACCGGCGATAATCTCGAACGGGGTGCCCCTGCCCTGCCCTGCCCGCTTGCGTCCCCAGCCTGCGATGATGGCATTGGGATCGGCATCGATCACGGCGACGGATGCGCCGCTGCGGGCCAGTTCACAGGCCAGGACAAAAGTGAGGGTGGTCTTGCCCGCGCCCCCCTTGGGATTGGCTACTGAAATCGCCGGCATCGTCGCACCCCACCTGGATATAGCCTAGCCTTGCTATCGAAAGGATATGCATAGCGCAAGGCTTTCCCTATTACTTGAATATCGACATACTAGGGATATCCTTCCGATATTTATGTATGCGAATGACGATGCGTTCAGGCCGAGCCTGCCATAGCCGCTTGCTTCCTCTGGGAGCACTGCACCGCGTAGCGGTGCTTCGAGGTGCCGGTTTGAACTGTTGTTTCGAGTGTGAGGTGTATTTCCGCGTTATGGCCGTCAGGCCGTAGGTGTTGGCCGGCTAGGCCAACTCATCATCGAATTCTTTTTATGGGAATCATGTAGCGGTTGAGGATGGATTTGAGACTCGCGCTCCTGATGCTCGAGAGCGCGATCCAGTGCCGCCCCCAGCTTCGCCAGCACTTTGCCCAAGGGGCCGTCGGCCGTGGCCTGCGCCCATTCGCGGCAGGACAGTTGTGCCCGCATATGCTCCATGTCCTCGTCCTGATCGACTCGCCGCTGGATCTCGTCGTCGGGCAGCGGGGCAGGGCGCATCCAGCGGGGCAGATAGGCTTGCAGCCCCTTGGGAAGCATCGGGCGATAGGCATTGGACGTCTGTTCGTAACGCGGCCCCGGGCCCTGCGCCTCGATCCGCTTGAACCGTCGCTGGCGCACCAGAAACCCGATCGCCTCGAGAATGCCGAGCGCCCGGGCTACCGTCGCACGGCCCAGGCTGGTTGCCTGCGCCAGATGGTCATAGCTGGGGAACACGCGGCCGCGGTTCAGGCGGGCGAGGGTGAGGATTTCCTCGAAGACGCGCACGCTGGCGGCGGTGAGGGTGGTCAGCACGCGCTCGGCCGCGGTCAACTCGCGCAGGCCCTGGCGTGCCTCGCGGCGCAGCTGGCGCCCGGCATCAAGCCCGCGCCGCGCCGCGCGCAGCATGCGATCGGTCTCACCCTTGGCCGGCGGCACGAAGAAGACTTCTTCGAAGGTCCCCGCCTCGACACTATCGCGCAGGACCCGCGCACCCGTCGGATGCGGTGCTCCTGACTTTGCTTTGCGCCGGGGCGCGGGCGGATAGGCAAGGGCGCCTGCCAGCGCTCCGTTCAGGGCTTCGCCCAGGGTGTGCAATCCCATTTGTCCCTCCAGGGAAGAGGGCCATCACCAGACAAAACAAATCCGTGGCGCGAAGCGCGCATCCTTGAACTGGCGTTCGATCTGATGTATGGAGAGCAGGCTTTGACTGTGTTTGACTGCGATCGACGTTTGGCGACGTCGCTCCAACTTCAGAATGGGATGCCCGGCCTTCGTGCCGGGCTTTCTTTTATGTGGTCACAGCTGCCTCTTTTTCCGATCACCCGGCCCCACGCCGGCACCGCCATTCTCGCAGCAATAAACCAACATCGGAAGCCATTACGGTTCGTGCTTTCGAGTAGGATATGTCGAAAAAATTCGTGCTTTCGAGTAGGAATGGACCCCAGATTCGTGCTTTCGAGTAGGAATTCGGCGCGCAAATTCGTGCTTTCGAGTAGGAATTGAGCGCTTTCCCGAATCACGCCTTAAGTCGTGTGCGCAGGGAAGGGGAGAGCAGCTACGCGCCCGGTCCGTCATCGCTAGGCTCGGGAAGAGGCTCAGGGCGCCTGGTGATAATCACCTTGGCGCGTCCGGCCTTGCGGCCTTTGGTGCCAGCTGCCCCTGGTGCCGGCGGGGCCTCGACCAGCTGCAGGTGATAGTCCGGCACCGTATCCTCGGCGGCGATCTGCCGCATCGCCATCCGAAAGTTCGCCAGGTGGTTCTGAAAGCCGATCTGCAAGCGAAAGGTCTGCAGATCGATCTCCAGCGCCTCGCCCTCGACGCAGGTCGAGCGCGCGACCTCGTAGATGCGCCGCTCGATCGGCCCGAGCTGGAAGTAGGTGGCCGCGTAATCGAGCACTTGGCGGTCGCGCAGAATGGCCCGGAACAGCCAGTCACACAGCCGCACCTTGACCGCCTTCAGCCGCTTATCGCCGTTGCGCGAACGCGCGTATTGCAGCCGCGCCTCCGAGAGCCAGGAGAAGAACCCGTCCTCGCCTTCGCCGCCCGCCTCGATATTTGTACGGATCTGTGTGCCCTGCAACCGCTCCAGCGCATCGGCGAGGCGGGTGTAACTGCGCGCCGAATGGTTGGCTCCGGTGACGCTGAACAGGTCGTGGGCGGTGAACACGAAATCCTGCGCAACAGGCAGGCCCTGCTCGAGCTTGGAGGCCATCAGCGAAGCGATGTAGAGCACGATCTCCTTGTCGTAGATGGTCGCCACTCCCCGCGCGCTCGGCCGCACCTCTATCGAAACATCTGACGTGGCGTAGGCCAGCGGCTTCATCCAGGCGTTCTTGCTGAGCGCGAAGAACGGAAACGCCATAAGCGATCGCTCACCACGGATCTCTCCGGTGAGGGGGCTGTCGAGTTGGAAGAGTTCGCCTTGAGGAAGGGACCGGACCATGAGCCGGATATGTCATGCTCCAAGGGGAGCGGCAATTCATACTCGAAAGCACGAATTTGCAGCCCTGGCGTGTCCAGCTTCGCGCCGACTCATCCCGGCATCTGAAGAGCTAAGTACATTCCCGTGGCAAGTGCGCGCATCATCATCTAGGTTTCGCAATTGCAGCATTATGGGGGAGGTATGATTCAGATCGTTCCAGTGGTGCTCTGCGGCGGCAGCGGCACACGCTTGTGGCCCCGAAGCAGAGCCAAGAAGCCGAAGCCCTTCCTGCCCCTCGTAGGCGATACGACGCTTTTCGAGGCGACACTTTTACGTTGCCCGGCCGCTGGCGGCTTCGGTGCTCCTATTGTGGTGACCGGCAAAGGACACCTGGCTCACGTCGAAGCGCAACTCGGCCATGCCAGCGATGAGGCGACCATCATCGTTGAACCGACCGGGCGCAACACCGCCGCCGCGATTGCTCTGGCCGCGTTACGCCTGCCGGAGGATGCAGTCATGCTGGTGTGCCCCAGCGACCACCACATCGGCGATGCCGATGCTTTCGCCCAGGCCGCCTGCACCGCCGCCGAGCTGGCGCAGGAGGGCTGGCTAGTCTCCTTCGGCATCGAGGCGACTGCGCCCGAGACCGGCTTCGGCTACCTCAAGCGGGGCGAGGCGATCGGCGACAAGGGCTATCGCACTGCCCAGTTCGTCGAGAAGCCTGATCTCGAACGGGCCAAGCAGTTCCTCTCGGAGGGCATCTACGCCTGGAACGGCGGCATCTTCGCCTTCCGCGTGGGAGACTTCCTCAAGGAACTGGAGACACACCGCCCCGCGATCCTGGAAGCGGTGCGCAAGTCAGTCGAGAACGGTCGCACCGAAGGCCTGCGCTTCCATCCCCATCCCGACGCCTTCGCCGCAGTCGAGAGCGAGTCGGTCGATTACGCGGTGATGGAGAACACCCAGCGCGCCGCCATGGTGCCCGCCGACATGGGTTGGTCGGACATCGGTAACTGGCAGGCCCTGCACGCCGCGCGCGAGCGGGACGACAACGGCAACGTCGTGCGCGGCTATGTCGAGCTGGTCGACTGCTGCAACGTGCTGGTCGACAGCGACGGCCCGCGCGTCTCGGTCATCGGGCTGGAGGACGTCTACGTCGTGGTGGACGGCAACGACATCATGATCACCACCGCCACCGGCGCGCAGAAGGTCGGCAAGCTGCTGGGAGCTGTAAACCAGTGAGCGCCGCCCTGCCAATCCGCCAGGTTGAGAACCCCTGGAACGCGACACGCTCCCGACGCCCTTTTTCGCGCCGGACGGGCAGCACATCGGCGAGATCTGGTTCGAGCCGCCACAGGACCTGCCTCAGCTGCTGGTCAAGTACATCTTCACCAGCGAAGAGCTCTCAGTCCAGGTTCACCCCAGCGATGCCCAAGCACTGGCGAAGGGCCTGGGCAAGCAGGGGAAGGAGGAATGCTGGCTGAGCTGACGAAGCCGCGCCTCAAGGTTGGTGTGCAGATCATCGACGATGACGCGAGCCTGTTCGGCACGCACGGCGCGGCGCTGCTCCGCCGAGGTGCTGCGGACCGGGTCCTCAATCGCGTAGAGCATGGCGATCTGACCCTGTCCCAGTTGGACGCCTCGAAAAACCGGTAGCGCCTGAGAGCCCAAGATGATTCATGTGTGGACGACCCCCGTTGGGCAAGATCG